>NZ_CP157390.1:1566814-1880177 GCF_040050925.1 Leifsonia sp. NPDC080035 | reverse complement strand
CGGGCGCCGGCGGCCGTCCACCTCGCGTGCAGGCGCGGGATGTCCGCCGGTCCGAAACTGGCACGACGGAGGATGGTCGGGTTGGTGGTGACCCCTGCGACGACGCCCGCGTCGAGCAACGCCCCGACGGCGGCCTCGTCCGCGCTGTCCGCGTACAGGCGGTAGCCGGTCGACGCGGCGCTCACGGCTCGGACCCTGTGCCGGATTCGTCGACCGGCGTCAGGAAGTCGAGAGCCGATCCGCCGCCGACGATGTGCCGGGCGAGCTCGGCGTTGAACGCCGGCCCAGCGGGATTGGCGAGGTGCGCCTGGAAGGCGGACTCGTCCCGGTACTGCTCGTAGACCACGAAGTCGTGGTCGTCGGCGGTGCGGGTGAACGGCTCGAAGACCAGGTTGCCCGGTTCGGCGCGGACCACCGCGGCGAACCCGTCGATCAGGCCCGCGACGTCGTCCCGGTGGCCGGGGAGAGCGGTGAAGGTGGCGATCAGCGTCGTCGTCATCCGCGGCTCCAGGCGAGGTAGCGGGCCGGGTTCTCGATCAGGATGCGGTCGACCGCGGCGTCGCCGATCCGGCGTCGCATCCGCGGCACGTATCGTTCGCCGAGGTAGGCGACCCCCGGCATCCCGCCGAGCGACCGCCAGCTGGACGCGCGCGCCACGTCGCCGCCGACCAGAACCCGGTCGCCGTGGCCGGCCTCGACCACTGCGGCCAGGCAGTCGAGCAGCACGGACTCCGGCCAGTCCCGCAGCCGGGCCGCGCCGTCGTAGCCGAGGTGCGCTCCGGTCGCGGCGATCTCGGAGTGCAGACCGGGATCGGGGTTGCGGTCGGCGTGAGCGATGGCGACCCGGGAGGCGGCCACGCCCTCCGCCGCCAGGAGGCCGAGCAGCTCGAACACCGCGCTCGCGCGCTCGGTGTGCACCATCACCGGAGCCCCGGTCTCGCGGTGCGCCACACCGGCGGCGGCGATCGCTGTGCGCTCCGGCGCGCTGATCCGCCAGTAGTCGATGCCGATCTTCACCTGGCCGGCGCGGACCGGCTCGCCGCCCGGGCGGGACGCCCGACGCCCGTCCGGGTCGGCGTCGTCCGCGGCGATGCCCTCGGAGAGCTCGCGGACGAACAGCGCCGCGAGGTCCAGGTCGTCGACCGCGGAGTCGCGGTAGTGCGCGTCGCGATGACGACCGGTGGACGCGACCACGGCCGCTCCGGTCGCCTCGGCGATCCGGGCCAGCGCCTCCGGGCGGCGGCCGAGCCCGAACGGCGTCGCCTCGATCAGCCCCGCGAACCCGGACGCGAGGAAGGATGCGCACTCGGCGGTGGCGGCCTCCTCGTCCGCGAGGTCCTCCCCCGGCAGCAGCGGGCTCGCGTGGAACAGGTGCTCGTGATAGTCGAGCGCGCCCACGGCGGACGGTTCCACGTCGCCCAGGACCGTGCGGACGAGCCCGTTCATCGCACCGACGACGCGATCTCTGCCAGCTCGGCGACGGTGCTGGGCGGCATCGGGATGTCGAACACGTCCGCCACCACCTGCGACCAGCCGTGGATGAAGTACACCCAGCCGTCCACCACCGTCAGCCCGCGCTCCCGCTCCTGAGCACGGGCCTGGTGCAAGAACTCGAGAGACCCGCGGTAGTTGAACTCCCAGACCCGGGATCGAGTGGGGAAAAGCACGTCGTCCGCAAGCGGCGATCCCGGACGGTCCTTGCCGAGCCCGGTCGCGTTGACGATGACCGCGCCGTCACCCGCGGCGCTCACCAGTGCCGTCGCGTCGCCGAGCGGGTCGGCATCGTCGAGCGCGTGATAGACGAAGCGGGAGGTGTCGATGCCGCCGCGCTCGTGGATCTCGCGGGCGTGGTCGAGCGAGCGCTGCGTGCGCCCGACCAGGGTGACCGTGGACGGCGTGTCCTCGCGGTGCGCGAGGTGCCAGCTGAGCGCCACGCCCGATCCCCCGGCTCCGAGGCAGACGAGCTCGGCGCCGGAGTCGGCGAAGTATGTCGGGGGGACCACGTCGTCGAGCGCGAGCCCGACCGTGATCGGGTCCTTCGCCGCGCCGGCCAGCCGGTCGCCGCGCTTCGCGATGGACGAGACCTCTCCGCAGGCGCGCGCGAACGCATCCACCTCGTCGAAGAGGTCGCCCGCCGCCTCGAAGACACGCATCTTGTGCGTCGTGACGAGCGCGCCGGCCTGGCCGTCGTCGTCCCGGATGCGCTCGACGACCTCTCGGTAGACCGCGTCGGGCGCGCCGAGCGGGATGTCGAAACCGCGGAGCTCGCGCGAGGGCAGCCCGAGGTGGTCGGCCCACAGCGGGAACACCTTCTGGATGGAGGAGTGCGCCGTGTCGACGCCGACGAACCCCATCCTGCCGTGGTCGATCATGCGGCCACCTCCTCGGTGGCGGCGCGGTATGCGGACGCGAACTCACGGGCTTTCGCGGTGATCGCGTCGTACCGGCCCGCCGCCAGGTCGGACGAGGAGACGAGGTCGCTCCCGGCGCCGACGGCCACGACGCCGGCGGCCACCCAGTCTCCGATGTTCGCGGCCGTGACGCCTCCGGTCGGCATGAACGGCACGTCGGGGAACGGACCGCGGAGGTTGCGTACGAGCGCCGGTCCGAAGAGCCCAGCAGGGAAGAGCTTGACCACGTCCGCGCCGCTCTCCTCCGCCGCCATCACCTCACTGGGCGTGATCGCGCCGATCATCGTGGTGAGGCCGGTCGCGGCCATCGCCTCGGCCAGCGTCGGCCGGAAGCCCGGCGCGACGAGGAAGCTCGCACCCGCGTCGGCGGACTCCGCCGCCTGGGTCGCGGTGCGGACGGTCCCCGCGCCCAGCAGCACGGCGTCGCCGAGCTCATCGGCGATCCGGCGGATCGCCGTGGCGGCGTCGGGGGTGGAGTAGGTGATCTCGATGCCGGTCACGCCGCCCTCCGCGAGCGCGTGCGCGGCCTCGACGGCGGAGTCGGCGGAGGGCGCCCGGACGACGGCGATGACGCCGGCGGCGCTGAGGCGCGAGAGGGAGAGCTTCACGAGGAGACCTTTCGTGCGGGGAGGGGGGTGACCGGGTTCGGGGGCGTCTCGCCCGCCAGCACGGCGAGCACGTTGGCGACGGCTCCCGATCCCATCCGGTCGATCGCCTGGACGGTCTGGGCGCCCAGGTGCGGCGTCACGACGACGCGTCCGGCGAGGTCGTCGGCCAGGAGCGCACCGCGGGAGGCGCCGACCGCCTCGGAGGCGAGGGTGTCGGCCGAGTAGGAGGACAGCCGGCCGTCGCGGAGCGCTGCCGCCACGGCGTCCTCGTCCACCAGGTCGGCGCGGGCGGTGTTCACGAGCGCGAGGCCGTCGGCGCGGCCGAGCCACGCCGCGTCGACCACCGTGGATCCGCCCGGCGCGTGGAGGGAGACGGCGCCGCACGCGGCGAGTTCGGCGACGTCCTCCGCCCGGCGGTAGCCGTGGGGAAGCGTCTCGTCGACGCTGAGGTACGGGTCGTAGGCGAGCACGCGAGCGCCGAGGGCGTGGATGCGTTCCGCGAAGAGCCTCCCGATGCGGCCGAAGCCGGCGACGCCGACCTCCAGCCCGTCGATCTCCCGCCCGCGAACGGCCGACCAGTCACCCCCGCGCACCGCCCGGTCGCCGACCGCCACGGTGCGCAGGCCGCCGAGCAGCAGTGCCACTGCGAGGTCGGCGACGGAGGCGCTGTTGGCGCCCGGGGTGTTCGTCACGACGATGCGGCGCTCCTCGGCGGCTCCGAGGTCCACGGCGTCGAAGCCCACGCCGTAGCGTGCGACGACCCTCAGCTCCGGCGCGTGGTCCAGCAGCTCGGCGGTGACCGGTGCCGTCCCCGCGATCCAGGCGTCAGCCCTGGCGAGCGCGGGCGCGAGCGCCCCCGCCTCGTGGTGCGGGTCGCCGAAGACCACCTCGCATCCGGCACGCTCCAGCGTCGCGACGAGGTCGAGCTCCCCCGAGCCGAACGACCGGCTCGTGACCAGGACCGTGCCGCTCATCCGCGAGCCTCGGCGGCGCGCGCGGCGAACCACGGCTCGAGTCGCGCGTACGCGTCCACGAACGCCTCGTGACGCTGCACGTACTCGGCGTGCCGCACCGGGTCCGGCCGGAACTCGGCGGTCACCTCGGACAGCGCGCGGGAGGCGCCGAGATCGGGGATGACCCCGGCACCGACACCCGCCACGACGGCAGCGCCGAGGCTGTTGCCCTCGTCGACGATGCTGCGGCGGCGCACGGTCGCGCCCCACATGTCGGCCATGAGCTGCAGCCACGCATCGGAGTTCGCCCCGCCGCCGATGGCGTCCACACGTTCGACCGGCGCACCGGACTCGCGGAACGCATCGACGCAGGTCAGCAGGTTGAACGCGACGCCCTCGAGCACCGCGCGCACCAGGTGGCTGCGGTCGTGGTGGCGGGAGAGCCCGACGAACGCGCCGCGCGCGTCCGGGTTCCAGTACGGCGAGCGCTCGCCGAGCAGGTAGGGCAGGAAGTACAGGCCTTCTCCCGACGCGGACGCCGTCGACGCGTCGCCGACGAGTCGGTCGAATGTTGCGGAGTCGGCGGACGGCTCCAGCAGCTCCGCGATCCACTGGAGCGAGCCGCCGCCGGCTTGCATGGTCGCCGTGGGAACGTAGTGGCCAGGGACGACGTGCGTGAACGTCATCGTGCGCATCTGCGGGTCATGCAACGGCTGCGTCGCCGACATCGAGACCCAGGACGATGTGCCGAGGTAGGCGTAGGCGCCGTCGGCCGGCTCGACGATGCCGGTGCCGAGCGCCGCCATCGGGCCGTCGCCGCCGCCGAGGACGACCGGCGTGCCCTCGGGAAGCCCCATCGCCTCTGCCGCGTCCCTGCGCATCCCGCCGACGACCGTCGTCGAGGGGACCACCTCGGGCAGCAGTGCGCGGTCGATGCCCGCCGCGTCGAGGATCTCGTCGGACCATTCGCCGCGCAGCTGGTCGAACGCGTTCGTACTCGACGCGTCGGACGGGTCGGTGACGAGGCGGCCGGTGAGCCGCTGCACGACGAAGTCCTTCGCGAGGCAGATGTGCCGCACCCGGGCGTAGACGTCCGGCCGGTGCTCGGCCAGCCACATGATCTTGGACGCGGAATAGGTCGGGTTGAACTGGTGACCGGTGATCCGGTACCCGCGCTCCCTGCCGATGGCATCCGCCAGGCGCTCGCACTGCGCCGAACTGCGGGTGTCCGCCCAGATGATCGCGGGATGAACGGGACGGTAGCCCTCATCGAGGAACACCGCGCCCATCATCTGGCCGCTGAAGCTGACCGCGGTGACGGTGCGTCCCGCCGCGGCGTCGTGCGCGAGCAGGGCGGTGGTCGCCTCGACGACCGCCCTCCACCAGTCCTCCGGGTCCTGCTCGGCGACCCCGCCGGCGGCGAAGTGCGTGCCGTAGCGAGCGGTGACCGCCGTGACCAGCGTGCCGTCGTCCTCGTGCAGGGACGCCTTGTTGCCGGTCGTCCCGAGGTCGTGCGCGATGATCATTCGTCTCTCCCTCCGCCGGTGGTGGCTTCCGCCAGCTTCGCAGGCTCGGCGGTGTCCGGCTCCCGGCCGCCTGAGCGTCCGGTGAGGGCCGGCAGCCACTTCGGGAGCTGGTCGACGGCGACTGCCGCGAGGATGAGGACGCCGATGGCGATCTGCAGCCAGAACGGGTCGATTCCGAGCAGGCTGCCGCCGTTGTTCAGCATCCCGACGATGAGTGCACCGATCAGAGCGCCGACCGCGGTGCCGCGAGCGCCGAACAGGCTGGCGCCGCCGATCACACAGGCCGCGATCGCCTGCAGTTCGTAGCCCTCGCCCGCGGTCGGGACACCGTTGTTCAGGCGCGAGGCGAGCAGGATGCCGCCGAACCCGGCGAGGAGTCCGGAGGCCGCATAGACGCTGACCAGTACGCCCTTCACCGGCACGCCCGACAGGCGGGCGGACTCCGCGTTCGAGCCGATCGCGTGAACGTAGCGCCCCCAGGTGGTCTTCGCGAGGACGATGGAGACGATGACCATCACCACGATCGTGAAGATGATCAGGTTGCTGACGCCGAACACGTCCCCTCCGGCGATCTGCTCGAAGGCGTCCGGGAGCGGCTGGACCGTGCGGCCGCCCGAGAGCAGCAGGGCGACGCCGCGGGCGATGCCCATCATCCCGAGGCTCGCGATGAACGGGGGGATGCGCAGGAAGGCGACGAGCAGGCCGGTCAGCAGACCGCTGAACGCGCCCGCCAGCAGCGCGACGACCACGCCGACGACGACGCTGCCGCCGCTGGTGGTCTGGAAGACGAGTTGCGCGACGACGATGCCGGTGAGGCCGACGACGGAACCGACCGCGAGGTCGATGCCGCCGGTCAGGATGACCAGCAGCTGGCCGGCCGCGATGATCGCGTAGATCGAGACCTGGCGGCCGAGGCTGTCCAGGTTCGTCGGCGTGAGGAAGGTGTCCGTCGTGAGCGCGAGGATCACGGCGAGCACGAAGACGATCGCGAACCCGCTCGCGTTCGTCTTGAAGAAGCGGGTGAGGGCTGTGCCCCCGCGGCTAGCGGCCATCGTCGGCCTCCGTCCCTGAGATAGCGGTGATGGATGAGGTGAGGTCTTCCGGCGCGAACGCGTGGGCGGTGTCGATGCTCGCCAGCTGCATGATCGACTCCTCCGTCGCCTCGTCGGCGCGCAGGTCGGCCACGATCGCGTGGTCCTTGACGACGAGGATGCGGTCGCAGAGCCCGATCAGCTCCGGAAGGTAGGACGAGACGACGAGGAAGCCCATCCCGTTCGCCGCCATCTCGGCGATCGCCGCATAGATGTCGGCCTTGGCGCCGACGTCGACACCCTTGGTCGGCTCGTCGAGCAGCAGCGCGCGAGCGCCGAGGCCCATCCAGCGTGCGATGAGCACCTTCTGCTGGTTGCCGCCGGAGAGTGAGGTGATCGGGTCGTCCAGCGAGTTGTACTTGACCCGCAGACCGCGCAGGGCCTTCTCGACGTACTGGTCGATACGGCGGCCGGAGAGCCAGCCGGCTCGCCCGATGCCGCGGTAGCCGGCGACCGTGATGTTCTCGCGGATCGACAGCTCGGGGAAGATGCCGGACTCCTTGCGATCCTCCGTGAGCATCCCGATGCCGGACGCGGCGGCCGCGCCGGGGCGGGAGACATTGGCGTCGCGGCCGGCGACGCGGACGCGGCCGCCGCTGCTGGGGTCGGCGCCGAAGGCGGCGCGGAGGATCTCGCTCCGGCCGCTGCCGAGCAGCCCGGCAACGCCGACGATCTCGCCGCCGCGAACGGTGAGCGACACCGGCCGGGCGTACCCGGCGACGCCGAGCTCGTCGAGCTCCAGCACCGGCTCGCCGGGCTGCGTGCGCTCGCCCGGGTAGAGGTCCTCGAGCGACCGGCCGACCATCGCCTCCACCAGCGACTCGGGCGTGTAGTGGCTCATCGGGTTGGTCTCGACCAGCCGGCCGTCGCGCATCACGCTGACGCGGTCGCCGATCTCGAACATCTCCTCGATGCGGTGGGTCACGTAGAGGATGCCGATGCCCGCGTCGCGCAGCTGTGCGATGCGGCTGAGCAGTTCTCCCGCCTCGTGCTCCGACAGCGCGGTGGTGGGCTCGTCGAAGATGACGAGGTCGGCCTCGTGCCCGAGCACGCGGGCGATCTCCACGAGCTGCCGGGTGGCGGTGGGGAGGTCGGAGACGAGCGCGTGCAGCGAGAGGTCCTCGAGTCCGACGCGGCGCAGGTGCTCCCGCGCCGTCTCCCGGTTGCGGGCGCCGCGCAGATAGCCTCCGACACTCGAGTACGAGCCCATCAGCAGGTTGTCGAGCACGCTCAGCTCGGGGAAGAGGCTGAGCTCCTGGTAGACCACGCCGATGCCTCGGTCGCGCATCTGGGTGGGAGACACCTGCACGGGCACGTCGTCGCCGCCGACGAGGTAGTCGCCGGAGGTGCGGGGAACCGCGCCGGTGAGCACCTTGATCAGCGTGGACTTGCCCGCGCCGTTCTCGCCGGCGAGGCAGTGCACCTCGCCGGGCAGCAGGTCGATCGTCACCGCGTCGAGCGCGTGCACGCGACCGTAGTCCTTGGAGACCTGGCGCAGGCTCACCAGGGGCGCCGCCCCGGAGCGGGGGAGCTCCGGGGAGGCGCCGTTGGAGGTTGCGGGGGCCATCGGGATTACTTGCCCGTCTCCTTGGCCGGGTTCAGCAGCGACTTCAGCGACGCGTCGTCGACGTTGGACTTGTCGACGACGACCGCGCCCGGGTCGAGCTTGACCGGCGGCTGGTTGCCCGCGGCCGCCATCGCGGCCTCGACCACGCCCTGGTAGCCGAAGAAGAACGGGTTCTGCACGATGATGCCGCCGATGGATCCGCTCTTGACGGCGTCCACCTCGGCCGGGTCGGAGTCGAACGCCACGACCTGGACCTTCGTGCCGCTCTTCGCAGCGACGGCGCGGGCGGCGCCGGTGCCGGAGGTGTTGTTGTCGGCGAAGACGCCGGCGAGGTTCGGCTGCGCGTTCATCACGTCGGTGACCTGGCTGACGGCCTTGTTCAGGTCGTTGTCGTTGACCAGGGTCTGCACGATCTTGGCGTCGGGGCACTTGGCGGCGAGGCCGGCGACGAAGCCGTCCTTGCGGTCGACGAGCACCTGCTGGCCGGAGGCGGCGGACTCGTACAGGATGTCGCCCTTGGGCTTGCCCTGCGCGGTGATCAGCGCGCACATCTTCTCGCCGGCCTGCTGGCCTGCCTTGATGTTGTCGGTGCCGATGAAGCCCTCGGACTTCGTCGTCACAGCGTTGTCGACCGTGATGACCTTGATGCCGGCCTTGCGCGCCTTGTCGATGACCGCGTTGAGCGCGGTGGAGGAGTTGGCGGCGAGGACGATGGCGTCGACCTGGCGGGTGATCGAGTCCTCGACCATCGAGACCTGCTGGTCGATGTCCGTCTCCGCGGTCGGTCCGGTGAGCTTGATGTCGACGCCGAGGTCCTGACCTGCGGCCTTCGATCCGGCGAGCATCGACTGCCAGAAGTCGCTCTGGGTCGCCTTGGTGATCACGTCGATCTTGGTGCCGGCGACGGTGTCCTTGCTGTCCGCCGACGCCGCGGACGAGCTGTTTCCGCCGAAGATGAAGCGGCCGGCGACGAGGCCGACGGCGAGCGCGACCACGGCCACGATCGCGACGATGACCGGCCAGCGCCGGGTTGATGTCTGTGCCATGAAGGGAGACTCCTTTGTTCTCGGTTCGGGGATTGCTGGGTGGTGCAGGGGTTACCGGACGATGGATCCGGACGTTCGGTAGGGCCGGAGCTCCGGTGCTGCGGCTCCCGCATAGACGCGGCTGCCGAAGCCGTGCTCGAGCACCCAGCCGTAGTCGTGGCCGGCGCCGCCGGGGTAGACGGCCAGGAAGCTGTAGGGATCGGAGCCGACGTTGACGCTGCGGTGTGCCCAGCCCGGGGGGATGTAGCCGATGCGGTCGACGCCCATCTCGAGGAAGACGACGTCGGTGCCGTCGAACATGAGCAGGCCGCCCTCACCCTCGAGGCCCAGGTAGATCTCGCCCTCGGCGACCGGGTGCTGGTGGCCCTTGGTGAAGTAGAACTCGCCGGACACGTCGCCCGGCTGGATCGTGGTGATCGACTGCGGGAGCTCTTGCGGTGCCTCCGGGACGGGAGTGGATGCAACGGTGTAGACGACGGGGTCGCCTCCGTCGACGCCCGCCCGCCAGGCGTCCTCGTCGGCGAAGAGGTGCTCCAGGTCGCTCAGACGCCGCACCAGCGTCGGCCCGAGCGGGGACAGCGTGACCGAGGAACGGTCGAGGGTGATCGAGAAGGGCCGCAGCGGCGGGGTGGCGAACTGTGTCATGTGCTTCCTTGAACCTGTTGTGACAATGCGGCCACTGTAGTCCTGTAATGACAACTATCGCAAATGGGGCCTGCAGGCGATGAGCGCTCACCCCCTCTCATGCGGCGCGTGTGTTCTCGGGTAGTTGGACGCGGCCGCCTCTTCGCGGTCTCCGGTGGGGGTCGATGTGTGAGGGTGGGATGAAGGAGGGCACGTTGTCACGCACCTGGATGTCCCAGCCGTCGTCGTGGATGCGGTGATGGTGGCTGCTGCACAACAGGATCCCGTTGTTCAGGTCGGTGCTCCCACCATCCTTGGTCCACCAGCGGAGGTGGTGTGCCTCGGTGTAGGCGGGTGGGTGTGGACACGCCGGCCAGGCGCAGCCGCCGTCACGTTCGGCCAACGCGATCCGCTGCGCGGTGGTGAACAGGCGACGCGCCCGACCCAGGTCCAGCACCTGGGAGTCGTCGCCGAGGACCACCGGGATCAGGTTCGCGTCGGCGGCCATCCGCCGCACCGTACCCGCACTCACCGGGGAACGGACACCGTCGATCTCACCCGTCCCGACACCCGAGCGCAAGGCCTCCCAGTCGATGCGGACAACCACCGTCACCGGCGGCTTCCCCGCCTCGGCAGGGGCGGTGCAGGCGGCGACATGACGGAACACCTCGGTGGCGGCATCCGATCGCAATTGCGCGATCGTGCGCGTGTCCTCCGGCACCGCGAGTTCCGGTTCGGCGCACACCTCCTGGAACCGGACCGCCCGCAACTGGGCGGCGACGTGGGCGTCGATCGCGGTAACCACATACCCGGCGGACTCCGGGTCCAGGTACCAGTCCACGTGGGTCATCCCGTCCTCCGTGGTGCTGATCGTCAGGGATCTGCAGCGACGCTGCCGCTCTTCCCGTGGTTCGATCCCGTCCGCATCCAGCCGGTCCCGCACATGCCCGGCCAGGACCCGCAGTTCGGTGACCGTCAGACCGTGCGCCTGCTCCACCAGGACACGCTCACCCAGAGCGAGGTCGGCGGGACTGCATCCGGGTGCCGCCTTCACCAGCTCCCGAACAATCACACCCGCCTGATCCACACTCACACCACCACTGAGAAGCGATGCCGCAAGCGCAGGCAGTCGGGGCGGTAACGGTTCACCGGCAAGACTCTGGCGCGCAGCCACCGCTTCCCCGACGACACAGTACTGTCGCGCCGCCGCCCGGCCGACACCCCACCGCTCCTCCAACACCCCCGCCGGCTGGGTGTGACCGGCCCGGGTGACCGGGTTCTCCAACCCGACCACCGCGCCGCGGGCGACAAGCTCACCCGCCACCCGGAGCTTCACCGCATCCAGCACCGCCTGCACTTCACCCAGCACATCCACCGCCGACAGGAGGGCGTCACGGCCCAGCGTCTCCGGGCTGGTGAACCCGGCAAGCGCATCTGCGAGCGCTGCGGCCTCCGTACTGGTCATGGTTCAACCCAACCAGACACCACCGACATTCGAACCAGCCAGAAACCATCCCTGACCAGCACTTCCTCCTGTGGATAACCTCACCGAACACAACACCTGTGGAGGAGTCTTCACCGGGATCGTGCGCCGGCCACTCATCCCGGTAGGATCAGACCAGGGCGGCGTCGCCCCGCGCGCTCGAGTCGGTCACGATGACGAGCGGAGCAGCTCCGGCTCCCCCGTTCGGACCCCTGGTGAGGTCGACCTCGAAGCGACTGCGGTCGCCGCGGTGGAACGCGACGAAACTCTCGACCGGACGGCCCGCCTCATCCCGGCTGACGCTCCGCAGCACGAGCAGTGGTGACCCGGTTGCCACACCCAGCAGCTCCGCGACGGACTTCGTCGCGAGCGCCGCCTCGATCGAACGGTGACCGCGGGCGAGCCTGATGCCGAACTCGCCCTCCAGCACGGCGTACAGGGATTCGTGCGAGAAATCCTTCTCCAGCAGCCCGGGCGCCAGGTCGAACGGGACATGCGTGATGGTGAGCGCCCACGGCTGCCCGTCCACGATCCGCAGCCGCTCCAGCACCACCACCGGCTGGTAGGGACCGATCTCGAGCTCAGCAGCGAGCCGCGGGTCGGCGGGGACCACCTCCAGCCGCCGGACCTCGCTCACCAGGTCGCCGCCGCGTGCGGCGACGTCTTCGTAGAGTCCGGTCAGCGACTGGGCGAGCCCCTCGCCCACCTTCGGCGTCGCGTAGAAGGTGCCCTTGCCCTTGATGCGCTCGATGACGCCGTCGTACTCCAGCTCCGTGAGCGCCTGGCGGACGACCGTGCGGGAGACGCCGTACTGCTCGCACAGCTCGAAGTCGCCGGGCACGCGGTCCCCCGGCGTGAAACCCTGCTGCTGGAAGAAGGCGAGCAGCGCCTCCTTCAGCTGGTAGTACAGCGGAAGAGGCGAGCTGCGATCCAAGCCGGTCATGAGGCCATGCTAGTTGTCATCGTGACATGACAGGTTACGCGCGCTGATTTCCGGCGATCGCGCCCCGACTCCGGATTCACGAACCACCCGGACTCCCGCCGACGAGCACCAGCACGAGCCCGATCAGCGCAGGCGTCACCTCGACGAGCGCGACCCCGATGCCGACCAGGAAGCCCGCCAGCGCGAGCCGGCTGCCGCGCAGGTGCGGGTCCCGCCGCAGCCGCCGGCGCGACACGACCGCGAACAGCATGGCGGCGACGGCGAGCAGCACCGCTGCGGCGGGGAGCCCGAATGCGATCACCGCGCCCGCGGCGGCCAGGGCGCTGAGGATACCGGCCGGGTCGACGCGCGCGGATTCGTGACTGGTGATCATCACCGCGCGCCGCCGTCCATTCCGCCGTCGCGCCCGGCCTCCGGACCACGCCGACGGCGCGCGGCCCTGACGACGAGGGCCGCCGTCACCGCAAGCGACACGACGATCACGACCAGGTAGACCGCCAGCAGCAGGCGGGAGGTGGCGATGCCCGGGAAGTCGCCGATCGTCGGGCCGTGGAGGACGTCCAGGCGCATGCATGGGTATGTCCGCGTGACCGCGCCCGGTTCCCGCTCGCCGGGAACCGCATCGCCGGGAACCGCATCGCCTCTCACGGACATATCACATGTAAGCCCCGGTGTCCGCCGGGGCGGCACCCGCGGCCGACCCGGCCGCACAGCACATCGAGGTGACACATGCGTCTTCTTCTCTCCGCCGCCGTCTCCGTCGCCGTCTCCGCCGTCCTCGCGGTCGGACCGTCGCTCACTCCGCCGCTCGACGTGGCGCCGATCCCGGCGCAGACCGGCGACTACTGCGCCGTCCGCGTCGACCCCGTCGGCTCCGACGCCGCTCCCGCCGCTCCCGCCTGCTTCGACACGCAGGACGAGGTGGATGCCTACCTCACCGGAATCACCGCCCAGAACCGCAGCACCCTCGCGGCCACCGCCTCCGTCATCATCGGGACGGTGTACAAGGACGCCGGGTACTCCGGCGGGAGCTACACGTTCTACGGCTCCGGCTCATGCTCCGGGACGACCTACGGGTTCCCGAGCCTGTCGTCCTCGTGGCAGAACACGATCAGCAGCGCGAAGGCGTACGCGTCGTGCTGGGTCACCCTCTACGACGCGCCCTCGTACGGCGGCCAGCGCTACAACTGCACACCGAACTGCTCGAGCCTGCCGTCGTTCAACGACCGGACGAAGTCGCTGGTGTTCCGGCCGGCCGGGACGATCGGCTGAGGTCAGTCGGTCTTCTCCGGGGCGAGCCCGACCGCCTGGCACACGCCGGGCCGCCCCGGGACGACGGCCGCCGTCCCGTCGCTCATCACGCACACCTGCAGGTCAGCGGGCACCCGACCGGGCGCGGAGGTCGCGGCGAGCGGGTCGTGGTCCTTGTCGAACACGCCCTGCCGCCACATCATCCGGCACATCTCGAGCGCGTTCTCCACCCGTCCGCCGTGCGCCTCCGGGTCGTACATCGTTGCCCCGGACATGTCGAACTCGCCGTTCGCGCCGCGCTCGGCGGAGGCGAAGCAGTACACGCCGTCCGTGTTCGTGACGTGCTGCGCCGACACGACGGCCGTCGCGGCCGTCGCGACACCGCCGATCGCGAGGATGCCGATCCCTCCCCAGAGCGCGAACCGGCGGCGGAGCGTGCGACGCTTCCGCTCGGGCTCCGTCCTGATCGAGGTCATCAGGGCGTCGCGGATCGCATCGGTGCGCGCCGTCGTCATCTCCGGCATGTCGTCGCGGTCGTACGCGGGGCTCACGATTGCACTCCGTCCAGTCGGGCGCCGAAGTCCGTGCTCGCTCCGGACGCGAGAAGCCGCTTCCGCACCTTCTCGCGGCCGCGATGCAGCTTCGATTTCACCGTACCTACAGGAATGTCCAGCACGGCCGCGACGGTTGCAATCGGGAGCTCCTCGACCAGGCAGAGGTCGAGGACGGACTGCTCCTGCGCACTCAGACCGGACATGGCCTCGCGGATCGCCACCAGCTGGGCGTCGCGGTCGAGCCGGTCGAGCACGGCGTCGGCGTGGTCCGGCTCCTGCTCCGGCGCGGGCACCGCGGCGAGCAGCCGGCCGTAGCGGCGCGCGGTCCGCTTCTGGTTGAGCAGCACGTAGTGGGTGATCGTCAGCAGCCACGGAAGCAGGGAGCCGTCGACGATCCGGACCTTCGCCCGGTTCCGCCACGCCTCCAGGAACACCAGGGCGACGACGTCCTCGGAGTCGGCGACGCTGCGCAGCTGCGCGTACGCCTTGCGGAACACCCGCGTGCGATAGCGGTCGAACAAGATGGCGAACGAGCGCTCCGTGCCGGATGACGCTTCCAACCACAGCGCGGAGTCGGACAGCTCCTCCGAGTCGTGCACGTTCCCTCCGTTCGCGAACCAGGCGAGACTAACACGGCCCGCAGACAGGCCCGTCCACTCCGTCCCGAAGCCTTTTCGCATCGGGAGGGAACCCGATCGGGGGCGCCGGACATCCTCTTATGAAGCGCGATGATCCCGGCAGGGGCGGGCGCGCGCTTCCAACGCCCGAGCGGGGACGACACTCCCGGCTCGGCAGGGGGGAACGAGGCCGCGCGCCGGTACGGGGGTACCCGGCGCGCGGCCTGATCCGTCGGCGGTAAGTAGCATGGAGTGATGACCACCGTCGCCGATTCGGCCAAGGGCAAGCGCCTGACGCCGCGCGGCGCGAAGACCCGGTCACGGATCGTCGACGCCGCAGCGGACCTGATGTACATGCGGGGTGTCGGCGCGACCTCCCTCGAGGATGTTGTCGCCGCGAGCGGGGTGAGCAAGTCGCAGCTCTATCACCACTTCGCCGGCAAGGACGAGGTTGTACGGGCGGTCATCGACCTGATGGGTGAGCGCGTGATCCTCCGCGAGCGGGATGCTCTCGGCCGCGTCTCGACCATCGCCGGCCTGCGTCGCTGGCGGGACGCGCTGGTGCAGGGCAACGCGCTGCGGCACGGTGCGTACGGCTGCGCGCTCGGCAGCTTCGCCTCCGAGGTGTCGGACCACGACGATGTCGCGCGCCGAGCGCTGGTGGCGCTGTTCGACGAGTGGCGGCGACTGCTGGCCGCCGCGCTGCACCGGCTCCAGGAGAACGGCGCCCTTCCCGAGGATGCCCCCGTCGATGAGCTCGCGATCGGGCTGCTCGGCGCATTGCAGGGCGGATACGTCCTGGCGCAGAACGCGCGGGACGTCGCTCCGATGGCGACCTCCATCGACATGGCCATCGCGCACATCGCGAGCCTGTCCCGCCGCTGAGGCCGACCAGGCCCTCCGGATCGAATTGGACGTTCCCGTCCGATCTTCCACCACGCCTCCGTTCACAGGTGCAGAATTCGCCTTCATTCAAATCTGGACGAACTCGTCCAGTTTGTGGTTATGATGGCACATCGTTCCGCGGAAGGGGACTCATGAAGGCGATCGTGGTGACGGACCACACCGAGGGCACGGCGGGTATCCGGCTCGCTGAGCGGCCAGAACCGAAGCCCGCGATCAACGATGTCCTGGTCGAGGTGCACGCGTCGGGATACGTCCCCACCGAGGTCGACTGGCCATCCACCTGGTCCGACCGCGCCGGAAGGGACCGGGCGCCATCGATCCTCGGGCACGAGCTTGCGGGCGTGGTCGCCGCCCTCGGCTACGGCACCACAGGACTGACGGTGGGACAGCGCGTGTTCGGCATCTCCGACTGGCACCGCGACGGCACGCTGGCGGAATACGTGGCGGTCGAGTCGCGCAACCTCGCGCCGCTGCCGGGCGACGTCGACTTCACGGTCGGGGCCAGCCTCCCGATCTCCGGTCTGACGGCATGGCAGGGCCTGTTCGACCACGGCAGGCTGACCTCCGGCCAGACGGTTCTCGCGCACGGTGCGGCCGGCGCCGTCGGGACGATGGTCGTCCAGCTCGCTCGCGAGGCGGGCGCATACGTGATCGGCACGGGACGCGCCGCCGACCGCGACAAGGTGCTCGGCTTCGGCGCGAACGAGTTCGTCGACCTCGGCGGGGACGCGCTCGAGGACATCGGCGGCGTCGACCTGGTGTTCGATGTGATCGGCGGCGACATCCAGGAGCGCTCGGCGCGGCTCATCCGGCCCGGCGGGACGCTGGTCACGGTCACCGGACTCGCGGGCGAGCGACCGCGGGAGGGCCGGTCGGTCGACTTCGTGGTCGAGTCCGTCCCCGCCCAGCTGACGGAGATCGTCCAGCGGGTGCGGGACGGTCGGCTGCGGACCAACATCGGGAACGTCGATGCGCTGGACGACGCCGTCGCCGCCCTCAACCCGGCGGAGCGGCGGAGGGGCAAGACCGTCATCCGGATCCGGCCGAGCAGGGACGAGAGGAACAACGCATGACGCCCACCGGATCGGCCTTCGAGTACCCCGACGAGGCCGGCTACCCCGACGGCGTGGGCACGCTGACCCAGGATCAGACGCTCCTGATCCAGGAGTTGGCCGACGACGAACGCACCCCGGACTTCTCGTTCGCAGTGGTCGACGACGAGGCCGCCGGCGCCTACACGGCGATCGTCGGCGACACGGCGATCGGGGGCATCCCCTACTCGGTCGTCGACGACGAGCGGCTCGTGCTCCTGGCCACCTCGGTTCTGCCGGAGTTCCGCCACCAGGGCGTCGCCACCGAACTCATCCGGCGCGTGCTGGACGACCTGCGGTCGCGCCGGAAGCGCATCACCGTCATGTGCCCCATCGTGTCCTCCTTCATCCAGCGCAACCCCGGCTACGCCGACCTGATCGACGGCGAGCATCCGGGCGTCGGCGGGGTGCGGCCGTGAACGCGAAGGGCACCCGCGGCCCGACGCGCTTCCCGGTGATGGCCGGGTCGCAGCCCGCCCCGCGCGCGGACCGGATCGCCGGGATCGTGGAGCGCGTCTGGTCCGACGCCCGCGTCTACCACCAGGACGTGGAGCCGCTGCTGCGCGAATGGCTGGCCACCGACCGCTGCGTGGTGTCGGACCGCGAGTTCGCTCTGCTGCTCGAGAAGGCACGCGGCGAGTTCGATCGCGTCGCCAGCGGCGACCCCTCGGGCGCGCCCGCCTGCCCGGCGAGCGCGCTCGTCAGCTGCCTCTACTGGGATGTGCAGCGGCTCGAGCGGGCCTGACTGCGACCCGGGCGCCGCTCGCCGTCGTCACGCGGCCACGGCCGCGTCCGCCGCCGCCCGCTCCCGAACCGGACGCCGACGCAGCCCCGGGTCGCCGACCTCGGGCCCGCGGTAGAGCATGTCCATCGCGCCGATGCTCTCGCCGGGCGGGACGATGGCGTCGATGCGGTCGAGGATGTCGTCGGACAGCTCGACGGCACTGCCGGCGAGGGTGTCCTCCAGCTGCTCCATGGTGCGCGGCCCGGCGATCGCCGACGTGACGCCGGGATGGGCCGTGACGAAGGCCATGGCGAGGTGCGACAGCGGGATGCCGACCTCGTCGGACAGCGCGACCAGCTGTTCGACGGCCGCAAGCCGCCTCTCGTCGCGGAAGTGCCGCATCCCGGTGCGCACCGAGCGGAAGTTGGCGTTGTCGCCTCCCGCCCGGTACCGGCCGGTCAGCGTCCCGCCGGCGAGCGGGCTGTAGACCAGGGTCCCCATCCCGTACCGCTGCGCGACCGGGAGGATCTCGGTCTCGATCTGGCGGTCGAGGATGGAGTAGTTCGGTTGCTCGGTGCGGAAGCGCTCGAAGCCGCGCCGCTCGGAGACCCACTGCGCCTCCACGATCTCGGATCCGCGCATCGAGGACGAGCCGATCGCCCTGACCTTGCCCTGCCGCACCAGGTCGGTGAGGGCGGAGAGCGTCTCGTCGATGTCGGTGCCCGGCTGCGGCCGGTGCAGCTGGTAGAGGTCGATGTGGTCGGTCTGCAGCCGGCGCAGCGACCCCTCGACGGCCTGCATGATCCAGTGGCGGGATGCGCCGCGGTGGTTGATGTCGTCGTCGACGGGCCCCGAGAACTTCGTCGCGAGCACCACGGCGTCGCGGCGTCCCTTCAGGGCCTCGCCCACGACGTCCTCCGAGTCGCCGTAGCGGTCGGCGGTGTCGATGAAGGTGATCCCCGCGTCCAGCGCGCGGTGGATGATGCGGACGCCCTCGCGGCGATCCGGGTTGCCGAGCGACCCGAGCATCATCGCGCCGAGCGCGTACGTGCTCACCTGGATGCCGGTCGCTCCCAGCGGACGGTAGCGCATTGCTCATGCTCCCTTCTGGCCTCCGCGTGGAGACCGTGAGATGATGAAAACGGGACAACGTCCCGCTACCCGACGAATATACGGGACATTGTCCCGTTTAGCAATGACGAGGGAGGATCCGTGCCGCGTGCCGACGCCCAGCGCAACCTGGACGCCCTGCTGAACGCCGCGAAGGAGGAGTTCGCCGCAAACGGCGTCGACGCCCCGGTTCGTGCCATCGCGGCGCGTGCGGGCGTGGGGACCGCGACGCTCTACCGCCACTTCCCGCTGCGCTCCGACCTGATCGCCGCCGTGTTCCGCCGCGAGATCGACGACGTCACCGCGTCGGCATCCCGCCTGGCGGAGACGCACGCGCCCGCAGAGGCCCTCGAGCTCTGGGCGCAGCGCTACACCGCGTTCGTCGCGACGAAGCACGGCCTCGGCGCCGCCCTGCACTCCGGCGACCCGGCCTACAGCGGGCTCCGCGAGTACTTCGAGAGCAACGCGGGACCGGCGCTGCAGCGCCTGCTCGACGACGCGGCCGCGGCGGGCGAGATCCGGCCGGACGTCGACGCGATCGAGCTGATCGGCGCCATCGCGAACCTGTCGGCGCCCCCTCCGGGCGCGCGGAGCAGCGAGCGCGCGGGCCGCATGGTCGCGCTGCTCCTCGACGGGCTCCGCTACGGGGCGACGGCGTCGCCCGGGGCACTCGCCGAATCGACCCCCGCCGCATCCTGAGCGCGGCCCGGCACGACGACGGCGGGGCACCGGCACGACCACGGCAGGCATAATGAGCGGATGCCGAAGATCTCCGCCGCGACCGTCGCCGAGCACCGCGCGGCGCAGCGCGCAGCGCTCCTGACGGCGACAGAGCGGCTCCTGGAGGAGGGCGGCCTCGCCGGCGTCACCCCGCGCTCCGTCGCGGAGCGGGCCGGGCTCGCCCGCTCCAGCTTCTACGAGTACTTCGCCTCGCGCGATGACGCCCTGACCGCCGTCGCGATCGCCGCCTTCGAGCGCTGGAGCGCCGAGATCGACGAGACCCTGAGCGGAGTCCCGGCGACCGCCCGACTCCGCGCCTACATCGAGGCGACGATGCGGATGACCGCCGACGGCAAGCACGGGATCGCCGCCACCCTTCAGCAGGCCGAGCTCTCGCCGAGCAGGCACGAGGACATCATGGCGATGCACACCGCACTCCTCGACCCGATCGCCGGCCTGCTCCGGGAGGCGGGCGTGCGCGACGCCGACTCGCACGCCGTGCTGCTGCAGGGGCTGCTGAACGCGGGCGTCCAGCTCGTCACCCACGGCGTATCGCCCGACGCGACGAGCGCCATGATCACGGACCTGCTCGAGAAGGGGCTCCCCGCCGACTCGTCGATTTGAGGAACCGAGCGCTTTAGTGACACACTGTCGGTATCTTGCCGACAGGTTGTCGGCTTACTTGCTCGCCTTCTCCCCCTCAAGGACGTGTCATGTTCCTCGCTCTGCGCGAACTCCGGTTCGCCCGAGGCCGCTTCACGCTGATGGGCCTCGTGATCGCACTGATCGCCGTGCTCGTCGTGCTGCTCTCCGGTCTCTCCTCCGGCCTCGTCAACGACGGTGTGTCCGGATTGAAATCCCTGCCCGCCACCACGTTCGCCTTCGACAAGGGCACCATCACCGACAACGCCTTCAGCCGCTCCCTCGTGGACAACGAACAACTGAACGCGTGGAAGAACGCCGACGGCATCGCCAAGGCGGAGCCGATGGGCGTCAGCATCGTCAACGGCACCGCCGGCGACGACACGCAGGTCGATCTGACGCTGTTCGGCGTCGAGCCGGGCGGCTTCCTCTCCCCGGCCGTCTCCAGCGGGACGCGTCTCTCCGCCCCGGACGGCATCGTCGTCTCCGAGACCGCGAAGGACGCCGGGCTGAAGCTCGGCAGCACCGTGAAGCTCGACCGCTCCGGCGTGCTGCTCACGGTCGTCGGCTTCACCGACGGGCAGGCCACCTTCGGGCATGTCGACGTCGCCTACCTGCCGATCGCCACCTGGCGGCTGATCGCGTCGAACACCGCGCCGGCCGGCGCCCCGACGCAGGCCGCGATCGACGCCGTCGACTACGACTACTCCAGCGTCGTGGCGGTGAAGGCGAAAGACGGCGTCACCCCCGACCTCGCGCACATCGATAAGACCGCGGGAACCATGACGATGACGCGCACCGCCGCATTCAACGCCTCCCCCGGCTACGAGGCGGAGACGATGACGCTGACCATGATCCAGGTGTTCCTGTACGCGATCTGCGCGCTGGTCGTCGGGGCGTTCTTCACGGTGTGGACCATCCAGCGCTCCCACGAGATCGCCGTGCTGCGCGCGGTCGGCGCCTCCACCGGTTACCTGCTGCGCGACAGCCTCGCCCAGGGGGCGATCCTGCTGGTCGGCTTCACGGCGGTCGGCGTCGCCGCCGGTGTCGGGATGGGCGCCCTCATGCCGTCCGCGATGCCGTTCGATCTGGAGGTCGGGCCTATCGCCATCGCCTCCCTGCTCACTGTCGTTCTCGGCATCATCGGGGCCGGGGTCGCCGTGCTCCGGATCTCCCGCGTCGACCCCATCACCGCCCTCGGAGGACAACGATGAACACCGCCACCGCCACCATCCCCGCCCTCGAGATCGTCGACGCCCGCCTGCGGCTCGGCGACGGGGACGCGAGCGTCACCGCCCTGGACGACGTCTCACTCACGGTCCTGCCGGGCGAGTTCGTCGCGATCGTCGGCCCGTCCGGGTCCGGCAAGTCGTCGCTCCTGGCCATCGCCGGGGCGCTCGGCGCACCGGACAGCGGAACCGTGCGCGTACACGGCACCGACATCACGGCGCTGACGAAGGCGAAGGCCGCGCGCTTCCGGCTCACGACCATCGGCTTCGTCTTCCAGTCCGGTAACCTGCTGCCCGCGCTCAGCGCCACCGACCAGCTGAGGCTGACCGCGCGGCTCGCCGGCAACCGCAACGTCGACACCACCGCGCTGCTGGCCGCCGTCGGCATGAGCCACCGCGCCGGCCACCGTCCGGGACAGCTCTCCGGAGGCGAGCGGCAGCGTGTCGGCATCGCCCGAGCGCTGGTCAACAGCCCATCGCTTCTTCTCGTCGACGAGCCGACCGCCGCCCTGGATCGGGCGCGCAGTCACGAGGTCGTCCAGCTCCTGGCCGAGCGCGCACACGAGTCCGGCGTCGCGGTCGTCATGGTCACGCACGACCGCGACGTGCTCGGCTACTGCGACCGCGTGCTGGAGATGACCGACGGCCGGCTCGCGGCGTCAGGCGCCGACGAGCGCCTCCCGGCGCACTGACGCGCCCGCGGCCCAGGTGCGGTATCCGCCGTCCAGATTCACCGCATCCCGGCCGTGCTGGCTGAGGATGCGGGCGGCGGTGTGCCCGCGCTGCCCGACCTGGCAGTGCACGACGACGGGCCCTGCCGGCAGCTCCGCAAGCCGGCTCCGGAGCTCGTCGACGGCGATGTTGACCGCCCCCGGGATCGCGCCCGCCGCGTACTCGCCGGGGGTGCGGACATCGACAAGCGTCGCGCCCGCGGCGAGCGCGTCGTCCAGCTCGTGCCACTGGATGGCGCGGGTCGTGCCGGTGCGGAGGTTGTCCGCGACGTAGCCGAGCTGGTTCACCGCGTCCTTGGCCGAGCCGAACTGCGGAGCGTACGCGAGCTCCAGGCGGGCCAGCCCGGACGCGGTGATTCCGCCGGCCATCGCCACCGCGATCACGTCGATCCGCTTGTCCACCCCGTCGCCGCCCACGATCTGGGCGCCGAGGATCGCGTCGGTCGCCGGGTCCACGAGCAGCTTCATCGACATCGGCCGGGCGCCGGGGTAGTAGGTGGCATGGGATGACGGGTGCGTGTGGATGACGCGGTGCTCGCGTCCGGCGGCCGCCAGCCGGCGCTCGCTCCAGCCCACCTTCGCCGCGACCGTGTCGAAGACCCTCACGATGGCGGTTCCCAGAGCGGGGGTGTTGCGCTCGTCGCGCCCCGCGATCACGTCCGCGACGGACCGGCCGTGCCGGTTGGCGAGCCCGGCCATCGTGACCAGCGCCTCGTCGCCGGAGAGCGCGTCGACCTTCTCGACCCCGTCGCCGACCGCGTAGATGTGCGGTTCGCTGGTGCGGTTGCGCGCGTCGACCGCGATCCCGCCCGTCGGGCCGAGCCGGACGCCGGCGGACCGCGCGAGGTCGACGCTCGGCACGACGCCGGAGGCGTCGACGATGAAGTCCGGGCGCACCGCGCCTCCGTCGTCGAGCACGACGACGCCGTCTTCGACGGCGGCGATCGATGCCGAGGTGCGCAGGTCGACACCGTGCCTGCGCAGCTCCTCCTCGAGCGGGACGACCATCTCCGCGTCCAAGGGCGTGAGGATGTGCGGTCCGCGCTGGGCGAGCGTGACCCGGACGCCGCGGCGCACCAGATTCTCCACCGCCTCCAGGCCGATGAAGCCTCCGCCCACCACCAGGGCGGACGCATCCTCCGCCGCGCCGACCAGCGCGCCGATCGCGTCGACGTCCTCCACCGTGCGCAGCGTGTGGGTCGGGATGCCGGGGTGCCCGGCCGCCTCCCTCGCGGAGGCGCCGACGGCGAGGATCAGCTCGTCGTAGCCCTCGATCGAGGTCTCCCCCGTCGCCGCGTCGAGCACGGTCGCCGTGCGCGCGGCGGCGTCGATGCCGAGCACCTCGTGACCCGTGCGCACATCCAGCCGGAATCGGGCCGCCAGGGACTGCGGCGTCTGCAGCAGCAGCGCATCCCTGTCCCGGATCACACCGCCGACGAAGTACGGGAGCCCGCAGTTGGCGTAGGAGACGTACGGTCCGCGCTCGAACACGACGATCTCGCGTTCCTCGTCGAGCCGGCGCAGCCTGGTCGCCGCCGACATGCCTCCGGCGACACCGCCGACGATGATGGTCCTCATTCCGCGTCCTTCCGAGGGCGTTTTGGCATACCCTCCTGGGTATCGTACTATACGGAGGGGGGTATACGAGAACCACCCAGAACCCGAGAGGACGACACCCATGTGCTATCCCGCCACCTGCACGGTCTGCGGAAAGACGACCTGGAGCGGCTGCGGCCAGCACGTCGACGACGTGCGCAAGCGAGTGCCAGCAGCGCAGTGGTGCAACGGCGACCACACCGACGCTGAGCGGGCGACCACCTCCGGTGGCGGCTTCTTCGGCCGCGTGTTCGGACGGAACGCACGATGACCGCCGCACCCGACGACATCAAGCCCATCCTGAACCGGCTGCGCCGCGCTCAGGGCCAGCTGAACGGCGTGATCGCCGCCGTCGAGAGCGGCGCGAAGTGCCGCGACGTCGTCATCCAGCTCGCCGCCGTCTCCAGCGCCCTGGACAAGGCCGGCTTCCAGATCATCTCGACCGCCATGCAGAAGTGCCTGAGCGACACCGAGGACACCACCGACCCGATCACGGTCGAGGAGCTCGAGAAGCTGTTCCTGACGCTCGCCTGACGCGGGTATACGGTCGGCGCATGGCCGGACCCACGAGGCGCTACGCGATCGACGCCCCCTCCCTCCTGCGCATCGTCGCCGACGGCGCGCCCATCGGCCAGGACGTGCAGCTCGTTGCGCCCGCCTCCATCCGCTCGGATGCCTTGACGACTCTGCTGCGGCGAGTGCAGGCCGGAGAGCTCACCGACACCGAGGCGCGGGACCTGCACACCCGGATGACGGAGCTGAAGATCCGCGTGCTCGGCGACCGGGTGTCGCGATGGACGGCGTTCCGGCTGGCCCGCGACAACGGCTGGCCCACGCTCTCGGCCGCCGAATACCTCGCCGTCGCGAAGCTCCAGGCGGACGCACTGGTCACCGTCGACCCGGAGCTGACCGCACAGGCGCGCGGGATCGTGCCGGTGGAGCCGGTGGATGCGCTGAGCGGGTGAGCGGGCTCCCCGGCTCAGCCCTTCGGCGGCGTCAGGCCGTCCTTGCGCCAGATCACGGCCTGCGCGACGTAGCCGGTCGTCCCGTTCCAGGTCAGCGCCGGGCCGCCGTGCAGCTCGTACCCGAGCTCCAGAGCCTCGCTGACGCGCTCGCAGAACGCCGAGTCGTCAACACCGGTCAGCACGCGGTAGCGGGGCAGGTTTCCGTTCGTCGTCTCCACGGGACCCATCGTGGCACGCCGCCGCCATCCGTGCCCGCCGCGGATCCTCACCGTTCTCCCCACCCGTCAACCCGGTTCCGGCACCGGCGCGCTCGGGGCTAGCGTCCGGGCATGACGACATACACCGCTACGCGCCCCCTCGACGGGAACGCCGACGAGTACTTCGCGTACATCGCGGACCCCGAGAACCTGCCCGCCTACTTCCCGCACATGGTCAGCGCCCGGTCCCAGCCGGACGGCACCGTAGAGACCACCGCTCGCGTGGACACGGACCGCGACGGCGAGGAAGAGACGGTGACCTCGGACGCCCGCTTCGACGCCGACTACGCCGCGCGCGAGATCCGCTGGTCCGCGCCCGGCCCCAACGACTACAGCGGCTCCCTGCGCCTGGACGACGACACCGCCCACCTGACGATCGACACGACGGAGGACATCCCCGGCATCCAGCTGGCGCTCGAGGACTCCCTCGCCGCGATCGCGGAGAACCTGCGGAAGAAGGCGTGAGGCGAGGCTGATCCCCGGCGCCCGGGGCTTGACGCACGACCCTCCTCACGGCAGAGAATCGCTCATCGCCAGGCTGAGCGGACCAACGGAGGATCGGCATGAGCACCGTCATCGTCAACCAGACCATCACCGCGGACGGCTATGCCGCCGGTCTCGACCAGAGCGAGGAGCGGCCGTTCGGTGCGGACGGCGGCGACGGCTGGGGCGACAGGCTGCATTCCTGGATGTTCGACCACGCCGAGGAGAACACGGCCGAGGTCGAGCAGATGGCCGGTGCGCGGGCGCACATCATGGGTCGCAACATGTTCGGCCCCGTGCGCGGCCCGTGGGACCGCGACTGGAACGGCTGGTGGGGTGACGACCCGCCGTTCCACGGTCCCGTGTTCGTTCTGACGCATCACCCGCGCGACCCCCAGCCGATGGAGGGCGGCACCACCTACCACTTCGTCACGGACGGCATCGAATCGGCGCTCGAGGAGGCACGGGAGGCGGCGGGCGACGGCGAGATCTCCATCCAGGGCGGCGCGAGCACCATCAACCAGTACCTCGCCGCGGGACTGGTCGACGAGCTGCGGCTGCACATCGTCCCCTTCACGCTCGGCGCCGGCGTCCGCCTCTTCGACGGCGCGCCCCCGCTCGACCTGGAGCAGGTCACCGCGCGGGCGGCGAGCACCGTTATGCACGTGACGTACAGGGTGCGGTGACGAGCGGAACGGGCGAGCGCAGAACTCCGGTGTAGCCAACGGGGCTGAGGGCGCTGCATCATGCGGCCACAGGGACGCAGGATGCGAGCCCTGTGCAGACCGTGCGCCATCCCTGGCAGATGTACCCGCTCGGGCTGCTCTTCGGGCTCGGGTTCGACACCGCTACCGAAGTCGGCCTGCTCGCCGTGGCCGCCACAAGCGCCGTGGCCGGCCTCCCCTGGTACGCGGTGCTCGCCCTGCCGTTGTTGTTCGCCGCCGGGATGTCTCTCCTCGACACCGCGGACGGGCTCGTCATGCGCTTCGCTTACGGCTGGGCCCTCCGTGATCCGGCGCGCCGGGTGCGTTACAACGCGGTCGTGACCGGGCTCTCCGTCGCGGTGGCGCTCGTCATCGGCACGAGCGAACTGGCCGGCC
The DNA here is from genome assembly GCF_040050925.1 of Leifsonia sp. NPDC080035. Lineage (NCBI taxonomy): Bacteria > Bacillati > Actinomycetota > Actinomycetes > Micrococcales > Microbacteriaceae > Leifsonia > Leifsonia sp. NPDC080035. Next base: position 1,853,949 of record NZ_CP157390.1, on the reverse strand, counting down.
TGGTGGGCGGACGTCTGGACCTCTCGGGCGGGGTGTGGAGCTGGGCGGCGAGCCTCGACCTCAACGCCGTGGGCTTCGGTGTCGCCGCCCTTCTCGTGGCGGTGTGGGTCGCCGCGGTGGCGGGCCGCAGGCTGACCCGCCACCGCGGTGTCAGGCAGCGCCGGACAGCGCCCGCGACTTCAGCTCCGCGAACTCCGCCTGGGTGATCGCACCGCTGTCGAGCAAGCGTTTCGCCGACTCGATCTCGCTTGCCGGAGAGGAACCACCCGCCACGGACCGGATGTACGCATCGTTGGCCTGCTGCGTCTCCGCCATCCCTGCGACACTCCGCTGGGCCATCCGGCCGCCTCTGGCGATCAGATAGATGAAGGCGGCCAGGAAGGGCACGACGACCAGGAACAGCACCCACAGCGCCTTCGCCCAACCGTTCAGCCCCGGGTCCCTGAACACGTCGATGATGACGCGGACGAAGATCGTGATGCACACGAACACGAGGTAGAACCAGAACGTCCAGACGAGGAAATCCCAAAAACTCATCACGGCCTCCGCTCTCTCCGCGGAGCGCCGATCGCTCTGCGTGCCCGCACCGTACGTCCCGCACACCTCCGTCGGCTAGACATGGATTCCCTCGCCTTCCCGCGCGAGACCCGTGAGGCTTCCGGGTAGTGTTGAGCAAACGCTTGCGCACCCGAGGGAGGATCCGCATGTCCCGTCCGTCGTCCACCTCCCACTGGCGCGGCGCCAACCTCATCGAGCTGTTCTCGACGAGCGCGCGCTGGGCGGAGCTGTTCCCCATCCGGCTCGGCCACGGGGTGCAGGAGTCGGACTTCGCCGTGATGGCCGGACTCGGGATGACGTACGCGCGCATCCCGCTGTCGTACCTCTGGTTCGGCACGGGCCGCTACGGGCAGATGATCGACGAGGACCGGCTGCGGCTGGTGGACCGCGCGGTCGCCCTGGGGCGCGAGTACGGCATCCACGTGTGCCTCAACCTGCACCGCGCGCCGGGCTACTGCGTGAACTCCCGGTCGCACTTCGACGTTCCCGAGCGCGGCGACCTGTTCTCCGATGCGGCGCCGCAGGACTTGTTCCGCGACTATTGGACGACCTTCGCCCGCCGCTACGCGGACATCGCGCCCGAGGAGCTGAGCTTCGACCTGCTCAATGAGCCTCCGCGTATCGACGAGACGACCTTCGACGCGGTCCTCGGGCGCACGGCCGAGGCGATCTGGCACATGTCGCCCGAGCGGCTCGTCGTTCTGCAGGGCTGGGATGCGGGAATGCAGCCGCCGCCCGCCGCCTGGACGACGCACCCGCGCGTCATCACCTCCGTCCACCTGTACAAGCCGTTCGAGCTCACGCATCACCGAGCCCCCTGGGTGGCGCCGACCTCGGCGGAGCCGGCCTGGCCGCTCCGGATGGACCTGGAGCCCGCGCTCCGCGACGGCTACATCCCGCTGCCCGGCGAGACGTCCGCCACCTGGGACGCTGCGGCGATCGAGCGCGTGCTCCAGCCGTGGATCGACATCGCCGACGCGGGCGGCGCCGTGCACGTCGGCGAGATGGGCGCCTACGCGACCGCCCCGACGGCGGTCAGGGCCGCGTGGCTGGACGCGGTGACCGGCGTCCTCCGCGACCACGCTATCGGATGGGCGCTCTGGAACCTCCGCGGCCCATTCGGCATCCTGGACACCGACCCGGATGTCTCCGCGTCCTGCGCCGATGAAGGCGCGGCCGACCCGGACCTCCTCGCCGCACTGAAGCTTGCGCCGCACTGATCCACCAGGGAGCTCACAGCCCGAGGCCACGCGCGAACTCGCGCTCGAGCGGTTCGCCCGCGACGGCACCCACGAAATCCGCTGACGGCCTTCCTGAAGGTTTCGCGCTGAGACCCCGCCGGAGGAGGAAACTGGTGGCGATGATCGGTTCCTATCTCGAGCGGCGACCGTCACCGGCCCTCTCCGGTGTCGTGCGGACGATCTGGGTGCACCGCACGGGCGATGCGCCGTACGTTCAACGCCATCTCCCGACCGGCGGCGTCGAACTCCACGTCCCGCTCGGCGGCGAACCCATCGTTGCCGGTCCGCTGACCGCTCACTGGTTCGAGCCGATCCCCCCGCGAACGACCATCGTGGGCGTCCGCTTCCAACCGGGCGCAGCGCCGCCCCTCCCCGTCATGCTGGACGAACTCGTGGACCAGCGCGTGCCGCTGGCCGACCTCTGGGGAGGCCGGGCCGCCCGCCTCGCCGAGTCGATGGTGGAGGCACGCGGACGACCGGATCGCATCGAAGGCGCTGTCGCCGTGCTCGAGAACGCACTGCTGGATGAGTTCCGCGCGGCTCAGCACCTCGATCGGCTCGTGCGCGAAGCGGTGACGGTACTCATGCCGTGGCGCCCCGTGGGTGTCGGCGCGGTCGCCGCCCATCTCGCGCTGTCGGAAAGCCAGCTCCGCCGACGCTCGCTCCAGGCCGTCGGGATGAGCCCGAAAGTGCTGCAGCGGACGCTCCGATTCCAGGGGTTCCTCGCGCTCGCCCAGGCGGGGGCCCAAGCGACCGGCCGACGGGGCGAGGACGGGATCGCCGGCCTCGCGGTCGAGGCCGGGTACTCGGACCAAGCGCACTTCAGCCGCGAGTGCGCCCGCCTCACCGGACTGACGCCGCGGCAGCTGCTGCACGGCGAGGTCGAGCGCTGCGCCTGCGGCCACGACCACTCCGCCTCCTACCTGCCGTTCCTGGCGGGGCGGGCTGCGTCGTTGCGCTCGGTTCCGCCGGCGAGGTGAGCGTGTACGGCGGAGATCACGACGGACCCTTCGCCGACGGCCGATGCGACGCGCTTGACGGATCCGGCGCGGACGTCACCGACGGCGAACAGGCCTGGCACCGAGGTGTCGTACGCGTCGCCCGTCACGATGAATCCCCGCTCGTCGACATCCACCCCGGCGGACCGCAACCAGTCGGTGCGAGGGACCGCGCCGATCATCACGAAGAGGCCCGTCGCCGCGATCCGCTGCTCGCTTCGCGCGTTCTCGTCTCGCCACGTCACTCCCTCCACGTGGTCGCTGCCGTCGACCGCGACCAGCTGGGATCGCGTGTGCACCGTGATCCGCGGATCCTCGAGAAGCCGGTGCACGAGGTAACTCGACATCGTCTCCTCCAGCCGTTCCCGGCGGACCAACAGATGCACCCGCTCCGAGCGGGCGGCGAGGAAGAGCGCGGCCTGACCGGCCGAATTCGCGCCACCGACGACCACGACGCTGCGCCCGACGCACTCGCGCACCTCGAGTTCGGTCGCTGCGTGGTACACGCCTCGGCCCTCCAGCTCCGCGACGCCCGGCACGTCGAGCCTGCGATACTGCACGCCTATCGCCAGCACGGCACTGCGGGCAGAGACCTCCGTCTCATCGTCCAGGAGCGCCCGGAACCCATCGGGCGTGCGCGCCAGTGAGGTGACCGCCCGCGGGGTGACGATCCGCGCCCCGAACTTGACCACTTGCAGGGTCCCCGCCCTGGTCAGCTCGCCACCGGAGACACCGTGGGGGAAGCCCAGATAGTTCTCGATGCGGGACGACGTACCGGCTTGACCGCCCGGGCCGAGCTCGTCGACGAGGATGACCGCGAGCCCCTCCGAGGCGCCGTACACAGCGGCCGCCAGCCCAGCAGGTCCGGCACCGATGATGAGCACATCGCAGTGGGCCTGATCGGGCGGCTGTGGGAGGTCCAGCCCGAATGCGACGGCGAGCTCCCGGTTCGTCGGACGAACGAGAACGCGCTGCCGACCCGTCACTACGCATGCCCCGTGCTCGGGCACCTCGCAGCTGCCCGCGAGCGCGCCCCAGGCGGCGAGGTCGGACCGGAGCACGGTCCGGTGGGGGATGCCGTTGCGCTCGGCGAACGCGCGCAGTCGGTCGAGGTCGACATCGTCCTCGTCCCCGGCGAGGACGATTCCGCCTTCACCGGCGAGCACCAACAGGCGCCTACGCGCATCGAACGCACGCATCAGGGTGTCGCCGACCGCGCTCGAGGTCGCCATGAGGCGCTGCAGGCTCGCGATCGGCACGCGGAGCAGGACGCTCTGCGGCGCGGCGGCCCCGGCCAGGTACGCCGGCTGATGCATCAGCATCCCCAGTTCGCCGACGAAATCGCCTTCGTCGATGACGAACACCACCCGATCGTCCCTCCGATCGATCAGATGGATGCCGCCCTCGACGACCAGGTAGAGGTCGTACGGGTCCCCTGCCTCCCAGAGCACGTCGCCCGCACCCGGCCGAACGACGTCTCCCACCGCGGCCAGAACGGCTCTCTCGCTCTGCGCCAGCCGCGGCCACGAGGATCCGTCCACTCCCCCGCCAAGGTCCGAGGAGTGGATGGTCCGATCGTCGGGGACCGGAGTCCCGCTCATCGGGCGTTCCGCCTGCGCCACGCCACGTAGTCGGCCACGGCGCTGTCGATGTCGAACGCGGGCCGGAACCCGGTCTCCTCGCGTAGTCGGCCGATATCCATGTACCCCGTGTCGGCGCTGCCGTCGCGCGAGCCGTCGATGACGGGGACTTTCGCCGTCGGGATCGACCTCGTGACGGCCTCCGCGACGTCACGGTGCGTCGAACGGGAGCCGTTGGAGACGTTGTACACGTCGTGGTGGAGCTCGTCGGCGGTGATGAGAAGGGCGATCGCGCGGCCGATGTCGGGTGCGTAACCGAATTCGCTGCCGTCGTCGGCATACAGTGCTGCAGGCTGCTCGTTCCGGAGAAGAGCGCTCACCAGCGGAGGGATCGGGTTGAACGGCGAGTCGGGGTCCATCAGCGGGCCCCACGTGCTCCCGATCCGCAGGATCACCGGATGGACGGCTGTTCCCTCCAGCGCATTCATCACGATCGGCTCGACGGCCTTCTTGAACGCGGCGATCGGATGCGGCGGCGGTACCGTCCGGAGCGAGAGCTCCTCCGTCCAGGGCGAATCGGCGTCACCGGCGTACACGCTGATGCTGCTGGCGACCGCGAACCGGCGAGCACCCCACCGGAGGGCGGCATCCAGCGCGTTCATCAGGCCGCTGGTCTCGGCACGGAAGAAGGCGACCGGGTCGCCGCCGGGAATGCTCCCCGCCAGGTGCACGATGTCCTGGATCGCGAACCGACGTCCGAGTGCGAGGAAGGCATCGCGGTCGGTGACATCGAGCCGTTCGACGGTGACCCTCTCCGCGAGGAACGACGGCACATCGGTCGTGGTGTGACCGGTGACGAGAACCTCGTGGCCACCGTCGGCCAGGGCAGCGGCCGTGTGGGCACCGATCATCCCGAGGCCGCCGGTGACGAGGATCACCGCTCCACCCCGTAGTGCAGGTGCGTGACATCCGGCGCTTCGACGACCTCGATGATGCGGAGCCGGATGTGCTGCGGCAATTCGTGGAAGAAGCGGCGACCGGCGCCCAGCAGGATCGGCACCTGATGCAGGATCAGCTCGTCCACCAGCCCCGCTTTGAGCGCCTCTGTGACGAGCACGCCGCCCATCAGCCCCACGTCCTTGCCCGCCGCGGCACGCCGGGCGGTCTCCACGGCATCCACGATGCCGGTGCTGACGACGGTGTGGCGCTCGTTCGCCGGCTCGAACGGCTCATGGCTGAGCACGATCAGCGGGGCGGTCGGATGCGGCGCTCCCCCGGCGAAGTCATTGGAGTCCGCGTAGGTGGTGCGACCGGCCAGCGAGGCCCCGACGCGGGATGCCAGCTCGTCGAAGAACCGCGCGCTCGGCTCGGTGAGATGGAACCCGTCGAACACGCGGCTGGGGGTGTCGCCGCTGTCGTACCAGTCGAACAGGGCCCCGCCGTCGCCCAGCCCGCGACCGGGTCCGGGGTTGCGGCCGGTGATGAAGCCGTCGACCGAGACGGCAAGTCCGCAGATCACTTTGCTCATGGCTCGACGCTAGGGAAGGTCGCTCCGCCATCTCTTGAACAGATCGTGCATCGCGTCTGCTCGTCAGCGGAGGATGTCGGCGACGGCCGCGATCCCGGCGCGGATCGACTCCTCCGAGGTGTTGCCGAACCCGAACACCAGCTGCGGCGGATGGGGGCTGCGGGTCGAGCGGTATGTGCTCATTCCGTAGAGCGCTACTCCGCGCGCGCGGGCTTCGTCGATGATCCACTGTTCATCCGCGTCGGGGGCCAGGTGCGCGACGGCGTGGAAGCCGGCCGCGAGGCCGGTCAACCGCACCGTGGGCGCGTGCGCCTGCAGCGCAGCGGCGAGCGCGTCGCGTCGGCCGGCGTACACGGCGCGCATCCGGCGGAGGTGCCGGTCGTAGCGTCCCGACTCGATGAGGCGGGCGAGTGCGAGCTGGTCAAGCGTCGGCGCGCCGCGGTCGGCGGACTCCTTCGCGGCCGCCACCTCGTCCGCGAGCCAGGGCGGCGTGACCGTCCAGCCGAGGCGCAGGGCGGGCGCGAGCGACTTGCTCACCGTCCCCAGGGTGATCACCCTGTCCGGTGCGAGCCCCTGCAACGATCCGACCGGTTCGCGGTCGTAGCGGAACTCGGCGTCGTAGTCGTCCTCCACGATGATGCCATCGCGACGGGTCGCCCAGGCGAGGAGTTCCCGGCGTCGCTCCGGGGCGAGCACGACCCCGGTCGGCCACTGGTGTGCGGGCGTCAGCACCACCGCGCGTGCTCCGCTCGCGTCGAGCGCGGCGACGTCGATGCCGAACTCGTCGACAGGAACCGGCACGGCGGAACCGCCGACCGCCTCCGCCGCACGCGCGACCGTCCCGATCGAGCCGGGATCCTCCACTGCCATCCTGTCGATGCCGCGCCGGGCGAGGGCGCGGAACGTGAGCGCAACACCCTGGGCGAACCCCGCGCACACGACGATCTGGGAGGCCCGCGCGTTCATCCCGCGCACGCGACGGACGTATGCGGCGACCACGTCGCGCAGTCCCGGGTCTCCACGAGGATCGCCGTAGTCGAAGGCGGCGTTCGGGGCACTCCTCGTCGCTTCGCGGATGGCCCACGTCCAGTCGTCGCGCGGAATCGTGCCCAGATCGGGGACTCCGGACGCAAAGTCGGCGACCCGGGCGGCCGGGACATGCGGCACCCCGGCCGGCGGAGCCTCCCCGACTCCTTCGATCGGCTCGACCTGCACCGCGGCGACGCGCGTCGCCGATCCGGTCTGCGCGACGAGGTAGCCCTCCGACCGCAGCTGCTCGTAGCAGTCCTGGACCGTTCCACGGGCGACGCCGAGGCTGGCCGCGAAATCGCGCGAGGAGGGAAGCCGTTCGCCCGCCGCGAGCCGCCCTTCCTGGATCGCCGCCCGCAATTGCGTCTGCAGCTGCGTGCGCAGCGGGACGGCCGAGTCGCGGTCCAGCCGGACCAGCAGCTCAGGGCTCGAATTGGACCACTCCACCGCCATGGCAATGGATCTTACTGCCGGGCCACCCCGAATCTAGGGTCGTTCCCATGACAGCCATGAACCTCGGCACCACCGCCCTCCCGCAGCGGTCCGCGTTGGTGACGCGCCCGCTCCTGCTGCGCTTCGTCTCCATCGTCGCGTGCTCCGTTGGCTTCTTCCTCCCGCTCGCGGCGGTGCCGCTGCTGGCGGACGCGACGTCGCCGCTCGGCGGTGGCGTCGCCAACGGCGCGCTTCTCGCGGCGACCGTCGCCGGCGAGCTGGTCTCCCCGTGGCTGATGCAGCGTTTCGGCGCCCGGGCCGTCCTTGCCTCCGGGCTTCTTCTGCTCGGAGCTCCGACGTTCGTCCTTCTCTTCTCCGCGTCCCTCCCGGTCCTCGTGGCCACAGGGGTGCTGCGGGGAGCGGGCTTCGCACTGGCGATCGTCGCGGGAGGCGCCGTGACCGCGGCGCTCGTCCCGGCCGATCGCCGCGGCGAGGGCCTCGCGCTCGCCGGGCTGGTGAGCGCCGTTCCGTCGCTCGTCGCGCTGCCGCTCGGTGTGGCGCTCAGCACCGCGTCGGGACCCGGATCGGTGTTCGCGATCGCCGGGGCGGTGCCCCTGCTCGCGGTGGCGTCGGTCGGCGCGCTGCCCAGGCGGGCGGCCGCGGCGTCGGCGGCGCAGGTCCGCTCGCGCACCTCCGCACGGGCCGAGACGGGCATCCTCGTGGGCCTGCGCTCCCCGGAGCTCATGCGGCCGGCGCTCGTGTTCGCGGCCTCCGCCGCCGTCGCAGGCGTTGTCGTCACCTGTGTCCCGGGTGCGCTGACCGGATCCGCATCCTCCCTCGCTCCCGCGCTGCTGCTGGTGCAGCCGGCCTCGGCGGGGCTGGGGCGCTGGCTCGCCGGCCGGTACGGCGACCGCCTCGGGCACCGCCGCCTGTTCCTCCCCGGCATCGCGCTGTCGGCCGCCGGATTGGCCGCGATGGCGGCCACCGCGAGTGCTCCGCTCGTGCTCGCGGGCGGCGTGGTCTTCGGCCTGGGCTTCGGCGCGCTGCAGAACAGCACCATCTCCGCCATGTACGAGCGGGCCGAGGAGCGCCAGTACGGCACCGTCAGCGCGCTCTGGAATGCCGGCTACGACGGCGGGATGGCGGCCGGAGCGTTCGCCGTCAGTGCCGTCGCCGCTCTCGTGGGACCGGCCGCCGCTTTCCTCGGCCTCGCACTGGCACTGCCGCTCGTGCTCACGCTCGTGCGGCTCAACGCATCCACCACCCGATAAACACCACAACAGAAGGAGAACGACAATGGGAACGCTCACCGTGGCGATGTTCATGACCCTCGACGGCTTCACCGAGACGACCGACCGTCAGCTCATCTCGCCCGACTGGTCCGACGAGATGCAGCAGTACTGGTCGGGCGCGAACGCGCACGACGGCCAGCTGCTCCTGTATGGCCGAACCGCCTTCGAATTCAATGCCGCATACTGGCCGACCGCCGACACCGAGGAGAACGGCGAGGAGTACCGCGCATTCGCCCGGACCATGAACCGTCTGCCCAAGGTGGTCTTCTCCGAGACCCTGGAGCAGCCGGGCTGGAACGCTGTCGTCGAACGCGGACCACTGGACGAGGCGGTCGCACGCGTCAAGGAGCGCCACAGCGGCGAGATCGTGGCCGTCGGTGGTATCTCCCTCGTCGCCGCGCTGGTGAGGACCCGCCTCGTCGACCACTACCGCCTGCTGCTGATGCCGCGTCTGGCGGGCGCGGGCCGCTCCATCTTCGACGGTGGACTGCCCGCCGCAGAGCTCGAGCTCACCGCGTGCCGCCCGCTCGACACCGGCGCGATCCTGCTCGACTACGACGCTGCGCGGCGGGCTGACTGAGACGGCGGGGCGGTTGACGCCGGCGGGCGAGCTCATCGCCTCGTCGGCGTCAACCACGCCGCGGCCGCGGCTGACGCGGGCCCCTCAGCCGGCGCTGGCCTCGGACGCCGTGACGGCGGCCCGAGGGGGGCGCATCGCCACGAGGACCACGGCGGCGCCGACGAGGGCGATGATGGCTGCGCCCAGGAAGGCGGCGGAATAGCCGCTCGTCAGGGCCGCCGCGCCCGTACCTCCGCGGGTCGTGCCGGCCGCGATCGCGGTGAGGATGGCGAGGCCGAATGCGGAACCGATCTGATAGCTGGTGCTCACCAGGCCGGAGGCCACTCCCGTTTCGGCGAGCGGGGCCGCAGCGATGGCGGTTCCGAGCGAGGGGACGAAGGCGAGGGCCATCCCGAGCGCGGCGACCAAGGAGGCCGGAAGAACGTCGGCGGCGTACGTGCCGTCCGGTCGGGCGAGGGCGAGCCATCCCAGTCCCGCGCCGAGCAGCACCAGGCCGGTCACGATCATGGGCTTCGCCCCGAATCGCGCCTGGAGCCGCGGCGCGAGCGCGACCATGCCCAGCACGATGAGTCCGGTCATGGGCAACAGGGCCGCGCCGGCGGCGAAGGCCCCGGCACCGAGAACCTGCTGCAGGTAGAGGTTCAGGAAGAACCACATCGACACCCAGGCGGCACCGAGCAGCAGCTGGGCGGTGTTCGCCGCAGCCAGCTGCGGAGCCCGCAGCAGTTTCAGATTCAGCAACGGCTGTCGGGAGCGGGCCTGGATGAGGAAGAACGACGCCAGCAGCACGGCACCCGCACCGAGAAGGAGCACGGTCGGGGCGGCGAACCACCCGATTTCGGGCGCGCGAACCACGGCGTACACCACGGCGCCGAGCCCGGCGGTCACGGCGATGGCTCCGGCGACGTCGATCGAGCCGACGGCCCGCCGCTCGGTTCGTGGAAGCGAGACGGCGGTGAGGGCGATGACCACGACGGCGATCGGAACGGTGATGTAGAACACCCACGGCCAGCTGGCGTACTCGGTGAGCACTCCACCGAGGAACACGCCCGCGGTGCCGCCGATCGGCGCCGCGGCACCGTAGACGGCGAATGCCCTGGGAAGGTCGGCGGTGCCCCCGAAGAGCATCATCAGCAGCGTCAGTGCCGCCGGCGCGATCAACGCGGCTCCGGCGCCCTGGATGGCGCGCCCTGCGATCTCCACACCGACGTTGCCGGCGGCTCCGGCCAGGAGGGATCCGGCGATCAGAACCACCCAGCCGGCGACGAATACCCTGCGTGCGCCGAACAGATCGGACAATCGGCCGCCCAGGAGCAGCAGACCGCCGAACGCGATCACGTACGCGTTGAACACCCAGGACAGCGACTCGGGGGTGAAGCCGAGCTCACGCTGAAGATCGGGCAGGGCCACACCGATGATCGAGGTGTCCATGATGACGACGAACTGGGCGGCAGCGATGAGGACGAGGCCGAGCCACCGCCTCGGATTGGCGTTTGGCGACGCAGTAGACATGTGTGATTCCTTCACTCGACGTTCCGGTGATACCCGGTGGGGGTATACGCTATACCCACCGGGGGTACCCGGGTCAAGCGACCGCAGAACGACCGACAGGAGAACGCACCATGAGCGACAGCTGCTGCAACACCACCAGCGCCGGCACCGATCACCACGAGACAGCGACCATGCCGCCAGGGGCCGAGAACCTGCTCGGCGGCGCCGGCGCGGACGACCTCACCGAGTGCGTCGTGATGAAGGGCAGCACGGTCAGCAAGGCGAGGGCGGAGGCCGCCGGCCTCTACCGCGACCACGACGGCGAGCGGTACTGGTTCTGCTGCCCCGGTTGCGCGCCGCGGTTCGACGCCGACCCCGCGGCCTACATCGCCGGATGACCCCGTCACGAAGGAGGAACGACGCAATGAAGTTCACCACGATGGCGCTCGCCGGCGGCACCCTGGCCGTCGCACTCGTCCTGGCCGGATGCTCCGGAACCGCCCCCAGCGGGCACGCCGGAATGGGCACGGACATGCACGGCTCCCCCACCGCCTCCGACCCCGCCGACGGCGAGCACAACGCCGCCGATGTCTCGTTCGCGCAGGGCATGGTCATGCACCACCGACAGGCCGTCGAGATGTCCGACCTGGTCCTCGGAAAGAGCGGCGTCGACGCGAAGGTCACGGAGCTCGCTCGCAGGATCACGGCCGCCCAGCAGCCCGAGATCGACACCATGAACGGCTGGCTAGACGCGTGGCACGCGGACATGGGCGCATCCCACGACATGGGCGGAATGATGTCCGAGTCCGACATGAACGCTCTGCGACACGCCTCCGGCGCAGACGCCGGGACGGTGTTCCTCACCCAGATGATCGAGCACCACCAGGGCGCCGTCACGATGGCGAATGAGGAGATCAAGTCGGGGAAGAACACCGAAGCCGTGCACCTGGCGAAGACGATCGTCGCCGATCAGACCGCGGAGATCACCGAGATGAAGGGCATTCTCGCGAGCCTCTAGCGCGGCGGCGCGCGTCCGAGCCGACCCCACGGATCGACAACGCGTCGGGGCGCGACTACCGTGTCTGCGGACATGGAATGTGCGCCGAATCCTCCCCTCCATCTCCGGCGCCCGACAGAGAGGGAATGCCGAGAATGGTCAGACGCCTGCCGCTGGTCGGGGCCGCGTTCGTGCTCGCCCTCGCCGGTCTGACCGGCTGCGCGGGCGGTGAGACCTACTCCGCGCAGACGTCCACCGAGCTGCAGCACGCCGTCCGTGACGTTGCGACCATGTCCGCCGCGAACGACTACGCGGGTGCGCTGGCGAAGCTCGACGCGCTCGGGCGGTTGAACGACGCGGCCCTGAAGAACGGTTCCATCGGCGCAGCGCGACACGACGCGGTCGCCGGTTCGATCGCTGCGATCCGGGCCGACCTCGGCCGTCTGCAGGACGCGGCCGAGAAGGCGCAACTGCAACAGCAGATTCAGCAACTCCAGCAACAACAGGAGCAGCAGCTCCAGCAGCAGCAGAAGGGCGGCGGCAAGAAGGACGGCAAGGGCGACGGCAAGGGCAAGAAAGGCGACGTCGAGGGAGGTGACTGAGCGTGTCGAACACCGATGAAGTCCTCGCCGCCGCACCCGGTGGGGCCGAGCAGGTCATCGCCGACCGGTACCGCGTCATCGAGCGGATCGGTCACGGCGGGATGGCGGACGTGTTCCGCGCGCACGACGAGTCCCTCGGCCGGGACGTCGCTCTCAAGATCTTCCGCCGCGAGCTCGCCTCCGCGGAGGACCTCGCCCGCCAGGAGGCAGAAGTCCGGCTTCTCGCCGGGCTGTCGCACCCCTCGCTGGTCACACTGTTCGACGCCACCTCCGACGACGAGGGCCGCGGGGTGCTCGTCCTCGAATACGTGAAGGGCAGCGACGGCCGCGCCCGCCTCCGGAGCGGTCCCCTTCCCGGTCCCGCCGTCGCGGCGATCGGTGCGGACGTCGCCAACGCCCTGGCCTACATCCACCATCAGGGCGTGGTGCACCGGGACATCTCCCCCGCGAACATCCTCCTGCCGGAATCGCCGACCACCGGTATCGCGGCCAAGCTCACCGACCTGGGCATCGCCCGGCTGGTGGATGACGCGAGAATCACCGCGACCGGTTCGGTGATGGGTACGGCAAGCTACATGAGTCCCGAGCAGGCTCTCGGGCGGCCGCTGACCGGCCGCAGCGACGTCTACTCCCTCGGCTTGGTGCTGCTGGAGTGCCTGACCGGCCGACGGGAGTTCACCGGAACCCTGGCGGAGTCGGCGGCCGCACGCCTCACCCGCGACCCCGCGATCCCGGCAGGGCTCGACCCCCGCTGGGGCACCCTGCTCGCCGCGATGACGGCCCGGGAGCCGGAGCAGCGGCCCGAGGCCGCCGGCGCCGCCGCCCGTCTCCGCGAACTCGCCGACCAGGACGCATGGCGCGGAGACGCCGCGGCGACGACGGAGGCCCTCACCGCCCCGCTCGAACCGGAGGCCGTGGGAACCGGTTCGACGCTGCTCCTCCCGACGTCCGAACCGGACCAGCCGCCGGCCACCGCTCCGCTGACACCGCACGCCGCGGCGCGCGCGGCGACCACGCGCCCGGCCGCGGGTGCGCGCAGCCGTATCCTGGGCATCATGCTGGCCGTCGACGCGCTCGTGGCCGTCCTCGCCATCATCTTCGCCGCGGTCACTCTCTCGACGACGGGCCACAGCGTCCCCGACCCCGTCACCTCGTATCCGCCCGTCAGCGGAACCCTCGGCGACCACCTCAAGCAGCTGGAAGACCAGGTCTCACGCAACTGGTCCCCGTGACCGGCAGGACGGCGCTTCGGAACGCGCGATAAGGCCGCAAACCCCTCACCGGTCGGTACTCGACAACCCGGGATGCGTGTGCAACAGCTCCTTCGCGATGGCCATGGCCGACATCGCTTTCGGCCACCCCGCGTAGAAGGCGAGGTGCGTGATCGCCTCGATGAGCTCCTCCTGCGTCACGCCGTTCTGCACGGCGAACGGGAGGTGGAAGCGCAGCTGGTCGACATTGCCGCCGACGAGCAGCGCGGTCACGGTGATCAGGCTGCGGTCGCGCTTGGAGAGTCCTGGACGCTCCCACACCTCGTCGAAGAGCACCTGATCCGTGTAGTGGACGAGCCCCGGCGCGAAGTCGCCGAACGCACGCTGCCCTCCGGTCCAGCCGTTCCCTGTCGTCTTCGTCATGCGTGGCGCCCTTCGTACTCGTCGTCCGTGACGTGCTCTTTCCAGGTGGTGGTTCCCTCGGGGTCGTCGGCCGACTCCAGCATCGCGATGTGCTCCATGAAGCAGTCCGGCGCCGCGGCGTGCCAGTGCTCCTGTCCCGGCGGCGTGTAGAGCGTCTGGCCGGGATGCGCCTCGATGACGTTGCCGTCACGGTCGCCGAACCGGGCGACACCGGCCGTGACCCGCACGTACTGGCCGCGCGCGTGGCTGTGCCAGGCGGTGCGGGCGCCCGGCGCGAAGCGGACGAGGGCGACCGTCATCCGCTGATCGGGGTCGTGCGGGCCGGCGATGGGGTCGACCCAGACGTCGCCGGCGAACTGCTCCGGCGGGTTCTTCAGGGTCGGGGTGGCAGGTTCGATGTTCATGCGTTCTCCGTTTCCAGCAGGACCTTGATGGCCCGGCGCTCGTCCATCGCCCGGTAGCCCTCCGCCGCCTCCGACAAAGGGAGGGTGAGGTCGAACACCGCTCCGGCATCCAGCTCGTCACTCATGATCGACGCGATCAGGTCCGGGAGGAACCGGCGGACGGGAGCCGGACCGCCGTGCAGGTGCACGCCGGAGAAGAACAGCTCCTCGCCCGGCAGCTCGACGTCGTGCGAGACGCCGACGTAGCCGACGTGCCCGCCGGGACGGGCGGCCCGGATCGCCTGCATCATCGATTCCTGCGTTCCGACCGCTTCGATCACCGAGTGTGCGCCGAGACCGTCGGTGAGCTCCTTGATCGCGGCCACGCCTGCATCCCCCCGCTCCGCCACGATGTCGGTCGCACCGAAGCGCCGGGCGAGCGCTTGCCGGTCGGCGTGACGGCTCATCGCGATGATCCGCTCCGCACCGAGCTTCTGTGCGGCAAGGATGCCGAGAAGGCCGACCGCACCGTCGCCGACGACGGCGACAGTCTTGCCGGGGCGGACTTCGGCCGCGACGGCGGCGAACCAGCCGGTGCCGAGCACGTCGGAGGCGGCGAGGAGGCTGCGCACCTGCGAGGGGGTCGGGGTGCCGGGAACGACGACGAGGGTGCCGCCGGCGAGCGGGACACGCAACTTCTCGGCCTGCGTGCCGAGCGCTCCCATCGGGAACGCGTGCACGCAGCGCGACTGGTAGCCGGCCCGGCAGATCTCGCAGGTGTTGTCGGACGCGAAGAACGAACCGACGACATAGTCGCCGACCTTCACGTGCGTCACCTCGTCGCCGATCTGCTCCACCACTCCGACGTACTCGTGACCCATCGGGGTCGGCCGTGTGACCGCGTCGGTGCCGCGGTACGGCCAGAGGTCGGAGCCGCAGATGCAGGCAGCCGTGACGCGAATGATCGCGTCGGTGGGCTGTTCGATGGTCGGTTCGGCGCGCTCCTCGACGCGCACGTCCCGAGGGGCGTACATGACTACTCCACGCATGTGGGGGTTCCTTCCGTTGCGGGGTGGGTGGTTCCGGCGCGGGCTGCGGCTCCGGCCGTAGGTCGAAGGAGGGCGAGTGCCGTGCCGGCGGCCGCGACGACCGCGACCGTGGTGACGACACCCAGGGGGAGGATGCTCAGCGCACCGGCCACGCCGACCAGCGGCGCCGCGATCCCGCCGAAGGCGAACCGTGCCGCGCCGAGCAGCGACGACGCCGTGCCCGCGATCTTCGGGTAGTCCGCCAACGCCAGCGTCGTGGACGGCGGACTCGTGATCGCGGTCCCGGCGGCCAGAAGGAACAGCGACACGATCACCACGGCAAGCGGCACGTGCACCAGGCCCGCGAGGAGCAACCCTGCCGCGCCGCTGCCGGCGACCGCGAGGCCCACGGTCAGCGTGCCCCTCACACTCCAGGTCTCGCTGAAGCGACCGGCGAGGTACCCGAAGACCATGAAGCCGGCCGAGTTGAGTCCGAACGCGAGCGCATACCCCTGGGGCGACAGACCGTAGACGCCCTGCAGCACGTACGTCGCGCCGCTCAGGTAGGCGAACAGCGCCGCATAGACGAAGCCTTGCGCGACCACCGCGCCGACGAAGCCCCGGTCCGAGAGGAGCAGCCGGATGTCGCGGCGGATCACCGGGAACCCGGCGTCTGTGCGCGCATCCGGGGCCAGCGTCTCGGGGAGTCCGAGGGCCACCCAGGCGAGGATGATCGCGCCGATCGCCGCGAGCACCAGGAAGAGCCCGCGCCAGTCCAGCACCGCGGTGAGCGCTCCGCCGAGCAGCGGGCCGACGATCGCGGCCAGGCCCCCGATGACCGTGAGCCGGCCGTAGAAGCGGATGAGCCTCCCGCCCTCGTAGACGTCACGCCCCGCGGCCTGGGCGATCACGATGCCGACGCCGCCGGCCAGTCCCTGCACCAGGCGGGCCGCGATGAGCAGCTCGACCGTCGGGCTCGCCGCGCACAGCGCGGAGACGATCACGTAGGCGGTCACTCCGATGAGCGCCGGCCCGCGCCGCCCGAACCGATCGGACAGCGGCCCGGCGACGAGCTGCCCGGCAGCGAGGCCCAGCAGGCACGCGGTCACCGTCAGCTGCGCCGACGAGGTCGCCGCGCCCAGGTCGGTCGTGAGCGCCGGGAGCGCGGGCAGGTACAGGTCCATCGAGATCGGGCCGAACACCGTCAGCACGAGCAGGAGCGTCGCGAGTGCTCTGCCGGCCCGCACGCGGCTCGGGGAGGAAGGGGAAGCTGTCACGCCATCCAGCACATCGTCTTCTCACGCCCGGAGGGAGTCTCTGATGAGAGGTGTACTGACAGGGCATCCCTCGTGCGCCAGTCCCGGCCTAGCCTGAGACGCATGGACAATCGATCGGACGTCCGCGACTTCCTCATGTCGCGCCGCGCCAAGGTCACGCCGGAGCAGGCGGGGCTGCCGGCGGGTGGCGGACGTCGCGTCGCGGGGCTGCGCCGCTCCGAGGTCGCGATGCTCGCCGACGTCAGCGTCGAGTACTACGCGAAGCTGGAGCGCGGTGCGATCGCGGGCGTCTCGGCCGGGGTGCTGGACGCGGTGGCGCGGGCGTTGCAGCTCGACGACACCGAGCGCGCGCACCTGTTCGATCTCGCCCGCGCCGCCGACGGCATCCCGAGCTCCGGGCGACCGCGCCGGCGCGCGACCCGCAGCCCGGCAGCACGACCGAGCCTGCACTGGGCACTGGAGGCGTTCACCGAAGGCGTCGCCGTTGTACGCAACGCGCAATCGGACGTGATCGCGTTCAACCCCCTCGGCCGCGCCTTCTACGCTCCGCTGATCGGCGACGGAGGCGGCGGAGGTGACGGAGGTGACGGAGGCCGCACGCCCAACCTCGCCCGGTTCCAGTTCCTCGACCCGGTGTCGCACGAGTTCTACCCCGACTGGGACCTGTTCGCCGACATGTGCGTCGCGATGATGCGGGCCGAGGCCGGTCGCGACCCCCACAACCGGGCGCTGCAAGACCTGGTGGGCGAGCTGTCCACCCGGAGTGACACGTTCCGCCGGTTGTGGGGCGCGCACGACGTGCGGACGCACGGGGCGGGGACCAAACGCTTCCGGCATCCCGTCGTCGGCGAGCTGACACTGGCGTACGAGGAGTTCGCGATCACCGCCGAACCCGGCCACGTCATGCTCGTCTACACAGCCGAACCCGGATCGCCGTCAGCCGAGCGGCTCCGCCTGCTCGCGTCGTGGGCGGCCGCGCAGCCCGCTCACCGTCAGACCATCACGGAGGAGACATGACCGCCTGGACCGCCCGCGAACTGCAGGCAATCGCCACCACCGACGATTTCCACATCGCGCCCTTCCGCACCGACGGCGCCACCCTCGGCACTCCCACCTGGATCTGGTCGGTCGTCGTCGACGACCACGTCTACGTCCGCGCCTACAACGGCACGGACTCGCGCTGGTACCAGTCGGCGCGCGCACAGGGCGCCGGACGGATCACCGCGGGCGGCATCGAGAAGGACGTCGCCTTCACCGCGATCGACGACAACGAGCTGAACGCCCGCATCGACGCCGCCTACGAGGCGAAGTACGGCACGAGCCCGTACTACCCGCCGATGGTCACCGCGAAGACCCGGGCAGCGACAGTGCGCGTCGATCCCCGGCCGTGAGAGGCGAATCCCTCCGCGTGATCGCATCTGCTCCACCGACCGCCGACCCGGTTACCTGGCGGACGTCGAGTTCGACTTCCTCCGTCTGAGAGCGATTCCGGCACCGATGAGGAGCACCGCCGCGAGAACGGGGACGAGCATCCAGCCGGTCTCGGAACCAGTGTCCGACAGCGTCCCGGTCATCGGTCCGCCCTCGGGCTCCGATCCTTCCGAGCCTGTCGATCCGCCCGGCGGGGTCACCGGTGCGGTCGTGCAGTGGACGACGTTGGTGACCGTGTAGTGGGAGGCCGCGACCGTGAGCGTGGCCGCGTACGGGAGGGCGGCATCCACCGTGGTCCCGTTCGCCTCGGTCACGCGCGCGCTCTCGAGCGTGCAGCCGGCCCGGGCGAGTGAGGTCGTCTCCGTGAACGAGATGGCGTCGCCGATCGCATAGCCGGAGACGACGGAGCCGAACGTCTGATCCACCGGAGACCCGCCTCCGGGCGGGGAGAGCTGCAGCGCGGCGGAGATCCCGGACGGCTGCGAGCCGTTCGCGTACGTCACGCCATCGACGACCCAGCTCTTGTCGACTTCGACGGTCGCGGGATCCAGCTTCCGGTTGTAGACCATGCAGCCGACCGCCTGGTCGGCGCCGACCACCACCTGGAACCCGAGGGCGCCGTCGTTCGTCACCGCCACCGGGGTGCCGCCGGCGAGGTCGGTGCAGACCGCGTTGACCCCGCCCTGCGTCACGAGCGAGTACCCGGGCTGCTGGGTCTCTGCCACGCTCAACAGCGCCTCGGCGCCGCCGGTGGGGAGCTCGGCGCGGAAGGCGACGCCGCCCGTCCCGTCTGCTTGCGTGGTCGCCGTGGCGGGGGTCACCGTCGCACCCGGTGTCAGCGCCGCAGCATCGAAGGTCCAGCCCGCGCCGGCGGGCGCTGCGCCGGCGATGTCCTCACCGGTCGTCGTGCCCGGCACGATCTGCTTGATCACGGTCAGCGAAGGCGTGCAGTTGGCGAGCGCGAGTCTGCGCAGCTCGTCGCCCGCGCCGGAGAAATCGGGGATCTGGAAGTAGTCGGCCGTCGCGACGTTGCCGGCCGCGGCGTCGAACGCCTCCTGGCCGGAGATCGCAGCGAGGTTCAGGCTGGTGATGCCGGAGACGCCGCTGCCGATTCCGAACGAGATGACGCGCGTGCCCTCCGCCTTGAGGACGTTTGCGGAGAAGATGGCGGCCTCGGTGTCGGTGAAGTGCGTGCTCGACCCGTCGCCGTGCAGGGTGGTCCCGCCCCAGCGGGTCGGGTTGCCGTCGGTGAGGACGACCACGGCGTCGTAGTGGATGCCCGAATCGGCGACGCGCTGCAGGGCCGCATCCCAGTTGGTGCCCGCCCCGAGACCCCACCCCGCGTACTCCGCTTTGAACGCGTCGGCGCCGGCCTGCGTCGAGACGGACTGGAGCGCGGGCCGGTTGGCGTCGACGGCGCCTGTCCCCGCCTGCGTGCTCGGCGACTCGGCCGAGAAGCTGTACACCCCCATCCGCGAGGGCGTGCCGACGAAGGCGTCGGCGAACGAGTCGGCCGCACTCTTGAGTGTCGGGAGGTTGGAGCCGACCGACGCCGACAGATCGAGCACGAGCGCGACATCCATTCCGCAGCTCGCGGGCAGCGGCGGGTTGATCCGCGACTGCTGCCAGACGCCGTTGGAGCGGGTCGGCAGGGAGTTCGAGCTGCTCTTCATGAACTCGGAGGTCGAGCGGTAGGTGTTGCCCTCGACCAGGGTGGGCGTCTGGAACTCGTAGGGACTTGCGACGCTTCCGCTTCCGCTGCCCGGACCCGTGCGGAGGACGTCGTTGGCGAACCAGCCGGCCGGAGCGGCGGTCTCCTTGACCCACGGCGCAGTGCCGAGCACGGCGCCGGTCACGACGAACGAGCAGTCGCCGTCGGCGTCGGAGGTGCAGGTGAGCAACGGCGTCGTGTCGGCCTGGTTCGCGAAGAGGCCGAGTTCCACGCCGGCGAGACCCGCGATGGTGGTGTCATCGACACGGTCGCCGCCCACCTTCACGGTCACGACGGCGGATGTCGGGCCCGGTGCAGGGACCGCCGCGCGTGCCGGGCTCGCTGGTAGCGCGACCGCCGCACCGAGTACCACCGCGGCGGCCGCGACGACGGACAGCGTGCGAGTTCCGGTTCCCATTCCTCCACCCTTGCGGTTCGCGTAGCGTCGACACAAGCCCGAACCGTCTGTCAGCGATCGGCGAGAACTCGCTCGAGCTTCGCGAACGTGCGGCGCCACCCGGCGGCGTAGTCGTGAATCGACGAGCCCAGAAGCTCGGAGTGACGGAACCCCATCCGGGTTCCGCCACCGTCGCCGAAGAAGCGCACGCGCACGCGGGAAGGCGCATTCGCCTCGCCCCGCCACGACCACGTGGACTCCAGCTCCGACTCCGGGACGACCCGCAGGTATTCGCCGAAGCAGACGTGCTCGTCGTCTGTCGTGTCGCGGAAGGCTATCTCGAACCGGCCACCCGGCTGGACGTCGAGGACGGCGGCCGTCACGATCCCGTGCGGGTCGGATCCCCACCACCGCTTCACGAGAGCGGGGACGGTCCACGCCCGCCACACCGCCGAGACGGGCGCCGCGAAGCGGCATTCGAGCGCCACCGACTCGGGCGCGGACTCGTTGCACATACTCGGGCGTCGAACGGATCGCGGCGGATTCGACACGGGCCCGGCGCCTTCTCAGACCAGGAGCGCTCCGCCATCCACCGGGATGGACGTGCCGGTCATGAAGGACTGTGTCATCGAGTACACGAAAGCGTGCGCGATGTCGTGAACCTCGCCGACGCGGCCCACCGGGAGCACATCGGCCTGCTGCTGGTACATCGCCTGCTGGTCCTCAGCGCTCATGCCGCTCCAGAGCGGGCTGCGAACGATACCGGGCTCGACCACGTTCACGCGGATGGGAGCGAGTTCGACCGCGAGGGCTCCCGCAAGGCTCGTGGTGGCACCGCACAGGCTGGACGCAACAGCCCAGCCGGCGCCGGGGCGGGTGCGGGCCGACCCGGACGTGAGGGTGATCGACCCGCCGGGCCGGATGTGGTGTGCTGCGGCGCTCACCGCGGTCACGGCGCCGAAGTATCGCACCTGGAAGAAGGCACGCGCCCGGTCGATGTCGAGTCCATCCACGGGGAGGAGCCGGAGCGGCTCTCCCGCGGTGTATGCGAGGTGATCGAACGCACCGACCTCGGAGAAGAAGGCGCGCACGTCGGTGGGATCGAGGACGTCGATGGTGCGGCCGGTGGTGCCGGCCGACAGTTCGCCGAGCGCTGCGTCGATGCTCGCCTGGCGACTGGACGCGACGACAACCTCCGCGCCGGCGTCGACCGCGGCGTGTGCGGTCGCGAGGCCGATTCCGGAGGTGCCGCCGATGATGACGACACGCTTTCCGTCGAGAGACATAGGGTTCCTTTCGTTGAGACGCATCGAGCATCCCTCTGCCGGGCAGCCTCCGTCCAAGACCTCTTTCGCACCCGGCGATACCTGACAGGTATAACCAGCTGTGCGAAGCTGGATCCGTGAACGCCGACCTGGATCTCCGGAAGCTGCGTTACTTCGTCGCCGTCGCCGACAAGCTGAACTTCGCGCGCGCCGCGGAGGTGCTGATGATCGCGCAGCCCGTGCTCTCCCGGCAGATCCGGGCGTTCGAGGCGGAGCTCGGCGTGCAGCTGTTCGTCCGCGACACGCGCGGCACGGAGCTCACCGACGAGGGCCGGCTGCTCTACGAGGAGGCGGAGGCGCTCCTCGCATCCGCTGCGGCGGTCCGGCGGCGGGTGGCGATCGCCGCGCGAGGCGAGTCCGAGTTCACCGTCGGCTTCATGCCGGGCCTGACGGTCACCACGCCCGTGCGAGCCTTCCAGCGCACCTACCCCGATGTGTCGATCCACGTCATGCGCACGAGCTGGGACGACCAGGTGCGGGTACTCCACGACGGCCGCGCGGACGTCAGCTACTTGCGACGGCCGTTCGACGCCGCAGGGCTGGCGACCGAGCTGCTGTTCTCCGAGCCGCGCGTTGTCATGCTGCCGACCGACCACGAGCTGGCGGCAGCACCGAGCGTGACCATGGGCGATCTCGCCGGGGAGCACCTGCTCCAGGATCCGGCAGCCGTGCCGGAGTGGGCCACGATCGCCGCCGAGATGCGCCGCCGCCGAGGGTCGGCCCCACCTCCGAGCCGCACCGTCGAAGAGAAACTCGAACTCGTTGCCGTGGGGAGGGGGATCGCGATTCTCCCCCGGTCGACCGCCCTGTTCTACCGGCGAGCCGACGTCGCCTTCGTCCCGGTGTCCGACCTCCCACCGACCGATGTGCTCCTCGGCTGGGAGGGCAGCAGGCGGTCGCGCCTCATCGAGGCCTTCATCGCCGCGGCCCGCGATACCACGCACGAACTCGGTTCGAACTGATCCGGGGTCGGGGTGGTGTCGCCACCGAGGATGTCAGCACTCCACCACGTTCACGGCGAGACCGCCACGGCTGGTCTCCTTGTACTTATCGCTCATGTCGGCGCCGGTCTGCCGCATGGTCTCGACGACCGCGTCCAACGAGACGATGTGACTCCCGTCGCCGTGGAGGGCGAGCCGTGCGGCGGTGACGGCGGTGCGGGCGGCGACGGCGTTCCGCTCGATGCACGGGATCTGCACGAGCCCGGCGACGGGATCGCAGGTCAGACCGAGGTGATGCTCCATCGCGATCTCCGCCGCGTTCTCGACCTGTCCCGGCGACCCGCCCAGCACGGCGCAGAGCCCGGCAGCGGCCATCGCGCAGGCCGACCCGACCTCCGCCTGGCAGCCTCCTTCCGCGCCGGAGATCGACGCGTTCGCCTTGATCACGGACCCGATCGCGGCGGCCGTGAGCAGGAACGTGCGCACCTGCTCCGCAGTCGCCTCCGGGGCGCCGCGCCACCAGTGATGAAGCACGGCGGGGAGGATGCCGGCCGCGCCGTTGGTGGGCGCGGTGACGACCCGGCCGCCCGCAGCGTTCTCCTCGTTCACGGCGAGCGCGAACGCCTGCAGCCAGTCGTCGGCCGTCCCATCGCCCGCGGGCGCGTCATCCAGCCGCCGGCGGAGCGCCGATGCGCGCCGCTTCACGCCGAGGCCGCCCGGGAGGATTCCCCCGGCGTGCAGGCCGGAGTCCACGCACGCGCGCATCGCCGCCCAGATCGCATCCAGGCCGCCGATGACTTCCGCGGCCGGTCGCCGTGCCGTCTCGATGCGCCAGGCCACGTCCGCGATCGACCGGCCGTCGCGGCACAGGGCGAGAAGGTCCGCGGCGGTTCGGTACGACTCCTCGTCGGCCCGCGGTTCGTCCGGCCGCTCGGCCTCGGCCTCGCCCTCGCGCCGAATGAAGCCACCGCCGATCGAGTAGTAGGTCTCGGTGAGCACCGGCTCGGTCTCCGCCTCGCGCCACGCGTGCATCACGACCGTGTTGGGATGCTTCAGCCCGCGACGGAACGGCTCGAACACGATGTCCGACCGCGCGAACGACACGGGATGCGCTCCTGCCAGAAGGAGCACACCGCGATCCGGCCGCCCCGTCCACGCGCCGCGAACATCCTCCGGGTCACAGGTCTCTGGTTCCAGCCCGGCGAGTCCGGCGACCAGCGCGTCAGGTGTGCCGTGGCCGAGCCCGGTGGCGGCGAGGGATCCGGAGAGCGTGGCGCTCACACGCACGATGCGGTCGTGCTCCGCAGCGATCGCCCTTCGGGCGAAGTCGAGTCCGGCCCGCATCGGGCCGACCGTGTGCGAAGACGACGGGCCGATGCCGATCGAGAACAGCTCGAGGGCGGATGTGTATGCGGTGGGGCGGCCCGGGCCGGTTTCTTCGATCCGGGCCGTCCCGTCGCGCGTTTCGACGCTCATCGATCGGTCGCTCACTCCTCCGCCGCGATGCGGGTCGCTCCGGCGGGGCGAGCGGCCTGACGCGCCAGCAGCTGATCACGGACGGAGGGCGTCAGCGCCGCTGTCGCCGCCGCCCAGGCGAGACCGATCGCCGCGTCGATCGCCGCGCGATCGGCCGCCGGCGTCGCGGCGTCGGCCGCGAACTGGACGGTGTGCGGCGGCGCCGACGACCCGTGCACCGCGATCGCCGGGTGGATGGAGGGCACGACCTGCGAGACGTTGCCCATGTCGGTCGACCCGCCGGTCGCTCCGCCGGGAAGGGCGACCGTCTCCCTGCCGAGCTCGGCCAGGGCGTCGTTCCATGCACCGGAGAGCAGCGGCTCCTGCTTCAGGTTGGCGTACCGCGGCTGGGTGCGGACGTACTCCCACGTGCACCCGGAGGCGATGGCCCCGGCCTCGAAGCAGGCGAGCACCCGGCGGCGGGCATCCGTCAGCTCGTCCAGGTCGAAGGCGCGGACCTCCAGCTCGATGACGGTGTGCGCCGGGATGATGTTGGTGACCTCCCCGCCTTCGGCGATGACCGCCGCGACACGGACCCCGCTGCCGAGCTGCTGACGCAGCAGTCCGACAGAGGTGAGGGCGATCGTCGCCGCGTCCAGCGCGTTGACGCCACTCGTCGGGGCGGCCGCGGCGTGCGCGGCCTTCCCCGTGTAGGTGATGCGGAACCGGTCGACAGCCTGGCTGGTGAAGTTGTCGCACCGGATGTCGATGCCGGGGGCGCCGTGCACCATCAGGGAGACGGTGGCGTCTTCCCATGCCCCGGCCTCGAGCATGAGCACCTTGCCGCCGCCGTGCTCCTCGGCGGGAGTGCCCAGGAGCTTCACCGTGATGCCCGCCTCGTCCGCGATCGCAGCCAACCCGAGCGCGGCGCCCAGACCGGCGGTCGCGATGATGTTGTGGCCGCAGCCGTGCCCGATCACCGGTAGAGCGTCGTACTCCGAGCACAGGGTGACGACGAAGTCTCCGCTTCCGTACGAGGCCTCGATCGCGGTCTCGAGCCCGTACACCCCGACGGCGGTCTCGAAACCGGCTTCGCGGAGCGCGCCTGCGACGACCTCCGCCGCGTGGTGCTCCTGGAAGGCGGTCTCCGGGTGGTCGTGGATGTCGTGGCTGATCTCGATGAGCCGGCTCTCGGCCGCTCGGATGGTGTCGGCGATCCGCTGTTTGAGGTCGCCGAGCCCTTCGTACGTGGCGGTGGTGGTCTCGGTGATGGTCATGCGGTCTCTCCTGCTGCGATCGGTGGGGTGGTCGGGATGGCCGCGGCGTCCGTCACGACGGTGACGGTGTCCGCGTCGGCGGCGACGCGCTTCTCCCGGATGAACAGCGAGAGGACGACGACGGCTGCGCCGATGGCGGCGCAGATCAGCCAGACGGCGACATAGCCGGCGAAGGCGGTCGTCGTGACGGCTGTCGGGCCGGAGCCGAGGGTGACGAGGAAGCTGCCCATCACCAGGGCGAACAGCGCTCCGGCGACGGCGCCGGCCGCGGTGCGGGATGTGTTGTAGAGGGCCGAGGCGATGCCGACCGAGTCGGCGGGTGCGCGCTTGACGACGATCGCGGGGAGCACGGCGATCAGGATGCCGTTGCCCTGTCCGCCGACGACCATGCCGACCGCGACCACGGCGAGCGAGTGCGCACCGACCACCAGGATGAGGTAGCTCACGACCAACAGCAGGCCGCCGGCGACGAGGGCCAGCTTCGACCCGACGCGCGTGGCCAGGCGATCGCCGAGCGTCGCTGCGACGAAGGCCGCCAGAGCGGTGATCACCGAGAGGATGCCGACCGTCCCCGGGCTGACGCCCAGACCGAACCCGGCCTTGGCCGGGTCGGTGAGCATGTACACGGTGGTGGCCGTCTGGCTGCCGAACAGCTGTGCGCCGAACAGGAAGGCGATGACGATCGGCAGGCCGATGCCGCCCTTCGTGAGCACGGAGATCTCGATGAGCGGGTGTGCGACGCGGCGCTCGACCACGACCCACAACGCGAGCAGCGCGATGCCGGCGACGATGACAATCCAGGTGACCGGGTTGGTCCAGCCCAAGGTGGCCGCGTTGCCGATGCCGCCGAGCGCGAGGAGCATGCCGATCCCGAGCAGGGAGGCACCGATCCAGTCGATCCGCCCGGTGGCGCGTGCCTTCGACTCTGGCACCAGGAACAGCACGACGGGCACGCAGAGGGCGAGGAAGATCGCCGGGACCCAGAGCACGAGCCGGAGGTTCGCCGTGGCGTTGAAGAGCAGCCCGGCGCCGAGTGCGCCGATGGCGGCACCGAAGGTGAGCGCCCCGACGAGCTTGCCGATGGAACGGCCGGACGACTTCTCGTCCCGGTCGCGCACGATGGCGAACTCCAGAGGCAGGAAGGCGGCGAGCGGGGCCTGCAGGGCCCGGCCGAGAAGCAGCACGGCGAAGTTCGGTGCGATTGCGACGACGATCGAACCGAGGGCGACGAGGGCGGCCGAGACTGCGAGCAGCTTCTTGTGGCCGTAGCGGTCGCCGAGCTTGGCGATGACAGGCACGAAGACGATCGTCGCGAGCATGTAGCCGGCGCTGACCCAGTTGAGCGCTGCGGCGCTGACGCCGAACTCACCTCCGATCGCCGTGAGGAGCACGGGGTACCAGCCCTGCAGCATCCCGCTGCCCAGCTCCATGACGACGAGGAAGCCGACGACGCCGCCGATGGCGGCTTTCGTGACGGGTGAGGCGGCGGTGCCCGGGGGCGAAGCATGAGACATAGGGACTCCTTGCGCGACGTTGTCTGGTGCGGAGAGAATATGGACACGACGGATTCGCGCGAGCCGGATGCAGGATATTGGTTCCAATTGGAGGGCTTGTGCAGGATTCGGCGCTCACGGATCTCGATCTGCGGCTCATCCATGCGGTCCAGATCGCCCCTCGCGCGCCGTGGACGACGCTCGCCCCGATCGTCGGAGCAGACGCCGTCACGCTGGCCCGCCGCTGGAACCGGCTGCGCGACGACGGCATCGTCTACGTGACCGGTTACGGGGCCGGCACGAGCACGGCGCTTCTCTCGCTGATCGAGATCGAGTGCGCGCCCGGTGAGACGTTGAACGTGGCACAGGCCCTCCAGAACGACCGGGAGGCCTTCACCATCGACCTCACGGCGGGCGGGCGGGACATCATGGTGAGCCTGATCAGCACCGACACCTCGGGTCTCAGCCAGTGGACCCTGGAGCGGATCCGCTCGGTCGCCCGAGTCCGCTCCATGCGGACGCACCTCGTCTCCCAGCCGATCGCGGACGCCCGCAACTGGCGGCTGCGCGCCCTCTCCAAGGCGGAGGTCGCAGCCGTCGCGAAGGCCGATCAGCACACCGCGCCCCCGATGCCTCGGCTGCAGCCCGACCAGCTCGCGGCGCTCACCGAGCACCTCGCGATCGACGGGCGCGCGGGCGTGACCGAGATCGCGAACGCCATCGGCGTCCCCTCCCGCAAGGTACGCGACGCCATCGCCGCCCTCCGCGCATCCGGCCGGCTCGTCATTCGCGTCGACGTCGCGCGGGACCACACGCCGTGGCCGGTCTACGCCTGGTACTTCCTCCGCGTGCCGGCGGCGATGGTCGCCTCCGTCGGCCCGCAGCTCGGCCGGATGGAGGAGGTGCGGCTCGTCGTGACCACGGTCGGCGAGTTCAACGTGATCATGGCCGTCTGGTTGCGGACCCTGCAGGACGTCAACCGGCTGGAGGCCGTCATCGAGGAGCGGCTGCCGGGCGTCACGATCGCCGACCGGTCCGTGGTGCTGCGGACGGTGAAGCACCTGGGTCACTTCCTCGACGAGCGCGGCCAGGCGACCGGCGAGACGGTGCCGATGGGCTGAGGTTCTCGGGAGAAGGGAGAGGCGCGCGCCCGATCGCGAGTTCCTCTAGGAGAGGTGGATGATCCCGCTGACGAGCGCGACGCCCGCTCCCGCGAAGGCGATCACGATCACGGCGGCGCGAGCCCACCGCGCTCTGAACCGCTTGGCTGCGACGCTTCCCGTCGCGACTCCCGCGATGAGTGCGGCGCCGGCTATGGCCCAGCCGAATGGGCCGAGGTCGGGCAAGGAACCCGGGGCGACGATGAGCTTCGCCGTCACGGAGGCGAGTCCGACCGTGGCGAAGTACGGCTGCAGAGTCGCCGCGAACGTGCGGTGAGGCCAGCGGCTGAGGATGCCGTACGCGCTGACGGCCGGTCCTCCGACACCCGCACCGGCATTCATCAGCCCGGAAGCGAATCCTGCAACCACCCGCGCGGGATTCCCCGACACCGTGACGGGCAGGCGGGCCACGAGAAGCGTCGCGGTCAGTGACAGAAGGAGCACCGTTCCGACGATCGTCTCCAGCATCGCCGGATCCACCCGAGCGGCCAGGATCGCGCCGGGGACGACGCCGACCACGGCCGCGCACGCGAGCCATCCATAGGCAGACAGGTCGACGTCGCGCCAGACCGTCACGAGCACGATGAGCGCGGACACGATGCTGGCCAGGTTGACCAGCATCACGCCGTCGAACGGTCCGAGGAGCAGCACGAGGAAGGGCGAGACGACGAGGGCGAAGCCCATCCCGGTCAACCGCTGCGCGACGGCGCCGACGAACATGGCGGCGGCGACCGCCGCCAGTGCTCCGCCGCTCATCGATCGGCGATGTCGGCGATGAGTGTGTCCCGAACGTCGTTCTCTCGCGCGTACGAGGAAAGCAGCAGCGCCACGAGCCGGGCGTTGTCCACACGCGTCGCCACTCGAATCGGCCGCACCGCGTCGGGGAGGCGAAGTCCGACATGGAGGCGCAGGTTTTCCGGTGTCCACCAGATCGCGCGGCCCCGGGTGAGCGAGCCGGAGAGCTCGACATCGACGATCCGTTCCTCGTACTCGGCGAGCTCGGGGTCGAGGAGCAGCGCGACGGTGAGCGGGTCGTGCAGAAGGCAACCGTCGATCTTCCGCCACGCGGCCGCGTAGTCGATCCACGGCCGGGTCGTCTCGACGACGTAGCCGGCAAGAGGCCCTTCCACCTCCAGGAGACGATCCAGGTCTGCGTGGGTGAACAGCGTCTGCGAGGTGGTGTCCAACGGGACGAGTGTGATCGGCGCGCGGCTCGTCAGCACGATGTGTGCGGCCTCCGGGTCGATTCCGAAATTGAGCTCTTGCAGGAACCCCGGCACGTCGAAGGCGCCGCCCATGATGACGATGTCGCGCACGAGTTCGGGCAGCCTCGGCTCCAACTCGATCGCGGTCGCGATGTTCGTGAGCGGCCCGATGGCGACGATGGTGATCTCGCCGGGGTTCTCGCGGACGAGCTCGACGATTCGCACAGCCGCCTCCGGCGATCCGGGTGACGCGGGCGCCGGACGGGCGACCTCGGCCCACGCTTCGACGACGTCCGGACGCCGTTCGTTGGCATCCTGCCGGGTGCGCCACGGACCGGGCGGTTCCACGAGCGCGCGCTCGGCGCCCGCGTAGACGGGAACGCTCAGGCGGAGTCGTGAGACGAATTCCGACGCGACCGCGTAACCGATGTCTCGATGCGTGTTGCCGGACACGATGGTGATGGCCTCGAGCGAGAGCACGTCGTCGCGAGCCACCGCGAGAGCGAGGGCGAGCCCGTCGTCGATGTCGGCGGCGGGCATCCCGTTGCCGGGGTCGCAGTCGATGATCAGCCGTCGGCGCTCTTGCACCGGACCCGCGATCATTCCTTGCTCCCGGAGGATGCGAGAGAGCCGGTGAACTGCCGCTGGAACACCAGCAGGAGGATGAGCGGCACCGCGGCGGTGAGGATGGCCGCCGCGAACATCTGCCCGAAGTCGACTCCCGATTCCTGGGCGAAGTCGGCGATGGCGACGGGCGCCACCCGGGAGTCGGGAGACGGTGCGATCAGGAGGGGCCACAGGAACGACTGCCACTGGAAGACGAACAGGATCAGGCCGGCTCCGACGAGGGACGCGCGGGAGAGGGGCAGGTAGATCCGCCGATAGATGCCGAACCAGCTGAGACCGTCCATTCGCGCCGCCTCCGCAAGCGAGAAGGGGATGTTCATGAAGAACTGTCGCAGCAGGAAGATGGACAGTCCGTTGCCGATCGCGGGCAGGACGAGACCGATCAGCGTGTTCTGCAGGTTCCACTCCCTGAACGTGTTGGCGAGCGGGATCGCGATCGCCTCGAACGGGACGAGGAAGCTCACCACCATCACCGCGAACACCGCACTGCGGCCGGGGAAGTCGAGAACGGCGAGAGCGAACGCAGCCAGCGAGGACACGATCAGCCCCAGCACGACGCTGAAGAACGCGACGAGGACCGAGTTGAGCAGCGAGCGGGTGAAATCGCTGTTCAGCACGGCGGCGTAGTTGTCGAGCGATGCGCTGGACGGCCAGATGGTGTTCAGGCTGAAGGGCGAGAGGTGCGCGAAGATCTCGCTGCTCGGGCGGAGCGAGGACACGAGCGCCCAGAGTAGGGGCAGGATGGACAGGATCGCCACGGGGACGGCGATGAGCAGAGCCAGCCGGCCTGCGCGACGCTGCCTCGGGTTGTCGATGACGTCGGACATGGTCAGTCCTTTCCGGGAAGCAGGCGGAACTGCACGCCGACGACGCAGACGACGATCAGCACGAGGACGATCGTCGCTGCGGCGGCACCTGCCGGGTCGGCGAGCGTGTAGGCGCGCTCGAAGATGAAGTTCATGATCAGGTTGGTCGACCCCTGCGGTCCGCCCTGGGTCAGGATGCGCACCGGGGCGAAGACGAGGAAGTTCGCCACCGTGTCGGCCACCAGGACGAACAGCAGCGGCCGCCTCAGCCCGGGCAGGGTGATGTAGCGGAACTGCTGCCAGCCGCCTGCGCCGTCGAGTTCGGACGCTTCGTAGAGGCTCGCGGGGATGTCTTTGATCCCCGCCACGAGGAAGGTCATCCAATAGCCGACCCCCACCCACGTGCAGATGATCATGATGGACAGGAGCGCGGTGTCCGGGCTGACCAACCAAGGCACTGGCGCGATGCCCAGCGTTTCGAGGATCCCGTTGAGCGGTCCATCGGGCCGGAAGAGCACGCCCCACACGATCGCGGAGACGATCTGCGGGACGGCGATCGGCAGGAGGATGAGCGTCCTCCAGACGCCGACACCGGGCACGCGCTTGGTCAGCACGACGGCGAGCCACAGCGCGAGGGCGATCTGGATCGGGTTGATGATGACGGAGAACAGCAGCGTGACCTTGAGCGCGTTCAGGAACGATGGGTCGCTGAACACATAGCCGAAGTTCGCGAAGCTGACCGTTCCGACCCGGTTGGTCAGCGAGGTCCCGATCGCCTGGACGGTGGGGATGATGCGGAGGATGAGCAGGCCGATCATGGCGGGCAGCAGGAATGCTCCTGCCGTCAGCCACAGCCGGATTCGAGCAGCACGCCGGGAGCGGCTGCGGGTCGTCGACGCGGCGGCGGTGCGTGCGCGCAGCGTCACAGAAGACTGAGACACGATTGTCCTTCGAAGAATGCGTGGAGCCGGTGCGGGGCCGGCCGGCGCCGGCCCCGCGCCGCGCCTACTTGTACTGGGCGAGCTGCCGCTCGAGCGAGCTCTGAGCGTCGCCGAGGATGGAGCCGACGTCCCCACCGGAGCGGATGTCGGCGAACGCCTTGTTGACGACTGTCTCGAAGTCGGCGTAGCCGATCGAGGAGGGCCGGCGCTGGGCGTGCTCGTCGGAGTCGGTGGTCAGCAGGTTGCCGTACTGCGCGGTCTGCGTGGGCGCGACGCCATCGATGTAGTGGATGTACTTCGGGTACGCCTTCTGGTTCACCGGCGGGAGGTTGAACTTCGTCGACGTGCCGACGGCAGCGTCGCTGTTCAGCGACAGGTAGCGGGCGAACTCCTGGGCAGCCTCTTTGTGCTGGCTGTACGCGCTCACCCCGACCGCCCACGAGTCGGTCGGCGTGACGACCTTGCCGCCTTCGGCGTATGGAAGCGGCGCCATCCCCCACGTGTTCGCCAGGGCGCTCTTCTGCA
The DNA here is from genome assembly GCF_040050925.1 of Leifsonia sp. NPDC080035. Taxonomy (NCBI): domain Bacteria; kingdom Bacillati; phylum Actinomycetota; class Actinomycetes; order Micrococcales; family Microbacteriaceae; genus Leifsonia; species Leifsonia sp. NPDC080035. The sequence continues at coordinate 1,822,005 of NZ_CP157390.1, read as the reverse complement.
GGTCCGTGATCCGCGCCGGCCCTGCGACGTAGAACGCCACCTTGCCCGACTTGAAGAGATCCGGCATCTGCGCCGACTGGATGCCCTTCGGGGAGAGTCCGTCGGCGTGGAGGCTCTTGTACCAGTTCCCGAACTTCTTCCAGGCGGCGGTGTCCACCGATGGGGTCAGGTTGCCGCTGCCGGACAGGCCCGTTCCTGCACCCATCGACATGAGCACAGGCTGGAGCGCATAGTAGGCGTCCACCTGCTCGAACGCGAAACCGTACTGAGCGCCGGCGCTCTGCGCCTTCTTCGCAGCGTCCAGCGTCTGCTCCCACGTCCATCGGCTCGCGTTGTCCGCGCCAGGGGCCGTCACACCAGCGGCTGCAAGCAACTCCTTGTTGTAGAAGAGGAAGTTGTCACTGGTCCACAGCGGATACGCCCACTGCTTGTTGTTCCAGGTGACGGACTTCACGCCTCCCGCAGTGAGGTCGCCCTTCATCGTCTTCGCGTCGGCGGACACGTCGACCAGGAATCCCTTCTGCACCATCGACGGAAGCCGCGGGGGATCGACCGCGATGACGTCGATCGACGAGTCCTTCGATCCCAGCCGGGCCTGCGTCTGGGCCGCGATCTCCGTGAACGGGATGACCTGCAGGTCGACCGTGATGTTCTTGTGGGTGGATTCGAAGGATGCGATGACGTCGTCGTAGACGCCCTGGTGCGGAGTGACGAACGTGATGGTCTGGGTACCGGTGGTGCTTGATCCGGACCCGCCGCCGGCTGTGCAGCCCGCGGTCAGCGACATCGCCGCGGCGGCGACGACGGCGCCCGCGGCTCTGACGGTTCGATTCATGCTAGGTTCCTCTTTCGGTGGGGACTGCCAGGCGTCTTCAGCGTTTGCCAACTCAGTCGGCGCCTGGTGGTTCTCATTCATCGGATACGGGCAGCCGCAGGAGCGGCGACGAACGAGCTGCACCTCGCAGGTGAGGTGCTTGGTCTCATTCGCGTCTAGGGGGCGCGCGAGCGCGACGGCATCGCGCGCGATGTCACGGAACGGTTGCGTGACTGTCGTCAGCGGAGGAACGCTGAATCGGGACTCGTCCGTGCCGTCGAACGAGATCATCGCGACGTCCTCCGGCACGCGGATGCCCCGCTCGGCCGCGGCCGCGAGGAGCCCGATCGCCTGCTGTTCACTGGCGACGAGCACCGCATCCGGCACGTCCGAATCGAACAGGGCCGAGGCGGCGGCGTACCCGCCGGCCCGGCTGAACGGCGCCTCCACGAGCAGGTCGTCGCCGTTCGGAAGGTTCGCGGCCTTCAGGGCCTTCCGCCACCCGCCGATCCGCTCGACCGCGGTGAAGAGGGCGGAGGGGCCGGCGACGGTCGCGATCCTCGTGTAGCCGTGCTGGATCAGGTGGTCCGTCGCCAGCACAGCGCCCTCGAAGTTGTCGACGACCACCGAGGCGACACCGAGGGTCGGGTCGTATCGGTCGAGGACGACCACGGGGACCCCTGCCGACAGCGCCTGCTCGACATGGGCGTGGTGCCCCACTCCGACATAGAGCAGACCATCCACCTGACGTTCGATGAAGCTGTTGACCAGGCGCGCTTCGCGCTCTCCGCTCTCGGCGGAGTTCCCGACCAGCAGGACGCGTCCGGAAGCGAAAACCTCGTCCTCGATCGCGCGGGCCAGGGCAGCGAAGAACGGGTTGGAGATGTCGGGGACGACCAAGCCCAGTGCCCCGGAGGATCCGCTGGCGAGTGCTTTCGCGATGGTGTTCGGCCGGTAGCCGGTCGTCCTGATCGCCTCGAGGACACGAGATCGCGTCTCCTCTGCGACGGGTCGAGGTCCGTTGTTGACGACGTAACTGACGACCGCTTCAGACGTGCCCGCCGCGCGCGCGACGTCTCCACGGGTGACGCGTTTCGCGCTCATGCCGACACCCCTGCTGCGAGAAGTCGCTGTTCGACCTCGCGGGCCGCGGCATATGACTCGGCCGCGCCCGGGCGCTCGACCGAGAGCGACGCCGCGGCGGACGCCCACACCATCGCCGCTTCGAGGTCGTCCCCCGCGGCGAGACGCGCACACAGCGAACCGACGAATGCGTCACCGGCGCCTGTCGTGTCGACGACGGAGTCGACCCGGAAGCCCGGGACGTCCCATACCCGGCCCCGAGCCGCAGCAACGGCACCTGCGGAACCCAACGTGATCACCACGGACCGCGCGATCTCGCCGAGCGCGCTCGCCAGCTCTGCGGGGGTCGTGGCGATCCCGCCGCGTGCCGCCACGATCGACGCGGCCTCGTGCTCGTTGACGACCAGCGGGTCGCATGCCCTCAGCGTCTCCTCCGCGATGGCGATGACGGGAGCGAGGTTCAGCACGAACCGCGCACCGGCTTCGTGGGCACGAGCCGCGGCACGCTCGATCGCGTCTCCGGGGATCTCGGCCTGGGCGAGAACGACGGAGGCGCTTCCCCGCCGATCGAACTCACGGTCGATGCTCTCCACGGTGATTCGCGCGTTCGCGCCTGGATCGACGATCACCCAGTTCTCGCCGGTCGCATCGACGGCGATGGACGCTGTACCGGTCGCACCGTGCACGTCCTGCTCGACGGCATCCGCGATCACTCCCGCGCGCTGCAGCGCGTCGATCGCGTCAGAGCCGGCCCCGTCCGATCCGACCTTCGCGAGGAACCGAACCCGCGCACCGGCCCGAGCAGCGGCGACGGCCTGGTTGGCGCCCTTGCCGCCGAGTCCCCGGCGCGCGGCGACTGCTGCCACCGTCTCTCCCGGGCGCGGGAAGGCGGTGACGAAAGTGAAGTGGTCCTCGTTCACCGAGCCGACGACGAGAAGATCCTGTGTCGAATCAACGGGGCTCTGGCGCTCGTCCATCGGGTCCTCTCTGACGGGAAGTAGCTGCAATCTACGCGCATTGTCTACGCGCGTCAACTGGGTCATCGAACGCCGAGGGATTTCGCACCGGCCGTGCCGTCGGTCGTGGAGGAATCTTGTCCCACGTGAAACGAATGGTGCGGTTCCGGACATGTTGATTGCATGACGAAGATCACTGATGACGAGCTCGAGGCGCGAGTACGAGCTGTTGCCGGTCTGTCGCCTGCGCAGAATGCTGGCGTCGCCGCTGCGCTGACACGCGTTCTCGATCAGCTCAGCGACCCCGACGTCCGCTCCGGACTGGCGCCGAAGCCGGTGTGGTGGCGTCGCCGACCTCTTTTCAAACTGCTTCGCGCGGGACTTCCCTTTGTGGCGCTTTCCAGCGAGCACCATCGCCGTGACGATTTCGTCCCGATGCGCGTGCACACTGATGTACGAGCACGGAATCAGGCTGCCCGGCTTTCGGAAGTAGTCGTAGGTGAGGGCGGAGCCGAGGAAGACGTCGGCTGCACGGTGAACGACGAGTAGTCGACGGCAAAGTACCCACCGGCAGTGTTCGAGGTGCATCGATGCGAAGCATCGAGACGGAGGACTGTATGGCCTTCAACCTGCAGCGGGATACCCAGCCTGTCGCTTTGGCGAATAGTGATCGCTTCGCCACCTATGTTCATCTCAATTGGGATCGCATACACAGCCAGGCCAAACCCGCGCGCACGAATCAGGGCATGCGTGCTCGGGCACGGTCCGTTGAGCCTAGGAGCATGCGGACACGCCTATGCCGAAACAGCCCCTGCCTCAAGGCGCTGCTTGATCAGCTCGGAATCAAGATCCGGAACACCAATGCGTCCGCGGAACTGACTGTTCTGGACTAGTAGCGATTCCGCGAACGGACTCACGAGCGAGGCCACCGGTTCCATGCCTCGGAGCGTGTCCGCGTCCACTGACCGCACATTCTCCAAATCGATAACCAGATCGGGAATGTCACGAAACGCAGGAAGGTAGCGATATCGGCCTTGAGTGGCCATCAAGACATCCTTGCCCAGCTCATTCCATTCGCCCTTCGCGGCATTGCCCTTCCCTTTAGCTGAGACCCACTTCGCGTATTTGGGATGCGATTCGAGCGAGCCCGCGCGGGCCAACAAAGCGAATTCAAGCTTGCTTTGCTCGAAATCGCATGCCGGTGTGAGGACAACCCACCAATCTCGTCCGCCCTCGAGCATGATGTCCCCCGGCCCGCGCGTATCGGAGACCGGTGGATACACGTAACGATGGCTCGGGTGTGCGGTGAAGGACTGCTCACGGTCGCCTTCGAGGATTCGCGCAAGACGACTGATGAGGACTTGGGCGACTGTCCCGGGTTCCAATCCATCCGTGTACTCGGCCCAATGCGGGCCAAGTTCGGTCCACATGTGCTTGTTAAGCACCGAAGCTACGTGGTTTTCTATATCTGCGATGGTTTCGACGGCCTGACTGGTGATAGCGGCTTCGACCGCTGCCGGCAGCAGTTCGATGTCATCCTTTTTCACAACCGCGACTAAGGGCACCATCGCTTCATGCGCCACTTGCTCCGGCAAGGCTGTCCAGAAGACAACTGGCGCGAACCGGGCTTCCCTGATTTCCTTGAACACAGTGTGGCCAGCGGTTTCGTCCTCCGGCGCTGACGACGGAGTATCACGCCTGACGTCGAGGACAACCACGTCTGTCGTGCCGTTTAGGACGCGCTCGAAACCCGCGTCGAAGTCGGTCTCGAATTCGACACGGACATTGATGTCCGGATTGTCGTCGAATGCGTCAGTGATCTCACGCTGCGCATCCGCAGCGAGCTGCTCGTCATCCTCGATCACTAGGATTCGCCAGACCCTCTCAACTTCCATCAGACACGTCTCCTGAACGTGGCTTCGAAGGTGGCGCCGTCGAGCGGTCCTTCCTGAACGAGAGTCAGCTCGCCCCCGTAGATGTCCTCAACCATGTTCCCTACGATGCTTAGGCCGAGCCCAACGCCATCGGGTTTGCTCGAGAAATACGGATCAAAAATCTGCCCGCGGATCTCATCCGACACTCCCGGACCGGAGTCGCTGACCGTAAATGTTAGTGACTGGTCAGCATTGGTTCTTGCGTCAACGACGACCTTTCGCTGTGAAACTGACGGTTGAGTTGCAGTCCAGTAGATCGCGTTCTGGATGAGGTTCACCAGCACTGTGAGCGCCTCGGCTTCGTCAAGTCGAGTAACAAAGTCTTGGTCCGCTACTACTTCAACAGCGACACCGCGATCGTCTGCTTCTACCTGCATTATGGAGACCGCACTCTGGAGCAAGTCACGAACGTGAACATCTTTCGGTCGTCCACGTTTTCGACCGCCAAATGGTTCGATCTGATTGAAGAGAGTGGAAAGCACATCCGCCTGCACGGCGGTCTGCTCCATCGCTCCCTGCGCGACTGAAACTTTCTCCTCCGCAGTGAGCGCGGCCTTACTCAAGTCTCGTTTGCCAAACCTCGAAATGTTCTTCAGTCGCGTGATCACAGTGCGTCCATCGTGCAGAACTCGGTCAACGAGCGACCCAAGCGTCGCGAGTCGCGAGTATCGAGACAGAACTTGTTGCACCTCTGTCACACCCTCTTGGATGTCGCGGTTCTTGTCGTCGACTAGGCCGATGAGACGCGTGTCGCCCGGGTAGCTTGCGGCAAGCGCGGATCTGATCTCCCCAAGATCGAAGCGCTTGAACAAGCCGCCCTTCTTTTCCTTTGGGGCTTCGTCCGGCCGCCTGGCCTTATACCGCCGTCCCTCAAGCTCGTTGAGGGCTGCCCGAACAAGGGATTGCAGATCTGAATATGCGGTGCCCGCTAGAAAACCCTCGCGGTTCGATTGGTCTTGCAATCCCTGATTTGTGTCCGCGCCGATGAAGATCTGGCCCACAATCTGATTGTTCGACAGACGCAAAGTCGGGCTTTGCACTCGCCTGAGGTCGAGCCCCAACCAATCGTCGCCCGACTCACCGAACGGCAGGACTCTGAAGCCATCTCTATAGATACTGACGCCGGCGACGTCGTCGAGAGTCTCGCGAAAGCCCTTTAGCTCCTTTGCAGAGGGGCTTTGGCCGTCGGGACGGGAAGCAATCAGCGTGCGCTGGATCGCATCATTGTCGCGATCCCAGACGTTGATTTCGAAATCAAACGGGCCCGATTGAGGGGAGCGCCTATCGTCGTTCCAGAGCATTTTGGGTTCCAACTCAATATCCGCTGGCGGTTCTTGCTGCACGTAATGCAAGTGCGCAGAGCCGTTCGAGTCGACCGAACCTTTGAGCTGGTAGTGCGGCGTGCTCAAATCGACGGATGAGTCGATTGCTCCTTCGAAACGCTGCATGTCCTCAGGTACGTCAATAAGCTCGATGAAGATATGGAAGCCGCTCGGCCCGCTGCTCCCATCCTTCGATCCTTCGCTAGTCGGAGCGTCTGCAGTATCCGCCTCAGCGACTTCCGCTTCCTCGTGGCTGGCATCCCCTTCGGCTGAACCGAACAGGATGGTGGGCCGAGGCCGGATCAGCCTAGTTAGCGCGGTGCGCAGTTCAACGAAGTCCTTTTGACTCCACTCGTGGGTGAGCTTCTCGATCTGGAGGAGAGTACCTCGACCTCGGTTCCATTCTTTGATCTTGGCTTTCGAGAAGTACTCATTGGCTCTGCCCTGGCCAGCGAATACCTCCGGAAGGCCGACCTCCCATGCGACTTCAATCTCATCCAGATATGCCTCATCGCGATCGAACTGAGTCCAATCGATCAGCAGCTGCACTTCCTCGACACCGGCGCGACGCGTAACTAATAGGAGCTCGTTACCGAGCCTTGCCGCGGCAAGGCGCCCGATGCCCTTTTCGCCCAGTACGCGACGCCCGTTCTCGCTCTTAGGCTTGCGACGCTTCGTATCGGTGGCGATGTCTAACCAAGAGGTCTGCAAGGTGCCGACATCCATTCCATGCCCATCGTCCAGAACCTCGATGCGCCCAGCACCTCGAGACAAAGGTCCATGAAATCGAATGAGGACGGCAGTGGCGTCAGCGTCGTACGAATTCTTGACCAATTCGATCAGTGCAACCTTGTCGCTACTGATTAGGTCGTTTCCGAGAGTTCGGAGCAGCCTTGCGCGCGGTCGTAGCGCACCCCTTCCGTCTGGTGCTCCGGACGCATCCTTCGCGGGAACAACCGTCACGACGCAATCTCCTCGAGCTGTGGCGAACTGGTTGCCGCACCGCTTTTTATATGCGCGCGAGCCTCCGAGACCGTGATTCCTCGTAGTGCGCTCATTCGGAGCGCCGCATCCGCACCACCAGCGACCAACTGCGCGAGAGCGACCTTGATGTCGGTATAGAGGCCTGTCTGACCCTCCGGCAAATCCATCAGTAGTGCAACGACCTTGCCGACATGGGCATTCACAATCAGCTCATTGCTCCCCCTTAGGAGCGCAAACAGCTTCTGCTGTGCCGGCCCAAGGCGCGCCAAGAGCAGCGGCGTCCAGTCCACGGAGCCGCCTTTGCGCAGCTCCTCTCGGAACTCCCGAAGAACTCGCTTCCTAGTGGCGCTCAGTGAATGCACTTCGACATGCTGAAGAGAATCGAAGGTTAGATTCTGGGCACCTCGTAGAGGGTCCATGATCGCCGCCGCGGCATCTCGAGGAAGGCGGTGGACATCAAAAAGAGACGCAATTCCGGCGCACGCGGCGGTCATTTCGGGGCCAGGGTAAAGCCACCATGCGTGACGCCTACGGTTCATCGCCCAATGGACTAGACGCTCCCGCATCGCAAGCAGCGGGGCGGGTCCAGACTTAGGCGCTGAAAGAGGAAGGATCATCTCCGCGACTACCCGGCCGAGGAGCGGGGGAACCGCGTTCCCGATCTGTCTGAACGCATCGCTTCGAGTGCCCGCAAACCGGAAACTGTCAGGGAATGTCTGAATCCGCGCAGCCTCCCGGACCGTCAGGGTGCGGTGTTCGGAAGGATGGATATACCAGTACCCATCCTTGGCAATGTGTGCGGTAATAGTTCGACTCAGATCATCCCAATCGAGCCGTTTGTACTTGTCCGTGAAGGTGTCCGACCGGTAACGCTTGAGATGGGCAGGCAGATCGGAGTAGAGAGTAGACGCCGTCATCAACTCAAACGCTTCTAGGTCATCGTCGCGCACCGGGCGCGTCATGTGGTCGTGAATGACCGGCTCTGCGCCTGGATCGCGCAGCATTCTTGCCAAGTTGTTGCTCGGCACGCCTGTATAGGGGAGTACTCGTCCCCCTGTGGTTCCGTTCAAACGGGGAAGGTCTTCGATCGCGTGGCGGACGGTTGGCTTGTCCTCGCTTGGCGTCGGCCATGCTGGCAAGACGCCATCGCGGCGCGCTTGAAGGATGAACCTCTTCCGGTGCTGCGGCACACCATGTTTCCATGCGTCCAGGAGTCGGTAATCCACCCAGTACCCTGCGTCCTCGAGGAGACCGGCGATCTCGCGAATCACTTTTAAGTCATCACCAATGGCCATGTCAGGAACATTTTCCATAAGTACCGCCCTTGGCCCAAGCGCCAAGACGACATCTATGAACGATCGCCACAGTTCCTTCCGAGCGTCCACCGGATTTCGGACGCCGTCTTCCACGAGGCTACGAATCTTGGCCCGGCCAGCTCTGCTAAAAGGTTGGCACGGCGGCCCTCCGGCGACGAGGTCCACACCAATCGGACCGAGCTTCTCTATCAGCTTGCCAACCTGCTCGGGATCGGACATGTCCACTTCGAGAGCTTGCCCGCGGAAGTTCGCACGATGAGTCTCAAGGGCCGCCTTGTCGTGATCCACGGCTGCGACAACAGTCCAGCCAGCAGCCTCCACTCCTGCACCGAGACCTCCGGCTCCAGAAAAAAGATCGACGGCAAGCGGTCGCCCGGATTCCTTTTCGGACGCACACCACTCGGCGAAATCCGATTCCTCGGGTGCTCCTTGATGGCGGGGCAATACAAGGGGCGCCGAACGCTCGAGCTTTACTGCGTAAGTTGCCACGCTTCTGCGCTCCTTCTTGGTCTACGGCGTTCACCTCCAGGAGAACACAACCGATGTCTGCAATCCCTCGCGACGCGCTGAGGCGCCGTCTCTCTATCTTGAGAATCACCTTACTGGCAGCCAGCGACGGATAATGAAACCCCGGGTGATCGGCGATATTGGCGGAACTCGAGGTAGCCGTTGACGATGACGGTGTCGTCCTTGGCGAGGCTGGCGCGAACATTCTCGGCTGTGTGGCCGAAGACGATGGTGCGGACCTTCCGAGAAATCAAGCTGCCCCGCAAGATTCCAAAGGAGCACATCTCCCTCACGCACCCGCAGGCCCACGACCTGGCCAACGCTTCAGGTGACCGCGCGCCGACCCTCCTCCTGCTCTGCTACACCGGCCTGCGCTCGGCCGACATGGTCGGCCGGCGGGGTGAAAGGCATCGACTTCGAACGGCGGCGCATCCGCGTCTCCGAGAACGCGGTCGAGGTCGACGGGGTCATCGAAGCCGGCGACCCAAGTCACATAAGCGCCGCACCTTCCCGTTCCCTCACCTGCTCGCCCCGGCGCTGCGTCCCCTGGTCGACGGCAAGAGCCCAGATGACTTGGTTGTCGCCGACAAGCCCGGCATGTAACTGCGGCGCACTCGGGCAGGCATAGCGTCGCGGTCCTGGTTCGTGACCGCACGCCTCGCCGCTGGCATCCCGCAGATGACGCTTCACTATCTTTGACACAAAGCCGCGAGCCCCGCGCTGTCGGCCGGCGCCGACGTGAATGCCATCCAACAGATGCTCGGCCACTCCTCGGGAGCGATGACTGTGGATATTGACGCGGACCGCTTCGACGATCACCGGACGACGTTTCGGCACGACTCGATGAGGCCGCGACGAATTCAGCCGTGGGGCTTTTGTGGGCGCTAACCGATTCGGTGGTCGAAAAACCAGCGCTAACCAGCACATTTATCGGCGGAGACGGAGGGATTTGAACCCTCGGTCCCCTATCGGGGACTCCACCTTAGCAGGGTGGTGCACTAGGCCTGACTATGCGACGTCTCCTCGCGCGGCCGCGAACGGACGCACGACAGCCATCATAACGGACGAAACCGGCGGGTTCGTCCACGGACCTCCACGAGCCCCCACGGGTTTCAGGCGCCGACGCCGCTCACGTCGCCGATGCCCTGCATCATCGAAGCGAAGATGATCGCCCCCAGCACGAACGCGGCGATGGCGACCACGACCTGCACCGCGATCGCGACGGCGATCGGGGCGCCGCCGCGGCCGCCCGCGACCTTGCGGACCACCACCGAACGGCCGATCGAGTACACGATCGGGCCGAGGAACGACCACGCCCAGTGGAACGGGCGCTCGACGCCGCGGCGGGTCAGCTCGCGGTAGTCCAGCCAAGCGAAGACGACGATCACCGCAACGACGATCCAGGAGAGCATCGAGGCGACGAGGAACACCGGGCCGCCCATCAGCGAGAGCGTGTCGGGGATGACGGGATGCGCGGGGTCGGCGAACATCCGGGCGTAGCCGCTGTACGGGCGGTAGGTGAGCAGCACGAGCGCGTTGACCAGCGGGAGCAGCGTCACCAGCCAGATCCAGGGCGTGTAGACCGGCGTGCCGTCCGGGAGCGGGCGGCGCGCAGGCACCGGCGGCGTGTACGCAGCGGGCCGGACGGTCTGCGGGGTGCTGACGTGCTGCGTCCACTGGACGCCGTCCCACCAGCGCAGGCCGGCGCCGCCGTACGGGTCCTGGTACCAGCCGGGCGTCGCTGCCATTCTTCCTCCGCTCTTCGCGGCCGAGACCGCTCCCCCACGAATCTACGCGCTGCGACCCCACACCAGCCGCGATTGGGCTCGGGGCGCTCCGGCCTGACACGATAGCTCGGTGGGGACTCTTCTAACGGCGGGCGGGCTCGCGCTCGTCTTCTCGCTGGCGCTGACGCCGGCCTTCATCCGACTCTTCCGGAAGCTCGAGTTCGGCCAGTTCATCCGGGACGACGGCCCCCAGTCGCACCACGTGAAGCGCGGGACGCCGACGATGGGTGGCATCGTCTTCATCCTCGCGACACTGTTCGGCTTCTTCACCGCGGGCATCCTGAGCGGTGGCGAGGGGATCACTCCCTCCGCGCTCCTGGTGCTGCTGATGCTGGTCGGGATGGGCGCGGTCGGGTTCGTCGACGACTACCTCAAGGTGCGCAACCAGCGCAGCCTCGGGCTCGGCGGCTGGTCGAAGGTGGCCGGGCAGCTGGTCGTCGGCACCCTGTACGCGATCCTCGCGATCACGATCCCGAATGCCGACGGCGAGACGGCGGCGTCCACGGCGATCTCCACCATCCGCGACGTCCCCGCGCTCGACCTCGCGCGGATCGCCACCGGCGTTCCGATCGTCGGGATCGTCCTCTACATCCTCTGGGTCAACGTGCTCGCGGCGGCGACGACGAACGGCGTCAACCTCGCCGACGGGCTCGACGGCCTTGCCACGGGCGCGTCCGTCATCTCCATCGGCGCCTACGTCTTCATCGGCTTCTGGCAGTTCAGCCAGAGCTGCTCGGTCGGGTCGCCGATGGAGGGACTCAGCCGCTGCTACACGACGGCCGACCCGCTCTCGCTCGCGATCGTGGCCGCCTCCATCTGCGGGGCGCTCATCGGGTTCCTCTGGTGGAACACCAACCCGGCGAAGATCATCATGGGCGACACCGGCGCGCTCGGCCTCGGCGGTGCGCTCTGCGCCCTCGCCATCGAGACCCGCACGGAGCTGCTGCTCATCCTGATCGGCGGCCTCTTCGTCATCGAGGCCGGGTCTGTCATCCTGCAGCGCGCGTTCTTCAAGGCGACCCGCGGCCGGCGGCTGTTCCTGATGACGCCCATCCACCACACCTTCGAGCTGATGAACTGGCGGGAGGTGACGATCGTCGTGAGGTTCTGGATCGTCGCCGGCATCTCGGCCGCGCTCGGCCTCGGCATCTTCTTCTTCGGCCTCGGCTGACCGCGCTGCCCGGCCCGCCCCCGGCCTCGGCCTCGGAGCGGTTGAGCGGTCGCGACACGCCGCGTGGGAGCGGGCGAGGCGGCGTGTCGCGACCGTTCGACGCCAGGGGCGGGGCAGGGACGCCGGGCGTCAGGCGAGGACGCCGGCGAGCTCCGCGAGCGTCGCCTGGGCGCCGGTGCCGCCGCGGCCGCGCACCGAGAGGGAGCCCGCGACCGCCGCCCAGCGCAGCCGCTCCTCCTCGCTCTCGACACCGCGCAGGGATGCGGCGAGGTAGCCGGCGTCGAAGCTGTCGCCGGCGCCGGTGGTGTCCACCACGTCCACGACGAGGCCCGGGGCGGACGCGACGCGGGCGCCGTCCTCGTAGACGATGCCGCCCTCCGCGCCCGCCTTGACCACCACACGGCAGCCGAGAGCGGAGAGCGCGCAGGAGGCCTCGTCCAGGTCCTTCGTGCCCCGGCCGAGGACGGCGGACCCGATCGCCAGCGCCTCCTCGCGGTTCGGCAGGAAGACGTCCACGCGCGAGAGCACCTCGGTGAGCCCCGACCAGCGCTCGGCCGGGTCCCAGTTGGTGTCGAGGCTCACGGTGATCCCCTCGGCCGCCAGCTCGGCGAGCAGCACCGGCAGGTCCGCGGCCAGCCCCGGCTGCAGGAAGTAGGAGGCGACGTGCACGTGACGGGGGCGCAGCCGGTCCACCGCGCCCCGCACCGCGCCAGCGGTCAGGGTCGGGATGGTGCCGGGCAGCGTGAGGATGGCGCGGTCGGACGGCTCGGACAGCACGACCGAGATGCCGGTCGGCAGCGTCCTGCTCGTCCGCACCTCGCGGTCCAGCACTCCCCCGTCGGTCAGCCGGCCGCGCACGAACACGCCGAACTGGTCGTCGCCGACCACCGCGGCGAGCGCGGTGCGCATCCCGAGCCGGGCGAGGCCGCAGGCGACGATCGCCGCGCTGCCGCCGAGCAGCAGGTCCGCCGCGTCGAGCAGCTGCTCGGCCTGACCGAACCGCGGCACCGTGTCCCCGGTCAGCAGCAGGTCGGGGTTCGCGTCCCCCACCACCAGCACATCCACACGGTTGTCGGAGGCGTCGATGCCGGTCATCCCTTCAGTCCGGAGAATGTCATGGTCGCGATGAACTGGCGCTGCGCGAACAGGAAGAACAGGATCAGCGGCAGCGTGGCGATCACGTTGCCCGCCATGATCAGGCTCCAGTCGGTCTGGTGCGCGCCCTGGAAGTTCGCGATGCCCAGCTGCAGCGTGAACGCCGACTGGTTGTTGATCGCGATGAGCGGCCAGACCAGGTCGTTCCACGCGCCGAGCAGGGTGAAGATCGCCAGCGTCGCGAGCGCCGGCCGGGCCAGCGGCAGCACGATGCGGAAGAAGATCTGCCAGCGGTTGCAGCCGTCGATCGCCCCGGCCTCCTCCAGCTCCGCCGGGAGGGAGAGGAAGAACTGCCGCATCAGGAAGATGCCGAACGCGGTCGCCAGCCACGGCACGATCGCCGCGCCCAGGCCGTTCAGCAGGCCGAGCTTCGCGAACAGGATGTAGGTCGGGATCATCAGCAGCTGCGTCGGGATCATGATGGTCGCGAGGATCATCAGGAAGCCGAAGTTGCGGCCACGGAACCGCAGCCGCGCGAACCCGTAGCCGGCAAGCGAGCACAGCACGATGTTCGAGACGATGGCGGTCGCCGAGACGATCACCGTGTTGCCGAGCCAGAGCAGGATGTCGGTCTGACCGAACAGCTTGATGTAGCCGTCGAGGGTGAAGTGCGACGGGATGAACGGCGGCGGGAACGCGACCAGCTCCTTGGCCGGCGAGAACGACGCGAGCGCCATCTGCAGGAACGGCACCAGGAACAGGATCGCGATCGGGAACAGCACGAAGTGCCAGCCGCTCAGCCGGGTGCGCTTGCCGGGCCGATCCCCCGTCTCCCGCGCGACCTGCGTGGAGGCCTGCGAGACCTCGTCGAGAACCGTGGCCATCAGAACGCCTCCGAGCCCCGGCGCCGCTGGAAGACGACGACGCCGATCGTGATGAGCAGGGTGACCGCGAACAGCACGTAGGCGGCGGCCGACCCGTAGCCGAACTCCAGGGCGTGGAACGCCTTGTCGTAGAGGAAGTAGACGATCGTCTTCGTCGCGTCCAGAGGGCCGCCGCGCGTCGTCGTGTAGACGAGGTCGAAGAGCTGGATGGCCTGGATCGTCTGCCAGATGCCGACGAACACGGTGACCGGGGCGAGCTGCGGCCAGACGATCCGCCAGAAGGTCTGCCAGCGGTTGGCGCCATCGATGCGCGCCGCCTCGATCAGGTCGGCGGGGACGTCCTGCAGCGCCGCCAGGTAGATGACCGTCGTGAACGCGGCCGAGCCCCACAGCGACATGATCGCGATCACGAGCATCGCCTGCTTGGGGTCGTCCAGCCAGCCCTGCTGCGGCAGGTGCAGCACGCGCAGGATGTTGTTGACCAGGCCGAACTGCGGGCTGAACAGGTACGTCGACAGGATGCCCGTGGAGGCGGCGGAGGCCACGAACGGCACGAAGATCGCCGTGCGGTAGAAGCCCATCCAGCGGATCCGGCGGTTCAGCGCGACGGCGAGGAACAGGCCGAGCAGCACGGACGCCGGCACGAACAGCAGGGTGAAGCCGATCGTGTTGAGCACGGCGTTGCCGAAGTCCGCGTCCGTCATCAGGTTCGCGTAGTTCTCGCCGCCGACCCAGGTGGGGTCGCTGAACCCGTCCCAGCTCTGGAAGGAGAGCACGAACGCCCAGAGCGCGGGGAAGATCGAGAGCCCGAGGATGATGATGGTCGCCGGGGCGACGAACCCCCAGCCGGTCAGGGAGGAGAGGACGCCCTGGCGGCGGCGCGTCCGGCGCGACCGGGACGCGTCGGCGGACGCGCCCGGTCGGCCGAGCGTCGGTGCGATGTTGTCTGCCATCGGCGGCGGCTACTTCTTGAGGGCCGTGTCGGCCTGGCCGGCCGCCTGCTCGAGGGCCGCCTTGGGCTCGCCGTCGCCCTGCAGCACCGAGGAGATGGACTTGCCGATCGCCACCGAGAGGCCGGCGTAGCCGGTGGTGGTCGGTCGGGTGTTCTTGACGTTCGCGGAGTTGGCGACGAACACGTCGTAGCCCGGGTACTCCGCCGCCTCCTTCTTCACGGCCTCCGAGTCCGCGGAGGAGGAACGCAGCGGCAGGTTGCCGAGGGCGACGTTGAAGCGCTCGTCCTGGGCGGCAGAGGTGAGCCACTCGGCGAACTGGGTCGCCCAGTACGCGCGGTTCTTGTCCTTGTGGTCGAACAGTGCCCAGATGTCCGGGCCGGATGCGGTCTGGTGGTCGCCGTTCGTGCCGGGCAGCTGCACCACGCCGTAGTCGGTGCCGCCGGTCTTGAGGTCCGAAAGCTGCCAGGGGCCGGAGGTGATCATCCCGATGCGGTTGCTGGTGAACAGCTGGCCGAACTTGGTGTCGGTCTGGTCGAGGTAAACGCTCTTGTCGTCGACGGCCATCGAGCGCAGGAAGGTCAGCGCGTCGACGCCGGCCTGCGAGGCGAACTCGGCCTTCGTCGCATCCTCGTTCAGGATGCGGCCGCCGTTCTGCCACAGGTGCGGCCAGAACTGCCAGGTGGTCTCCTCGCTGCCGGAGACCGAGTAGCCGTACCCGTAGATGTGGTTCGCGGTGTCCGTGAGCTTCTTCGCGGCGGCGCGGAAGTCGTCCCACGTCCAGTCGGCCGTCGGGTAGGAGAGTCCGGCCTTGTCGAACAGCGTCTTGTTGTAGAGCAGGCCGATGTTGTCGACGACGGCCGGGAAGCCGATCGTCTTCTTGCCGCTCGGCTGCGCGGTGCCGCGGGCGGCCTCGGTGAACTCGTCCCACTTGACGTCGGGCTTCTTCACCTCATCCGTGATGTCGAGGGTGCGGCCGGTCGACTCCAGCTGCCCCGCCCAGGACCCGAACGCGTACGACATGTCCGGGTACTGGTCGCCGGCGAACCCGGCGGACAGCTTCTGCAGCAGCTGGTCGGTGGAGGATGCGCCCGGAGAGAGGTCGACCGTCACATTCGGGTGGAGCTTCTCGAACTCCTTGCCGAGCGACTCGATGATCTTCTCGGCCGCGTCCGCCTGACCGGACCAGACCTGGATGGTCACCTTCGCCTTGGTGTCGAGCGTCGTCGCGCCCTGCGAGCCGCTGCAGCCGGCGAGCGCGGCCAGGACGGCCGCGGCCGCGACGGCGCCGGTCGTGCGGAGCATCCGCTTTCGGAATGTGGACCTCATCGTCGTTTCCTCTTCTCGGGTACTGGGTGGGGTTCGCCCGGCCTGGGGTCAGCCGAGCACGATCGACCGCGTCAGGTGGCGCGGGTTGTCGGGGTCGAGTCCGCGCTGCTCGGCGATCGCGACGGCGAGGCGCTGCGCGTCGGCGAGCTCGACAAGCGGGTCGCCGGTGGAGGTGCGGACGAGGGCGCCGGTGCGCTCGATGTCCGACACCAGGCTGGGCTCGACGGCGCCGAGGATCCACACGATCGAGCGCTCATCGGCGACGGCCAGGGGTCCGTGGCGGTAGTCGAGCGCCGGGTAGGACTCCGACCAGGCCTGGGCGGCCTCGCGGATCTTGAGCGCCGCCTCCTGTGCGAGCCCGTAGGTCCAGCCGCTCCCGAGGTAGACGAAGTGCGAGAGGGCTGCGGTGTCGATGTCGAGCGGGGCCTCGAGGCGGGCGGCGGCCTCGGCCGGGAGGCCGGAGACGTCCTCACCGAGCGCGTGCCGGGCGAGCAGCAGGAAGGTGGTGGGGAACCGAGTCTGCACCACGGACTTCTCGTCGGCGAAGTCGAGCAGCAGCACGTCGTCCGCGCGGGCCGCGACCGGCGAGTCGGCGACGCCGGTGACGGCGATGGTCCGTACGCCCTCGGGGATGACGTCCAGCGCGTCGATCACCTCGGTGGTGGTGCCGGAGCGGCTGAGCAGCACGACGGCGTCGTAGTCGCGCCACGTCCACGGCTCGGAGGCGTAGGCGGCGTCGGTCATCCCGAAGCCGGCGCGCTCGCGCAGGGCGGCGTACGACTCGGCGAGGAAGGCGGAGGTTCCGCAGCCGAGCACGAGGACGCGCGAGCCGGGGAGGGCGAGCAGCGCGTCGGCCTGCTCGGTGCGGGTCTCGAGGGCGGTGCGCCAGATGTCCGGCTGGCTGGCGATCTCGCGGGAGGTGAGTGTCACGGAGGTGCTCCTGTGGGTCATGAGGCAGTGCGACGCTTCCGCCGCGCGCTGGCTCTATCCTTGGTTGCCGTTGAGCGATTGACAATCGATATGCGCATATCGCTCAGCGAGGTTGATTGTTTGCGTGTTTGCTACCGGGTGGATGCGGTCGCCGGCGAGACGACGCCGCAGAACGCGGCGACGAGATCGGCGATCGCGGCCCGCGGCGCCCGCGTGTACTTCCGCGGGTCCACGGCGTCCGGCTGCTCGGCGAGCTGCTCGCGCAGCGCCGCCGTCCAGGCGATGTTGAGGGCGGTGCCGACGTTCACCTTGCGGATCCCGGCGGCGACGGCACGGGCGATCTCCTCGTCGGGGACGCCGGAGGAGCCGTGCAGCACCAGGGGCACCGGCACCGCCGCGGCCAGCCGCTCGATGAGCGGGATGTCGAGCCGCGCGGAGCGGTCGAGCATGGCGTGCGAGCTGCCCACCGCGACGGCGAGCGCATCCACGCCCGTCGCCTCCACGAACGCAACGGCTTCCGCGGGGTCGGTGCGGACGCCGGGCGCGTGGGCGCCGTCCTTCCCGCCGATCTCGCCGAGCTCCGCCTCCACCCAGACGCCCGCGTCGTGCGCGCGCTTGACGACCTCGCGGGTCGCCGCGACGTTGTCGTCGTACTCGAGCGTTGAGGCGTCGAACATGATCGAGCCGACGCCGAGGTCCTCCGCGCGGGCGAGGATGCGCTCGACCAGCGCCCTGTCCTCGATGTGGTCGAGGTGGATGCCGAGCGGCGCGGCCGACGCGGCGGCGATCTCGCGGCAGGCGGCGAGCAGCGGCTCCGGGCCGCCCCGGAACGCGATGGCGTTCTGGCTCAGCTGCAGCAGCGCGGGGGCGCCTGCGGTGGCGGCACCGGCGGCGACCGCCTCGGCGTGGTCGAGCGAGAGCACGTTGAAGGCGCCGAGCGCCTGGCCGGCGGAATGCGCTGCGGCGACGAGTTCCGCGGTGGGCCGCAGGCTCACTCGGCCGTCTCCAGCGTCCCGCCGAGCGCGATCGGCAGCAGGTGGGCGTGCCGGGCGGTCAGCTCGTCGCAGAGCGCCCAGATCTGCTCAGGGGTCAGCGACGACGACGCGTTCGGGTCGGTGAGCACGGCCCGCCGCACGAGCTCCGGGTCTCCGGTGCGTGCGGCCTCGATCGCGAGCTCCGCGACCGAGAGGTAGGTGCGGTTGAGGGCGGCGCCCTGCACCGGGATGGAGCCGAACGGCAGCGGGTGCACGCCGTCCGCATCCACCCGGCTCGGCACCTCGACGACCGCGCCCTGCGGCAGGTTGTCGATGAGGCCGCGGTTGACGACGTTCGCGTGGATGACGCGCTCGGTTCCGGTGAGGATCGAGTGGATGACCTGCGGCGCGTACTCGGCGG
Source organism: Leifsonia sp. NPDC080035 (assembly GCF_040050925.1). Classification (NCBI taxonomy): domain Bacteria; kingdom Bacillati; phylum Actinomycetota; class Actinomycetes; order Micrococcales; family Microbacteriaceae; genus Leifsonia; species Leifsonia sp. NPDC080035. The sequence continues at coordinate 1,803,548 of NZ_CP157390.1, read as the reverse complement.
CGCCCTCCTCCAGCTCCAGGTCGTCGCCCGCCGCGAGCGCCGCCTTCGCGTGCTCGAACTCGGCCACGTTCTCCTCGGAGATGCCGATGTACTCCAGCGGGTTCAGGCGGAAGCGCTCGATCTGCTCGGGCGATCGCAGGAACCAGTCGAGGTACTCGGAGGAGTGCTCGCTGGTCTCGGTCGGGTAGAAGCCGATGCGGCGGAAGATCTCGACACGCACGCGGCGCAGCAGCTCGGGGTCCTTCTCGATCGCCTCGCGCAGCAGCGGGTAGAGGTCCTGGCCGTCGCGCGACCATTCGACGAGCCACGCCTGGTGGTTCACGCCGGCGGCGCGGTAGTGGGTGCCCTCCATCGGGACGCCGATCAGCTCGCAGAGGTCGTGCACCGTCCAGTAGACGCTGTGGCAGAGGCCGACGGTCTTGATGCCGGGCGCGACGACGGACATCCACCAGACGTTCATCGCCATCGGGTTGGTGTAGTTGAGGAACCAGGCGTCCGGGCAGAGCTCGGTCATGTCGGCGGCGATGCCGCTCAGGACCGGGAAGGTGCGCAGGCCCCGGAAGACGCCGCCGACGCCGGTGGTGTCGCCGATCGTCTGGAGGAGGCCGGCGGCCGCGGGCACTTCGAGGTCGACGCGGGTGGCGTCGATGCCGCCCACCTGGATCATGTTGATCACGAAGTCCGCGCCGGTGAGGGCCTCGCGGCGGTCGAGCGTGGCGGCGATGTCGGCGTCCCTGCCGAATCGCGCGGCGACCTGACGGGCGGTGCCCTCGGCGACCGCGAGCCGCTCGGCGTCGATGTCGTGGAGGACGATGCGCAGGGTGGGCAGGTCGTCGAAACGGAACAGGTCGGCGAGCAGCTGGCGGGTGAAGACGACGCTCCCCGCTCCCAAGAAAACGATCTGTGGCATGCTGCGATCCTGCGGTACTGTGTCAACTCTGCGCAACAGAATGAGCGAATCGCGACTAAAGTGATCACATTGATTGATCACTTCGCGGTCCGACCGGCGAAAGGGGCCGCAATGCTCTCACCGACAACCGAATCACTGATCGCTCGCGTCACCACCGGCCGGCGTGCGGAGCGCCTGGTCGCGATCCTCGACCTGGTCTCGGAGCGCGGCACCGTCGCCCTCGCCGAGATCTCCGACGAGCTCGGCATCTCGGCGGCGACCGCCCGCCGTGACCTCTCCGACCTCGCCGACCAGAACCTCATCGTGCGCACCCACGGGGGCGCCTCCGCCCTGGAGCGCGGCCGCGAGATCCCCGTCGCGCTGCGGGACACCCGCTTCCAGGAGGCAAAGCGCTCGATCGCGCGGGCGATGGTGCGCCGCCTCCCCTCCGAGCGCTACGTCGTCGCGCTGAGCGGTGGGACGACGACCGCGAGCGTCGCCCGCGCGCTCGCCAACCACCGCGACATCACCGTCGTCACCAACTCGCTCACGATCGCGAACCTGCTCTCCGGCTACGCGGGCGTGCGCGTGGCGATGACCGGCGGGTTCCTGCGCCCGCAGTCGCTGGAGCTGGTGGGGGCGCTCGCGGAGAGCACGTTCAACGCGGTCAACGTCGGCACAGCGATCCTCGGCGCGGACGGCATCAGCGCGACCGCGGGTGTGACGACGCACGACGAGACGGAGGCGCGCACCAACCGCGCGATGGTCGCGAAGGCGCAGCGCACGGTGGTGGTGGCGGACGGCTCCAAGATCGGGAACGTCGCGCTCGCGCAGATGGCGGAGGTGGGACAGGTGGAGATGCTGATCACCGACTCCAGCGCCGACCCGGCCGAGCTGGAGAAGCTGCGCGAGGCGGGCGTCCAGATCGTCCTCGCCGACGAGGAGTAACCGGGATGCGCGTCGGCTTCCTCGGCAGCGGGCCGATGACGCGCGCCATCGGGGCGCGGCTGGCCGCAGCGGGTTACGAGGTCGTGGTCGGCAGCAGGGATGCGCGGCGCGCGGAGGAGGTGGCCGCGGGGATGGGCGCAAGCGTCACCGGCGCCGATCACCGGGTGGCGGCCTCGTGCGAGGTCGTTGTCGTCGCGGTGCACGACCCGGTCGCCATCGAGACGGTCGCCGGGCTTCGCGACCTGCTTGCGGGAGCAGTGCTCATCGACCTCGGCAACCCGCTCGATCCCCCGCACTGGGAGAGCCGGCTCGCGGGCGGGCCGTCGCTCGCCGAGCGCATCGCGGAAGCGGCGCCCTCCGCCCGCGTGGTCAAGGCGTTCAACACCGTCTACGCCGAGCTGCTCGCGCTTCCCGCACCGGCCGGCGCGCCCGCGCCGCAGACGTTCGTCGCCTCCGACGACGAGGCGGCGAAGTCCCTCGTCATGGACCTCGCCCGCTCGATCGGCACCGACCCGCTGGACGCGGGGCCGCTGCGCATGTCGCGCCACCTGGAGGCGGTGGCCGGCTTCGAGGTCGCCCTCACCGCCCGCGGCTTCGCCGACGCGGTCGCGGTGCGCTTCTCGCCCGCCTGACCCGCGGCGCGCCTCCCGCCGCCGAACATGTGCGGCAAATGTCGGTCACGAGCGCGTCATAACCGCCATTTGCGCGAAATGAACGCGGCACGCAGCCACAAGCGCAGCTTGTGACGGCACAACGCATCCGGCGTACCGCTGCGGCGGCCGAGCGACCAGGCTCGATGGAATGGATGCACTCCCCCTCCGCACGCTGCCCGCCCGTCTGACCCGCCGCGGCGTGGAGGTGGCGCCCGGCGTCGCCCTGACGGCCGGGATCGCGCTGGTCGCCACCGGCGTCGGCCGGATGGTCCCCGCGCTCGGCAGCGCGCTCCCTGCCCTCGTCATCGGTGTACTCGTCGCCATGATCCGGCGGCCCCGCGGCCGCGTCGTGCCGGGCGTCGCCTACTCGGGGAGGTTCCTGCTCCAGCTCGCGGTGGTGCTGCTCGGCGTGCAGCTGTCGCTGTCGAGCATCCTGGTCGTCGGGCTCGGGTCGCTGCCGGTGATGCTGTCGTCGCTCGCAGTGTGCCTGCTCGCCGCGTGGCTGCTCGGCCGCGCACTGCGCATCCCCGCGCGCGAGCGCACCCTCATCGGCGTCGGGACCGGGATCTGCGGCGCATCCGCGATCGCGGCCGTCTCGCCGATCATCGGCGCGACGAGCGCGGAGATCGCCTACGCCGTCTCCACGATCTTCCTGTTCAATGCGATCGCCGTGCTGGTCTTCCCGTTCCTCGGCCACGCGCTCGGGATGGATCCGCACACGTTCGGCCTGTTCGCGGGCACCGCGGTCAACGACACCAGCTCGGTGGTCGCCGCGGCGAGCCTGTTCGCGACGTCGGCGCTCGGGTTCGCGGTGGTGGTGAAGCTCGTCCGGACGCTCATGATCATCCCGATCAGCGTGACGCTCGCGATCGTCGAGCACCGGCATCGGTCCGCGGGCGGACCGCTGACCGCGCGTCGGATCGCGGGCCTGGTCCCGTGGTTCCTGGTCGGGTTCCTGGTGGTGGCCGTCGGGAACACCTTCGTGCCCATCCCGGCCGCGGCGCACGACGGGCTGGTGACGGCGAGCGTGTTCCTGGTGTCGGTCGCGCTTGCGGGCATCGGGCTCTCCACCGACATCGCGGCGATCCGCCGCGCGGGGTGGCGGCCGCTGCTGCTCGGCGCGACGCTGTCCACGCTGGTGGCGGTCACCAGCCTGGTCGTAATCGCGGTCAGCGGCGCGTGAGCTCGGTAGCGCGGGCGATGCGCGCCACCGCCTCGACCACGGTCTCGGGTGCGCACGCCAGGTTCATGCGCGCGAAGCCGAGCCCCTGTGTCCCGAAGGCGGGACCGTTCGCCAGAGCGACCTTCGCCGCGCCGACCAGCTCCGCGGCCGGGTCGTCGCCCCAGCCGAGCGCGGACAGGTCGAGCCACGCCAGGTAGCTCGCGCCCGCCGGTCGCAGCCGGGCGTCCGGCAGGCGCGCGTCGAGTTCGCGCCGCAGGATGGCGAAGTTCTGTTCGACGGCGGCGACCACGTCGTCCAGCCAGTCGAGCCCGGCAGCGAATCCCTCGCGGGCGGCGAGCATCCCGAACAGTCCGGTGCGGAAGGTGACCTCCTCCGGGAGGGACCGGATCAGCTCGGTCATCCGCTCACCCTCCGCGACGAACATCGCGGACTTGAGCCCGGCCAGGTTGAACGCCTTCGAGCCGGACTCGGCGGCGATCCCGTGCTCCCTGGCGGCGTCGGACACGCTCAGGTACGGCGTGAACGTGCGTCCGCGGTGGGTGAGCGGCGCGTGGATCTCGTCGCTGACGACGAACCCGCCGTGCCGCTCGACGATCTCCGAGAGCGCCTCGAGCGCCTCCCGGGAGTGCACGAGCCCCAGCGGGTTGTGCGGGTTGCAGAGCAGGACGCCGCGCGCGCCCGCCGCCATCGCCGCCTCGATGCCGTCGAGGTCGAGGGCGTACTGCTCGCCGTCGTCGAGCAGCGGCACCTCGACGACCGTCGCGCCCGCCTCCGGGATGAGGTCGAAGAACGGCGGGTACACCGGCGGCGTGATGATGACGCCGTCCCCCGGCGAGGTCAGCCGGCGCAGGGACTCGACGATGACGACGCTGACATCCGTCGTGATGCCCATCCGCTCGGGCGACGGCGACCAGCCCCAGCGTGCCTCCGCGAAAGCGGCGAACGCGCTGCGCAGCCCGATGTCGTTGCCGTCGACGTAGCCGGTGTCGCCGTCATCGACCGCCTGGTGCAGGGCGGAGCGGATCGCGGGCGCGAGCGGGAAGTCCATCTCGGCCACGAACATGGGCAGGACGTCCTCGGGGTACGTGCGCCACTTCTCGCTCGTCCGGCGCCGAAGCACCGCCATCTCGTCCGCACGCACCGCCATGTGGGTCCCCTCCGATCGTGTCCCTCGATTCTGCCAGGGGCCACTGTCACTGCTCGTTGGCGAGCAGCGCCCAGGCGACAAGCCACGCCAGCGCAGCGACCCCGAGCACCGAGAGCGACAGGGGCGGCGGCGCACCGGGCACGAGGACGGCGAGAATCCATCCCGCCACGAACGCGGCGACCGCCAGTGCCGCGACGAGGACCGCGGCACGGACCTTCCGCACGTTCTTCTGGGGAACGATCCCCGCGAGCCACCGCGCAATCGGCCGGCGGAAGGCGACGAGCAGGATGGCAGCGACGAGCGGGCACGCGATGGCGGCCACGATCATGAAAGGGCCGCCGAAGGCGAGCGTGTCGTTCATCGGGACCGTCTGAGGTCCGTCTGCGAGCAGGTTTGCGTCGCCAGCAGGGCTTCACCCGGAGAGAGTGTCATTCGCCCCCTTGCTTCACTCGCGCGCGCTGTCTCATCACCGAGAGGAGTGTTCCGCAACCAGCCCAGCGCTCCCGGCGTCGGGTTTCCCGTCGGCCACACCTCCAGCCATCCCCGCGCCATTTCGATCGCGATCTGTCCGGGATCCCCCGCTCTGCGCTTCCACCCGCCGTCCACGTATTCGATCGCCTCGATCTTGCCCTCGAGCAAGAGCAGAGTGCCCTCGAAGAGGAACTCTTCGGCGAATGTTCTCTTCATCATTTCGATCCCTTCGGCAGGTGGATCTTGTTGCTGTCCGTCCTGATGTCGATGGTGTCGTTACTGGAGTGATCGCGGATACCAACGCGCCGATACGACCGTCGAGAAGCGTCTGCCCGGCGAGTTTCAGGAGTACGCCGGCGGTCTTCGCTCCTTTGAGCCGGAATCTCGGGCGCAGGACACTGCAGGCATCGAAGGGCTGGGGCGACTTCCCGTGCAGCTTCGACTTAGCGGTGATCTCGAACGAACGTGAAGCTCGGGCTGTCGTCCGGGTCGCCAAGCGGAACATATAGGGCCAAGGAGTCACCAGATCCGGTGGTGTACAGCAGTTGGCTCGAGGCGGAGCTTTTCGTGAGGCCACCAACCGTGACCTGCGTCAGGTCCAATTCGACGTGGTTTCCCCGAAGCTTCCACATCCCCTCGAAGCTGTATCTGCGCTGTGGATCGAGTTCGTTGGGGCCGGCAAAAAGCACGTAGGGTGGCAATCCGCTCCCGGAGGCGTGCCCGTCGGCTTCAAGCCTCATCTGTGCGCCCTGCGCATCTGTACCCTGGTGGATCCAGTCACCGGGAACGTCTGCCGATCTCAGGCCGGGGGTACACCCAGCGAGACAAAGAACCGCGAGGATGCCAAGCGCGATGCCGAAACGCTTTGCGCCGCGGCTGACGCGTTGCTCTACCATTTGATCGTCTCCGCGAACGTCCATGTCTCGTAGATTTCCGAAAGCGGTCCCCTCGGCCGTTGAGTGATTCGAGCCGCTGCCCATGATGGATCCAAATCGTCGCGAAGGCCCTCGATGAGAAACTCGTCGGCGAACATTCGCTTTATCACTTCGATCCTTTCGGCAGAGGGATTCGATCGCTTAGCGTCTTTCGTCATCCTCGCCGCTCCGGAAGCGCTGGCCCCTGACGAGGTCGACGAATCGGGCCATTGCGGGCCATGCCCGGTCCGCGATGCGTTCATCGGCGAAGCGGCCGAGGCTTACTTCCGTCTGCGTCCCGTCGGCGAAGACGATTCGCGCTCGAAGCAGCCCTGGCTCGTCTGTCGCGATGCGGCGGCCTCCCACCTGCCACTCTTCACTCGCGAGGCGCCGCCACTTGGCCATCTCGCGATCCCACAGCGGCTCGGCGTTCGCTTTCAATTCACGGGTCAGCACTTCGATCGTCTCGCCTTTCTCCCGGTACCACCGGTCGATGAATTCCATCGAGGCTGCATAACCCGTCACTTCATCGAATTCGCCTCGCACGGCGAACGCTGGCGCGGACTTCTCGGCGATGGGCAGGAATCTCGACCTCGCGAGCTCGCGAGTGTCGGCCTCGTAGGCTTCGCCCCCGTATGTGACGTCCATCCGATCGCTGTCGGGATGCTTTCCAATGGACGTCGGCCCATCTACGGCGTCCCACAGCGCATCCAACCAGTCTCCCCAGACGGCGGGATCGCCGGTCCCCCAGTTCGGAGACACCTGCGTGTCGGACCAGAGTTGCGCTGGATCGTCGCCGGCATGGGCGACGAAGCGGTCCAGAAACGTCAGCAATGCCTCGCGCAGGTCATTCTCCGACGCGGTAAGGAAGGCTTTCTTCCTCTGCTCTGAGAGGCCGGAGGACATCATGGCCTGCGCCTAGCATCCAAGCGCACATCAACCGCGGAGGTGGTGAATGCGAGTAGCCCGAAGCCTCCCTCGATCCGCCAACTGTCACTTTCACCGTCCCAGGTGACGGAATAGAAGGAGTCCCAATCCATGGTGCCGTCAGGGTCGCGACTAGGTACCTGACCCCCGCTTGACCACTCACATGAGCGGAGCCCAACGAAGATCAGCTGCCCATGACGAAAATCGTAGGCTTCATCGGCACGAGCCCCTTCAAACGCTGGATGTTCACTACCGAGCGCGAAATCGACGGCAAACACCAATCGGTCTGGATGCAGGGCGAAGTCGAGTACATAACTCTCCTCAAGGAGAAGGTGTGCCAGTGAGGGATGCTCCCAGCCCTGCTTCACGGGCGGAACTCTTCGGCGAACGTTCTCTTGATCACTTCGATCCTTTCGGCAGGTGGATCGTGCCGTCGTTGCCGCCCATCGTGGATGACCGAACGTACGGACCTTCCGGACGTTCTTCTGGGGGACGATCCGCGCAAGCTAGTGCGCGATAGACCGGCCGAAGGCGACGATCACAATGGCGCCCTTCGAGTCGCGGGCGGCTCCGTGCCGCCGCCGAACACCGGCTCAACCGTGTCGTCCTCGTCCATGATCTCCGCGTCCTCCTCTGACTCCTTGCTGCCGCGCGACGCTCAGTGCCAGCTCTTGCGCACCGAGGTCGGGGTGCAGGTGTAGACCGCGTTGCCGACCTCGTGGACTCCGGTGCCGAGCCGGGCGCACGTCTGTGCCACCTCGATCAGGGGCGGGATGAGCAGGGCGAGGATGGCGGCGCAGAAAAGGATGCCGACGGAGGCGATGATGATGCCCGCGAGCGCGAAGCCGTTCTTCTGACCGGCGCGCCGGGACTGCACCATCGCGATGATCGACAGGACGAGGCCCGCGATGTCGAGCGGGAAGACGAACGACAGCACGAAGCCGACGATGCCGAGCACGCGGCCCGGGCGGCTCGGCGGAGCCGCGTACACCTGTGGTGGGTACGGAGTCTGCGCGTAGGGGGCGTACTGCGGCGGAGGCGTCGGCCCGACGGGCGGGACGCTCGGCGAGGGAGGCTGACTGGTCATCGCACGCCAGCATAGGGGGACGCCCGCCTGATGACTGGGAGCGGCGAGCCGGACGGTCCCGCGTACCGGTCACGCCCGCGGACGGCTGAACAGGTTGACCACGTTCCCGTCGGGGTCGCGGAGCAGCGCGGAGCGGTTGCCCCACGGCATCGTCGAGGGCGGCAGGACGATCTCCGACGGGTCGGCGGCGAGGCGCGCGAACTCGGCGTCCACGTCCTCCACCTCGAACTCCACGATGACCGAGCGGTTGGCGGCCGGGATCACCGCGTCGCCCAGCATCGCCACGGTGGCGGGGCTCGCGATCGCGAGCGTTGCGCCGAGGCCGTCGAACTGCGCGAAGACCGGGGCAGGGCGGGTGGCGGTCTGGCCGGTGACGCGCTCGTAGAAGGCGACGAGCCGGTCGACGTCGTCGGTGATGATGCGGATGGATGCGAAAGACATGCGGACCTCCTGGTCGGGGTGCGGGATGGATGCGTCCAGCTTCGTCCCCGTCCGCGACAGCGTTGTGTCGGTGTTTCCCGAATCGGTCGCCGGTCGTCAGCTCACGTCGTCGACGACCGAGCGGAGCGTCCCGAAGGGGATGTCCAGGTCCTCCCGGCGGAGCGACCGGGGCGCGGGGCGCTCGTCGGTCAGCTCGGCGGAGAGCATCCGGTCGCCGCGGAAAGCCCGCACCCCGTCCCGCAGCCGGCACCAGGCGATGAGGTACCAGCTGCCGTCCTTGCCGATGGTGCCGAGCGGCTCGACCTCGCGCTCGCTGACCGTGCCCGAGCCGTCGCGGTAGACCAGCCGGACGACCCGATCGGCGTGCAGCGCGGCGGCGAACGCGGGCGGCACCGGGTCCTCGGTCTCGGGCTCGAGCAGGTGGACGCGCGCGGCCAGCGCGGTCGCGCGGCGCGCATCCTCGTCGGGCATCACCGCCAGGAGCTTCCGCAGCGCGGTGCCCGCGGACTGGCGGAACGGTCCCCGTCGGAGGGTGCCGAGCCCGATCAGCACGGCCAGTGCCTCGTCGGGGGTGAACCCCATCGGCCCGAGCGTCGCCGCCGCGTCGATCGCGTAGCCGCCGGTGCGGCCGGTCTCCGCCCAGATCGGGACGCCGGCGGCCTGCAGCGCCGACAGGTCCCGCTCGACGGTCCGCACCGAAACCTCGAATCGCTCGGCCAGCCAGCGCGCGCTGCGCGGGCGCGGCGAGACGGCCCGCAGCTCCTCCACGAGCGCGTAGAGGCGGTCGGTCCGGTTCACCCCACCATCCTCCCCCGGACCGCGGACCCTGGACATCGAGGGGCACGTTGTTGTCGCTTTTCGAGGCGAAAAGTGACAACAACGTGCCCTTCGGAGCGGGGGCGAGGGCCGGGGCGGCGGGGGCGGCAGGGCGGGGGCTGTCGGGGGGGCTTACGCCGAGCGGAGCCAGGCGAACCCGTACGGCCCGAGGGTGCGGCCGTCCCAGCGCTCGGCGAGGTGGACGTCGTGCCCGGCCAGCGCCTCCACCTGCACGAGATGCGCGGACAGATTGTGCAGCGTCAGCAGCCCGTCGCGCTTCAGCGCCAGCACCTCGCGGCCGCCCGCGTCGAGCGCCGTCCAGCCGTCGGCGTCGGCGCCCGCCTCCCTGCGCACCCGGGCGATGGAGCGGGTGAGCGTCAGCAGCGAGTCCGGGTCGGTCTCCTGCGCCGCAACGTTGACCGAGGGGAAGCCGAACGGCCCGTCCACCTGCGCGCCGAGCGTGAGCGGCGACTCCGGCGCGGTCGTGAAACCACCCCAGGCGGTGTCGTCCCACTGCATCGTCGTGCGGGCCGCTCCCCTGCCCTCGACGCTCATGTCGTCGCCGACGCCGATCTCCTGGCCGGCCATCAGCAGCGGGACGCCGGGCAGCGCGTGCAGCAGGCTCATCGTCATGCGCACCCGGTCCCACGGCTGCAGCATCGGCGCCCAGTTGCGACGCAGGCCGCGGCCGTAGATGAGCATCGACGGGTCGGGCGCGAACTGCGCGAACGCCTCCTTCCGTTCCTCGTCCGAGAGCTGCTCCAGGTCGAGCTCGTCGGCGTTGTGCACGAAGTTCAGCCGGGCCTCGGGAGGGATGGTCGCATCCAGCCGGCGCAGCGCGTCGAGCAGCGGAGCGGAGTCCTCCCTCGCCAGGGACAGGATCAGCGCGTTGTTCAGGCTGAAGTCGATCACCGCGTCGAAGCGGTCGCGCTCCACGAGGGACGCCATCAGTTCGGGCGACTCGTCCGCCTCCGCGATCAGCAGCACGTCCTCGCGCACCTCCCGCAGCCGCGCCCGCAGCGCGTCGAAGAACGAGCCGTCGTCCACGTCGGTGTCCGGCCTGCCCTTGCCCTGCACGATCAGGAGGGCGGCGTCGATGCGGAAGCCGTCGACGCCGACGCCGATCCAGAAGCTCAGCACCTCCACGATCTCCTCGAAGACGTCGGGGTCGGTCGCATTCAGGTCCGGCTGGAACGCGTAGAACTGGTGGTGGTAGTACCGCCCGGCGCGCTCGTCGTAGGTCCAGACGGTGTCCTCCTCGCCGGGGAACATCGGATGGTCGCCCCTCTCGACCGAGTCGTCCTCGCTCCACACGAAGAACCGGGCCGCCGCCGAGTCCGGGTCCTCGCACGCCGCGCGGAACCAGGCGTGCCGGTCGGAGGTGTGGTGCAGCACGGCGTCGATCGCCACGCGCATCCCGAGCTCGTGCGCCCGGGTGAGCAGGGCGCGCAGCCCGTCCAGGTCGCCGAAGCGCTCGTCGACCGCCAGATGGTCGTCCACGTCGTAGCCGTTGTCGCGCCGGGCGCTCGGGAAGAACGGCAGCAGCCAGATCCAGGTGACGCCGAGCGACGCCACATAGTCGAGGTGCGCGATCGCGCCGGCGAAGTCGCCGAAGCCGTCGCCGTCGCCGTCCGCGAAACGCGAGAGGTCGAGCCCGTAGACGAGCTCGCCCGCTCCGCCCGCCCATCCGGTCTCGCGGGTCTTCGGGTTCTGCTGAGTATCGGTCACCCCTTCACTAGTACGCCTCTCCGCCCGGAACGCGGAGGATCGGGGTCATTCGGAGCGCGGAAGGCTGCGCGAGGAGTCATCCCGCAGCACGCCGACGGGCGTAACGATCGCGCGTTCCAGCCGGCGCACGACCTCCAAATAGTCGGCCGTCCAGACGATCCGCACCGCGGTCGCGGAGGCCGTTCCCTTCTCGCCGTCGAGGTCGTCGAGCACCGCGTCGGCCAGCCGCTCGGGGGCGGCGGGATCCGCTGCGGCCGGCTCGGGGAGCGGGTCGCCGGCGACCAGGCGTGCCGCCAGCCCGCGGTACCAGTCGTCGAGCCGGCGGAGGGACGCGTCGAGCGACTGCCTGGCGGCGGTGTCGTCTCCCCGCACGGCCCCGCGTTCCCGCCAGAGTTCCAGGATGGCGTCGCTCGCCAGCCGCATCCCGGCGACGCCGGTGACCGACGCCGACACCTCGGCGAGCGGGCGACGCTTGGTCCCGCGCTCGGCGAGGTAGGTGCGGAACGCGTCGTCAAGCCGGCGGGAGGCGGCGGCCGCGCGCAACGACGGCGCCCGCGCATCCACCGCCGGCCGGCCGTCCTGATCCAGCGGCCCAAGCCCGTGGTCGACGACGGCGCGGAGATACTCGACGCCGTCGACGTAGGCGACGGCGAGCGCCTTCCGCAGCGACGCCGCGGCCCCGCGCGGCCAGAACAGCAGGCCGACGACCAGGCTCACCGCCCCGCCGAGCAGGATGTCCTCGATCCGGATCAGCCCGACCGTCCATCCCGTCGGCGCGATGATGTTGAACAGCAGCACCAGCACGACGGTGAAGGCGGCCTGTCCTGCGGCGAACGAGACCGCCGCCGGGGCGACACCGGCGATGAGGATGGCGATCGGCAGCACGATCCACAGCACGATCGGGTTGTCGCCGATCACGAACAGCGCGGCGGCGCCGAGGATGACACCCGCCACCGTGCCGAGCACGCCCCTGACCACGGTCTGCCCGGTGCTGAGCGCGTTCGACCGCAGCACGGAGAGGGTGCCGAGCACCACCCAGAACGAGTGCTCGACCCCGGTGAGCTTGGCGAGCAGCACGGCGGCGCTCAGGCCGATCGCGCCGCGGATGCTGTTGCGCAGCCAGACCGAGTTCCAGCCGACGTACCCGGCCGCGCGCTCGGCGGCGGCGGCGACCGGTCCGGCGAGGTCGCCGGGCTGGCGCCCGAGCAGCCGCTGCCACCAGGTGCGGCGCTCCGCGTGGGCGGTGAGGGCGATGTTGGCGGCGACGGTCGCCACCGCGTAGCCGAGCTCCTGCGCGCGGAAGCCCGGGTCGAGCGCGCGGACGAAGTCCTCCGCCTCCCGCTCTCCCGCGAGCGCGGAACCGGACGGCCCGGCAGCATCCCCGCCGGTCCGCCCGGCGACCGGCTCGCGCAACGTCGCCTCCTCGACCGCCTCCCGCGCTTGGGCGAGACGCCGCATCGCTTCCTGCAGCGGCCCGGGGTCGCCGCCGTGCTGGGCGAGGAGCATCGCGCCCTCGTCCAGCACGTCCGCTGCCGCGCGCTTCACCGTCCACGCGGCCTCGTGGATGCGCCCGGGCGCCGACGTCGCGCCGGGCCCGAACCGGTCGAACTGGTGGATGACGGCGTTCAGCCAGTTCAGCTCGTCCACCAGGCGCACCACGGTCCTCGCCGGCGTGCTCAGCCCCGTCGGCCGGTACGGGGTCGTGAGGAACGCGGAGTGCAGGGCGGCGACGGCCGCGTCCCCCTCGATCACGGTGCGGTCGCGCGCCTCCAGGAGCGCGGGGTCGGCGCCGCCGAGCAGGTAGGCGGTCTCCGCCCGCAGCCGCTGGCCGAGCGCGCGGCACGCCTGCGCCGCCGGAGCGCGGAGCGGCTCGCGCGCCGGCGACGGCCACAGCACAGTGATCGCCACGATGCCGACGACCGACGCGAGCCCCCAGCCGAGCAGCCGCGGCCCGAGCGCCGCGATCGGCGCCGGCAGCATGACCGGAAGGATGAACGCCAGCAGCAGCGCGGTCCCCGCCGAGGCGAGCACCGAGCTCACCGATCCGGCGAACAGGATGACGAAGGCGACGACCGCCATCCCCACCGCCGACAGCCAGACCGGCTCCGCGGTCAGCGTCCCGAGACAGATGAGCACGGCTCCGGAGACGGCGAGCGCGGCCTGCGCCTGGACGCGCTCGCGCAGCGGACCGCCGAAGTCGACGAACATCAGCATGGCGAACGAGCCGAATGCGCCGAACAGCGCGACGTCCGGGCTCCCGATCACCCTGCTGCCGAGCAGGAACAGCGCGGGGACGGCGATGGCCGCCCGTCCGGCCCTCCGCAGCGCCGAGTAGCCAGGATCGTGCCGGCTCAGCCAGGTCGCGACGCGCACGCCTCCTCCATCGCATCCGCGCGGAGCCCGGACGATCGGGCGCCGTCGACGCACACGTTAGTCGCGAGTCGACGTCGCGGTCACGGTCCCCTCGCCATCGCTCCCGGAGTTCTTCACGCTTGCCTTCGGCGCGTCGCGGGAAGAACTCCGGAAGCGATGGAGGCGGAGGGTGCTTCACGCTTCGGGCGGGTACTCCAGATGCCCGTCCACGACGTGGGCGGCCGGGGTGAGCACGGCCGCCCGCACCGACGTCTCCGACAGGATGTCGAAGACGTCCACGCCGTCCACCAGCAGCGCATCAGTGACGAGGCGACGGTGGCAGCGCCACGGAACCGCCTCGCTGCACATGATGGCGGGGCGGCACTCCTCCGCCAGCGCTTCCAGCTCGGCCAGGCCCTCGGCGAACGGCTCGGTCGCCATGTAGTCCGCGTAGTCCTGGAACGCCTTGACTCGCCAGAAACCGTTCGGGCTCGCGACACCGGCTGGCGTGTGCCTGCGCCCGCCGAGATTCGGCAGCCAGCGGTAGGAGATGTCCGCGGGCAGCTCCGTCTCGATCGCCTCCCGGTTCCACTGCGGCAGCCGCCGCGACGAGGGGAACGAGCGGATGTCGACCAGGCAATCGACCGCGTTGTCGCGCAACAGCGCGAGCACCTCCTCGAAGCTGCGCGTGGAGTGCCCCACCGTGAACACGACGCTCATCCCACGCACCGTACGCCACCGCCGCGCGCACGCGCGCAGTCGCCGAGCACAGGGAGAATGTCGCGAAATCGGCCGCGGAAGAGCGCTTTTCCTGTGCTCGGCGGCCTGCGCGAGGCGGAATCAGACCAGGGCGCGGCGGACCTCGGGACGCACGTCGGGGCGCACGGGGATGACCACCGGGTGGCTGCCCGCCATCCGCTCGAGCACCCGGACCACCTGGCACGAGTAGCCGTACTCGTTGTCGTACCAGACGTAGAGCACGAGGTTCACGCCGTCCGCGATGGTGGCCAGCCCGTCAACGATCCCCGCACGGTGCGAGCCGACGAAGTCGGTGGAGACCACCTCGGGCGACTCGACGTAGTCGATCTGCTGCCGCAGCTTCGAGTGCAGCGACGTGCGCCGCAGGTAGTCGTTGACCTCGTCCTTGGTGGTCGGGCGGTCGAGGGTCAGGTTCAGGATCGCCAGCGACACGTCCGGGGTGGGCACGCGGATGCTAGACCCCGTCAGCCTGCCCTCGAGCTGCGGCAGCGCCTTCGCGACCGCCTTCGCCGCTCCCGTCTCGGTGATGACCATGTTGAGCACGGCGGAGCGGCCACGCCGGTCGCCCTTGTGGAAGTTGTCGATGAGGTTCTGGTCGTTGGTGAACGAGTGCACCGTCTCCACGTGGCCGCGTGCGACGCCGTACGCGTCGTCGATCACCTTGAGCACCGGCGTGATGGCGTTGGTGGTGCAGGAGGCGGCGGAGAGGATGCGGTCGCCGGCGGTGATCGTGTCGTCGTTGATCCCGTGCACGATGTTCTTCAACGGGGTCTTGCCCGGCGCGGTGAGCAGCACGCGGGCGGCGCCGCGGCTCTGCAGGTGCGCGGCCAATCCCTGCTCGTCGCGCCAGCGTCCCGTGTTGTCGACGACGATCGCGTCGCGGATGCCGTAGGCGGTGTAGTCCACCTCGGCCGGGTCGTCGGAGTAGATGACCTGGATGCGCGTCCCGTTCGCGATGAGGACGTCGTTCTCCGCGTCCACGGTCACCGAGCCGGGGAACGGCCCATGTACCGAGTCGCGGGAGAGCAGGCTGGCGCGCTTGAGCAGGTCGTTGTCGGAGCCGCGGCGCACGACGATCGCGCGCAGCCGCAGCCCGTGGCCGTTGCCGGCGTGGCTGATCAGGATGCGCGCGAGCAGCCGGCCGATGCGGCCGAAGCCGTAGAGGACCACGTCGGTCGCGCCCGCGCCCGCGGCCTCCGCCGGGACCTTGGCGATCTCCGACGTCAGGTGCGGGATCACGTCGCCGTCGGAGGGCAGGGACATGGCCAGGCGTGCCACATCGATGGAGGCGGGCGCCGGCGCGATGGCGAGCAGCCCCTCCAGCACCTGCCTGGTGCGCTCGAGCGTCAGCTCGTCGTGACCCAGCTCGCGCGCACGGTCGTGCACCGAGATGACGCCGGTGGCGGAAAGGTTGATCAGGCGATGGCCGTGGATGGACGTGACGACGCCGTGGTCGCGGTACAGCCGGCCGATCAGAGGGATCAGTTGTTCCGCCGCCTCCTCGCGTGCCACCCAGGCGGCTCGGTACGACTCGACGGCGGAGGGGACCCCTCCAGTGGAACTCGCCATGTGCTTTCTCTGGTCCCTCTCCGGGCTGCGTTGTCCGACCGATCCATCCTAAATGACCCGAGCGCACGCCGATCTCCCCTAGGGTCGGGGGCATGACTGCGCGGGTTGCCAATGTCACGTTCCATGCCGAGGATCCGGCCGCGCTCGCGCGCTTCTGGTGCGCGGCGATGGGGTACCCGGAGTGGACCTCCTGGGATCCGGAGGACGTCGCCGCGCTGCGCGAGGCCGGCCTGACCGACGACGACCTCGCCGAGCGTGCGGAGGCCTGGGACGGCGATCCGGCTCACCAGCGCTTCTACTTCACCCGCTACCGCCACGAGAAGCGGCAACGCAACCGGATGCACATCGACATCACGCCGTTCGAGGACCGCCGCGCCACCCGCGAGGAGCTGGAGGCCGAGCGCGACCGGCTGGTCGCGCTCGGCGCCACCGAGGAGAAGACGCTCTCCGGCTCGTGGGGACCGTTCGAGGAGTTCGCGATCATGATGCGCGACCCGGAGGGCAACGAGTTCTGCCTGCAGTGAGGCGGTCGGGGGGTCAGTCGCGGGCGCGGGCCGCGAGCGCCCGGATGAACCGGGCCACCTCGTCCGGCTTCTCCTCCGCCATGAAGTGGCCCGCGTCGATCGGCTCGTAGCTCAGGTCGTCGGACCACGCGCCCCAGATCGCCGTCGGGTCGAAGCCGAGCTGCGATCCCCAGTCCTGCGAGAGGACGCCGACCGGCATCGCGAGCTTCCGCCCTTCCTCGCGGTCGGCGCGGTCCTGCTCCAGGTCGATTCCGGCGCTCGCGCGGTAGTCGGCGACGATCGACGGCACGGCGGCGACGGAGCTGTCCAGGTAGTGCCTGCGCACCTCGGGCGTGAAGGTCGTGCCGTCGATGTCCCAGGCGTCCAGGAAGGACGCGAAGAAGTCCTCCGCGACGGCGGCGATCATCCGCTCGGGGAGCCCGGCGGGCTGGGCCATGAGGTACAGGTGCCAGGCGACCTTCGCATCCACGCCGTGCAGCACCGCCCAGGTGTCGAGCGTCGGGAGCACGTCGAGGATGCCGAGGTAGCGCACGGTCTCCGGGTGGTCGAGGGCCGCGCGCACGCCGACGAGGGCGCCGCGGTCGTGACCGATCAGGCCGAAGCGGTCGTGGCCGAGGGCGGCGGCGACGCGGACGACGTCCTCGCCCATCGTGCGCTTGGAGTAGGTGTCGGTGGTCTCCTCCGCCGGCTTCCCGCTCGCGCCGTAGCCGCGCAGGTCGGGGAGGATGACGGTGTGCTCGCCGGCGAGGCGCACGGCGACCTCCCGCCACATGTAGTGCGTCTGCGGGAAGCCGTGCAGCAGCACGACCGCTGGCCCCGAGCCTCCGACCGCGACGTTCAGCTCGACGCCGCCCGCGCCGGGAAGGCGCTCGGTGCGGAAACCGTCGATGGCGGGGGTGTTGGTCATGGTGGTCATGCGGTGGTGCTTCCTTCGTTGTCGGGTCGGGCGGGTCTGTCGGCGGGCGGGTCGGCGACGGTGGCCGTCGCGCGGTTGGAGAAGATGCCGGCGGGCAGCGGGCGCGGCTCGGCGGTGGCGGTCGCGCGCAGGGCGGGGATCAGGACTGTGTCGATCAGCGCCGCGAGGTAGTCGTCGCCGGTGTCGAGTCCGCACAGCCGCCGCATCAGCAGCACCGACCCGGCGACCTCCTCGTACGGGAACGGATCGACGCCGTCCGGCAGCTCGCCACGCCGGACCGCGGCCTCGACGACCGACGCGGGGAGGCGTCCGCCGGTCGGGCCCATCGATTGCTCGATGGCGTCGCCGAGCGCCCGGTCCTCGAAGCCGGCCTGCAGCAGGGCGAGGGCGGAGTACCCGTCCGTGGCGCTCATCGTCACGAGCAGGCGGCGCGTGAGAGCGAGCAGGTCGCCGCGCAGGCTGCCGGTGTCGACGACGTCCGCGCCCTCCCGGCTGGCCGGACCTGCTCGGAGCGCCGCGACGACGAGCTCGCGTTTGGACGTCCAGCGCCGGTAGAGCGTCGGCTTGGATGCACGCGCCCGCCGGGCGACCTCCTCGAAGGTGATTCCCTCGTAGCCGCGCTCGACGAGCACCTCGTAGGCGACCGAGAGGATCTCGGCCTCGCGTGCCGCGTCACGCGGACGACCACTGCTCCTATTTAAATACGACACGTCCCGTATCGTATCACGACTCCCCCCGCCATCCGTTCCGGAGTTCTTCACGCGACACGCCGCGTGCGAGCGTGAAGAGCTCCGGAAGCGATGGCGAGGGTCAGCCGACGAGCTCGCTCGGCTCGACCACCACATCCACCAGGGCGCCGTTGCGCCAGAGCGTCAGCTCCATCCGCCGCCCGATCGCCGCCTCCACCATCAGCCGCTGCAGGCCGGTCGTGTCGGTCACCGGCGACCGGTCGAGCGAGACGACGATGTCGCCGGGACGCGCACCCGCCTCCGCCGCGGGGCTTCCTGGCACGACGGAGACCACCTGGATGCCCCTCGCCGAGCCGACCTTCGCGGCCGCCTCCGC
Organism: Leifsonia sp. NPDC080035; assembly: GCF_040050925.1. Taxonomy (NCBI): domain Bacteria; kingdom Bacillati; phylum Actinomycetota; class Actinomycetes; order Micrococcales; family Microbacteriaceae; genus Leifsonia; species Leifsonia sp. NPDC080035. The sequence goes on along the minus strand of NZ_CP157390.1, from coordinate 1,785,159 downwards.
GTTCAGCCGCACGGTGGCACCGGCGACACCCAGCCAGGCGCGGCGGACGCGCCCGGTCGCCCGGAGCGCGTCGATGATGGCGAGCGTGCTCGGGTTGATCGGGACGGCGAGGCCGAGCCCGATGCCGGCCACCGCCGTGTTCACGCCGACCATCCGGCCCGCGCTGTCCGCGAGCACGCCACCGCTGTTGCCGGGGTTCAGCGCCGCATCCGTCTGGATCACCTCGTCGATCACGCGCCCGGACGGCGTCGGGAGCGAGCGCCCGAGCGCCGACACGATCCCGGCCGTGACGCTCCCCGCGAGCCCGAGCGGATTCCCGAGCGCGACGACGAGCTGGCCCACCTTCAGGCCGCTCGCGTCGCCGAGCACGACGGGCCGCGGCGTCCCGCCCTGCGCCTGCAGCACGGCGAGGTCGGAGAGCGGGTCGGCACCGACGACGCGCGCGCCCACGGCACTGCCGTCGGCGAAGGCCAGCTCGACGCCGATCGCGTCGGCGACCACGTGCGCGCTGGTCAGCAGGTGCCCGTCCGCCGAGATGACCGCGGCGCTCCCCGCGCCCCGTCCGGCCCGCGTGCGAACGTCGACGGACGCCACCGACGGGAGCACCGTCTCGGCGACCCGGACCACGGCCGCCGAGTATGCATCGAGAGCATTGGAGTCGTCCACACGCCCAGTGTCACCCCGCCGGCCGCCGCAGCGGCACGCGTTCGCCGCGGGCGGACGGGGTGATGGGTCAGGACTGCCGCGCGCGTCGTCCCCTGCGAAGCCAGAGCCCGGCGGCGAGCAGGCCGGCCGCGAGAAGGAGGGCCGGCGCGATGTCGCTTCCGGTGTCGGAGAGTCCGCCGCTGCCTCCTCCGGCTCCGGCGCCCCCGCCGCCTCCACCACCGCCCGTGCTGGTGGTGGCCCAGACTCCCTGCGCGTCGTTGTCCGTCTCGGAGACGTCCGTGTCGGTGTCGATGGTCGGGACGACCAGCGGGCCGAACTGCTCGATGATGGCATCACTGTAACCGTCACCATCGAGGTCGGTGTCGGCTCCCGGGGCGATGTACGCCACATTCTTCATGGACGAGGTGCCGGGCGGAGGGGAGGTCACGCGGACGGTCACGGTCAAGGCAGGGCCGTCGTCCCCTGGCGGGATCTCTTCTGCCGACGTCGCGATGGCAGTCCGGCCGTCGACGGAGTACCCGGCACCGGACATCGAGACCAACTCGACCCCGGCCGGGACCAGCTGCCGGATGCTCCACCCTGCCGGCGCCGCGCGCGGTCCGTCGTTGTGCGGCGTGAGCGTCCACGTCACCGTCCCGCCGGCTCCGATGGCGCCGGCTGCAACGAGCGACTCGGTGAGCGAGAGATCGATGCAGTTCATCGGGTACAGCACCGGCGCGACGGACAGCTCGTGGACTTCCGCTCCCCCGCCGGCGTAGTACGCGTCGCCGTCCAGGAAGCCCGTCGCCTTGCACCGCGCGCCCCAGTCATTGGGATCGTCATAGTCACGGGCGTCCACCGCGACCGGGCCGTCCGCCACGGCGACCAGCGGTTCCGCGCGCGTGGCATCGGCGACGACCTCCGGAGCCGTGTCGTCGCCGTCGACCGCGTTCGCGTACGTCCGGATCGCGGCGGATGCGGCGGGGAAGGTGTTGCCGGTGACGAGCACGGGATCGCGCAGGGTCCGGCGGGACGAGTCCGGCGACGCGCCGTCGGCCGTCCCGACCTGGAGCCAGGTCCCCGCTCCCGAGAAGACGTTGTCGACGATCCGGACGCCTGACGACGAGTACGAGCCGGCCAGTGAACCGTCCTGCCACAGCGGCGCGACCGTGATGGCGGCGAAGCCGTCGGCTCCGGCCTGATCGATCGTGTTGCCGGTGATGGCCAGATCGTGCGCCGGCCCCGCGGTCACGACGGTTCGCTGCCCGCTGATCGTGTTCCCCGCGAAACTGACGGCCGTCGTGCCCTGAAGCACGAAGAGGCCGTCGTCGTTGTCCCTCATGGTGTTCCCGTGCACGGCGATGTCATGGCTGATGCCGTCCGCTGGCGTGGTCACGACGAAGAGCCCGACCGCGGAATTGCCCGTGAACGTCACGCCGCTGACGTCGACGTTCGCGGCACTCCGCCCGTACAGCCCGTACTCGACGAGGCCCGCCACCGTCGCGTCGGTGATGGTGGACCCGTCGGTGCCGGAGTAGAAGAACCCGTATGAGCCGGCGTCGATCGAGGAGTCATCGACGTCCACGTGTTGGGAGCCATAGGCCCGCAGGATCGACGACCCGGTGTTGGAGGTCGGGCCTTCGTGCCCGTGGACGACGATGTCGTGCGCTGTCACGCCAACCGACTGATGGATCACGAGCGCCGCGCCCGTGATGTCCGCATCCACCGCCTCGATCGTCGCGTTGCGAGCGCCGAGGAGGTACACACCGTGCGACGCGTTCGGCGCTCCGATCACCGTGACGTCGGTGATCGAGATGTCGGTGCGATCGGAGGCGGGATCGAAGCTGGACTGCGACCCGATCGCATAGAGGTACCCGGTCGCCTTCTCGTCCTCGACCGTGACCCGGCCCGCGTTGACGAGGTTGATCTCGGTCCCGCCCACGGCGCCGCCCGCGTCGAGCACGGCGCCCGTCACCCTCGCGCCCTGCGTCGAACCGAGGGTGATGCCGCCGAACGCGGTGATGGTCGGGTCGGTGATCGTCGGCCCCGCACCGGTGTTCGCGACGTTCGTCGTGATGCCGTACATCATCCCCGCGATGGTGGGTGTCGTGATCGTCGCGCCCGTGGAGAGCAGCGTCAGGATTCCCGTGGACTGAGCGGTATCGGCACCGGTCACTCGGGCGCCGACGACGCGCGGGTTTCCGGTGGCGCCGAGCGCGATCCCCTCCCGCGAGCTGCCGTCGATGACGGCGTTCGTGATCGTGGGGCCCGCGTTGGCGTTGGTGGTGGCCGTCCCGATGCCGCGTGCGAACCCGTGCACGACCGCGCTGTCGATCACGGCTCCGCTCGACTGGGCGAGGTCGATCCCGGTGCCGGCCGACGCTGGCCCGGTCACCTCGAGCCCGGACACGCTCGGGGAGACCGCGCTGCCGAGGGAGACGCCGGATGTGGAAGCGGTGATCGCGCCGCCGGTGATCGTGATCCCTCCGGCCGTCGACGCAGCCGTCGCGGTGACCCCCGTCGCGACGCCGGTCACGGCCGCGTCCATGATCGTGGCCGAACCGGTGGTCAGATTGACGCCGTACGACGACGCCTCCCCGCCGCCGTCCATGTCGAGCCCCTCGATCCGTACGCCGGAGATGCCGGCTGCGAGCTGGATGCCGGTTGGACGCAGCACCGGCGTCGGGTTGCGGATCGTGATCCCGGCGAGCAGCGCGCCCGAGGAGGTGACGGTCACGACGGCGCCGGTATTGGCGGCCGCGATGGTCACAGTGTCGCCGAGGGTCAGCCCACCACCGGAGACGGTGAACCGCGCGTACAGAATGGAGGCGGCGCTCGATGCGAGCGTGACGGCACGAGGAACCGTGAGGGACCCGGTGAAGGCGTAGTCGTTCGGATCGAACGAGACCGCGCCTCCCTCCGGAGCCGTGTTCAGCGCCGCCTGCAGCGTGATGAGGGCGGCGTCCGCCGGACGCTCCGCAGGGGTGCCCACCCAGGCGATCCGTGCGGTGTTCGCGTTCGGGACGATCGCCGGCGACGCCGGCGGCGGCATCTCGACGATCGAGTCGTCCGGCACCGGCGCGGGCTCATCGAGCCCGTCGGGCACGCTCGGGTCTGCGGGCGGCTGCGGGTCACCCGTGTCGACCGTCCCGGGCGGCGATGCCGCCGACGCGGCCTTGCTCTCCACCGTGAGCGACGCCAGCGCGAGCGCCCCGACCGCCGCGGCGACCACGAGCGAGCGCCCGAGGCCCGCCTGTGAACGAACTCTCCCCATTGACCGCACTGCGACCCCCGTCGTCTCGTCGCGCATCGTCGACCGAACCGGCCCCCATCATGGAACGATCCTGAGGGTTCTCTCAAGACCCGTCTTCACCCGACCAGCCCGGTCAGCCCCTTCTGCAGCTGCAGCGCCCCGATCACCAGGAGCAGGGCCGCGTTGAGCACGTGCGTGTTCCCTGCCACCCAGCCGCGGGTGCGCAGCAGGAAGGGCTCGGCCGCCTTCCCGCGCACCACGACCACCAGCACAGGCGCCACGATCGACAGCGAGGCGATCAGCGCGAAGACCGTGAGCACGACGACCGCAGCCTCCGTCGTGACCGCGGCCTGCCGGGCCTCGAGCGCGGCGATGATGGCGCACGAGACATCCACCGGATTGAGCACGAACAGTCCCAGTCCCAGCAGGAACGTCCGTCCCGGGCGGAACGAGGCGACCTGCTGCAGCCAGCCCGGGAGCTGTGGTGCGGCCGCTGCGACCTCGCGGGGGCTGCTCGCCATAGCCATCAGCGCGATGCGCGCCTTCCCGCGGCGGTACACGATGACGGCGCCGAGGACGAGGACCGCCCCGATGACGAGCTGCACGATCGGCACCCAGAGCGGCGGGTGCCGCGCGGATCGGAGTTGCAGGGCGCCGAACAGGGCGAAGAACGCGGCGAGCGCGATCACGATGCCGGCCAGCCAGGCGAGCGCGAAGGCGATGCCGTTCGCCCGGGAGCGGTCCGAAACGAGCACCGCGATGAGCGCCATCAGCGCGAGCGGACTGAGGAGGATGCCGAACAGCGGCGGGATGAGGTCGACGATCAGCCCGCCCACGCTCACACCGTCCCCGGCGGCGTCAGCGGAGGTTCGGGGTGCGCGGAGGTGACGGTCGCCGGTGTTCCGGCGAGCCCGGCGGTGATCGCGTCGACCACGGCGGCGACGACCTCGGGCCCATGCCCGGCCTGGTGCCAGAACCGAGCGGTGAAGGTCAGCCGGCCCGGTTCGGTGGCGGTGGTGAGCACCCGGACCGGCTCTCGCTTGTGCACGCCGTCGACGCTCGCGCACGCGTCCGCGATGCGCCCGCGGAATGCCTCCACCTCGGCGGGAGGCGCCGCCACCCGCACCTGGACCTCCGCCCGCCGGCCGCCGAGCTCCGACTCGTTCACGAACGGCTGGCCGATCACGTCGGCGTTCGGGATGTGCGCCACCCGGCCGTCCATCGTGCGGAGCACCACGGTCCGGCTGTTGAGCTCCCGGACGATGCCGGTGAACCCCGAGATCTCCACCACGTCGCCGACATGGAACGGCCGCCTGGTCTGCAGGACGACTCCGGCCGCGAAGTTCTCCGAGATGCCGCGCAGCGCCAGCACGGCCACGACGGCGACGATGACCGCGATCGCGAGAACCGGCTGGATGGGCGCGCCGAGGAACGCGATCGCGATGCCGACACCGAGCAGGATGACGACGAGCCGGGAGATCCGCGCGACCCGACGGATGAGGTCGGGCGAGAGCCCGCCGATGCGGCCCAGGAGTTTCTGTACGCCGCGGTAGGCGGCGATGCCGAGCAGCACTCCCGCGACGACCGACGCGAGCGCGAACCCCACATCCCACGGGTCGAGCCCGGCGAAGAAGCCGACCGCGTCGGACGGGCTCGCCGCGTCGACCACCAGGCACCTCCTCGTCGCGCCTCGACGGGTGTCCCACCGCACCGGGCGACCCGAGCGCCATCGGCGGCGAGGCTACCGGGGCCGGTCCGCTCGCGTCTAGCGGCGGCCTGGCGCCATCACCCCGGCGAGCAGCAGGTCCATCAGGCGCCCGGCCTGCTCGCGCTGGTCGGCGTCGGGGCAGGTGACGCAGATGCCGACGAGCGCCACCACCACGTCCTCGCCGCGGACGTCCGGCCGGAGGTCCCCGCTCTCGATCCCCGCGTCCACCAGCACTTGCGCGGCCTCCGTCAGGCGCGCCCGGGACGTGCCAGCGGTCACGGCGCCGCCGCGGACGAGCGACCAGACGGCGTCGCCCATCGCGCGCTTCATGTCGAAGCGGCGGGCGAACCGGTCCATCCACTGCCGGAGCGCGTCGGCGGGTGCGTCGGTCCGCAGCAGCTCGGAGGCGGCGACGGCCACCTGCTCCAGCTCGTCCTCGTAGACGGCCGCGGCGAGCGCCTCCCGGTTCGGGAAGTGCCGGTACAGGGTGCCGACGCCGACGCCGGCGGCACGGGCGACCTGCTCGGGACCGGCCTCGCCGGACTCCTCGTAGAGCCGCCGGGCGGCCTCCAGGATCTTCGCCCGATTGCGGGCGGCGTCGGCGCGCAGCGCGGGCTTTCCGCTCGCGGATGTTGACAACCGGAACACCTTCCGTTTAGCTGGAACCACGAAACGGAACGAATTCCGCTTCGTCCGATTCTCGCACAATGGAGGTCGACATGACCGATTTCACCCGCCTCGCCGGAAAGCCGGTCCGCCGCGTCGGCTACGGCGCCATGCAGCTCGGGGACGTACACCGCCTGTCGATGACGCACGCGGACGCCGTCGCCTTCCTGCGCGACGTCCTCGATCGGGGCGTGAACCACATCGACACCGCGGAGTTCTACGCCGATGGAGCGATCAACCGGGCCATCGGCGACGCGATCCGGGACCGCGCACAGGATGTCGTGGTCGCGACCAAGATCGGCGCCGTGCACGACCCCGAGGTCCGGCTGCGGCCGGCGCAGAAGCCGGACGAGCTGCGGCGCAGCGTCGAGACCAACCTGCAGCAGCTCGGACTCGACCGCATCGACCTCGTCTACCTCCGACGCGCGGACGTCGCACCCGGCATCGTGGCCACCGGCGACCAGGTCGTCCCCCTCGACGACCAGCTGTCCGAGCTCTCGGCACTCAGGGACGAGGGCAAGCTCGCCGCGATCGGCCTCAGCCACGTGAGCCGGGACCAGGTGCGCGCCGCGATCCCGATCGGTATCGCCGCCGTGCAGAACGCGCACAGCCTCGTCGACGCCTCCAGCGAGCCGGTGCTCGACCTCGTCCGTGCCGAGTCGATCGCCTGGGCGCCGTACTTCCCACTCGGCGGCGCCTTCCCCGGGATGCCGAAGGTCACCGAGCAGGACGCCGTGATCGCCGCGGCGTCCGAGCTGGGCGTGACGCCCTCTCAGCTCGGACTCGCCTGGCTTCTCGCGCGGTACGAGCGCACGCTGCTCATCCCCGGGACGAAGAACGCCGCCCACCTCGCCGAGAACATCGCGGCGGGAGAGCTGGTGCTTCCACCCGAGGTCATGGATGCACTGCGGCCCGTCGCGGAGGCAGCCGCCGCTAGCTGAGGCCGCCGGCTCGCGGCGCGAGCACCGTCCGGCACCAGGTGCGGGCGTCGATCCTCCCGGTCTCGGCCCTGGCCCAGTCCGCGTCGTAGATGCCGTCGACCTGCGCCGCGAACATCTCGGTGGTGTCGCGGACGGCCTGCTCGCCGGCGCCGCCCGCACGCATCGCGGACGCCAGCTGGTCGATCGTCATGGGGCGGTATGCGACGGGACGGTGCAGCTCCTCGCTCATCACGGTGGCCAGCTCCTCCAGCGTGAGCCGATCCGGGCCGAAGAGCGGCACATCCTGTCGACCGGACCAGTCGCGGGCGGCGAGCAGGCCGGCGGCGCGCGCGGCGATGTCGTCGGTGGCGATCGTGGCGAACGGCCGGTCGCCGGGCGCGGCCAGGGAGAAGAAGCCCTGGTCGCGGATCGCGTCCAGCTGCCCGAGCAGGTTCTCCAGGTAGAACGGCAGCGACAGTGCACGGTAGGCAGCGCCCGATGCCGCGAGCCGCTCGTCCATGGCGAAGGCCGCGGACAGCACACCGGCATCCCCGGCCCAGCCGTGCCCCGCGCTCGTGACCCCAACCACGTGACCGACCCCATTCCGGCGGATCGCGTCGACGGCCGGCTCCGTGAAGTCGAGGTAGTACGCCCGCGCGCCGGCGGCGGAGCGGCCGGGTGGGACCAGCCAGAAGAGCGCGTCGGCACCGGCGAGTGCGGCGTCGAGAACGGCGGGGTCTGCGTGGCTGCCGGCCACGACCTCGACGCGCTCTCGGACCCGCTCGTCCAGAGCCTCGGGACGCCGGGCGACCACGCGCAGGCTCTCGCCGCGCTCGAGGAGCTCGCGCACGAGGCTCGCGCCGATCTGGCCGGTGGGGGTGGTGATGACGATCACGTGGATCCTCTTTCTAATCGGAACCGGAATTCCGCTTCACCATAACACCCGCATCCCCGCCCGTGTCAACTACACTCGGATGCCATGACGTCTCCGGCCCGCCCCCTCCGCGCCGACGCGCGCCGCAACCGGGAGGCGTTGCTGACCGCCGCGGGCGACCTGCTCGGCGAGCGCGGGGACGACGTCCAGATCGAGGAGATCGCGGCGCGCGCCGGAGTCGGGGTCGGGACGCTGTACCGGCACTTCGCCGACAAGGACGCGCTGGTCGCGGCGATCGTCGGTCGCCGGTTCGCCGCGGCGACCGACCTCGCCCGCGCCGCGGAGGAGCTGCCGGACGCCGACGCGGCCTTCACCGCGCTGCTCGACGGCTACCTGGAGTCGGTCGCGGGCGACTCCGCGTTCCGCCGGGCGCTGCTCGGCCCGGAGGAGCCGCGATGGGAGGCGATCTCGGCCGAGAAGACGGCGTTCCGCGAGGTGGTGTCACGGATCGTCGAACGCGCCGTGCGAGAGTCTGTGCTGCGCGAGGACTTCGGAGCCGACGACTTCATCCTCGTCACCCGCGGCGCCATGGCGAACATGGGGGAAAACGAGGACTGGCGCCGCCACGTGCGGCTCCAACTGGAGGGCGTGCGGCCGCGACCCTCAGCTCCCGCGCCCTCGGCCTGACGCACCGCGCTACGAGCCCGCGCTCACGCCCGGTTGTGCAGCGTGACGTGGTACCCGTCCGGGTCGGCGAAGGTGAAGGTGCGGCCGAACGGGCCGTCGATCGGCGCGGAGACGATGCGGTGGCCGTCGGCGGCGAGCGCGTCATGGATGGCCTGGACGTCGGTCGCGTGCAACCAGATCGCCGCACCGATGCCGGGCTGCGGAACCGCGTCGAGGTCGGTGCCGGGAACGAGGTCGCGGAGTGCGAACGCGATCGGCGCTGTGTCGAAGACGACGGCGTGCGGCGGGCCGGCCGGGGAGCGGACGAGGCCGAGATAGCGCTCGTAGAAGACCTGCGAGGCGGCGAGGTCGCGCGTCTGCAGGGAGAGGAAGTCGGGTCCGGTGGCGGACATGGGATGCTCCTTCGTTACGTGTCAGTTTTCTGACATGGCTCAGCGTATGTCAGAATACTGACATGAGTCAAGGCGACGACAGCATCCACCTCGAGACGTCGTTGGGCTACGTACTGAAGGAGGCGTCCAGCGCGCTGCGGGCGGCGATGGAGGAGGTGCTGCGGCCGCTCGGGATGAGCGTGACCCACTACTCCTGCCTCGAACTGCTCGCCCAGCGCCCGGGCCTGTCCAACTCGGAGCTCGCCCGCGGCACGTTCGTCACGCGCCAGACGATGAACGTGCTGCTTCAGGCGCTGGAGCGCGACGGCTTCGTCACCCGGGCGACGGAGGCGCCCGTCGGCAAGGCGCTCCCCACCCGGCTGACCGCGAGCGGCCGCCGGAGCCTGGAGGCGGCGAGCGCCGCGGTCCGCTCGGTGGAGCGGCGGATGCTCGCCGGGATGTCCGAGTCCGAGCAGTCGGCGGCGTTCCAGGCGTTGCAGAGCATGGTCCGCGCGCTCCGCGACGCCGGTTCCGCGTAGCCGGAACGCCGGGTCTATCGCTCCCGTGAGCGCGGTGGGATACTTCCCGCCATGGGCGGACTCCGCACAAGAAGCCTCGTCGCAGCCCTCGCCGCCATCGCGGTGGGGGCCGTTCTCGCGGTGACCGGCCCGCTCGCGCCCGCGCAGGCGTCCTTCGCGTCGCAGTGCGCGACCCCGACCAGGACCCTCGACGCCTCCGCGCCCTCCGTCTCCGTCGCCGCGGGCGAGACCGTGCTCCTCGCCTCCGGCAGCTTCGGCGGCGGGATCGATGCCCTGCCATCCGGGGCGACCCTCTGCGTCGCCTCGGGCGCCTCGCTTCAGCCGGCCTACATGAACAACGCGGCCGGCTCGGTCGTGATAGCCGCCGGTGGCAACGCGGCCTTCCCGTCGGTGTCCGTCGGCACCGGATTCGCGCTCGGGGTGGAGGGGACGGCGACGTTCGCGGGTCTCAACGTGAACGGCGCATCCATGTTCACGATCGCGGCCGGGGGCGCTCTGACCGTCAGCGGTGGCTTCTCCCCCTCCTCCGGCACCTTCGACAGCGCCGGCACCCTCACCATCGACGGCGCCTTCAACGAGAACTCCGGCGCCAGCCTCAAGAACACCGGCGTCACCACCGTGAACGGCGCCGCCACCTTCAACGGCCTCCTGCAGAACACCGGGACCGTGGAGGTCGCCGGCCCGCTGACCATCAACGGCGGCGCGGCCTTCGCGAACTCCTGCCGGGTGCGGACCGGCGGCGCGCTCGCGAACAACGCCACCGGCTCGACCAACTCCGGCATCGTGATCGCCTCCGGCGTCTTCACCAACAACGGCAGCTGGCAGCAGTCGGTCGAGGCCGCGCTCGCCGCGACCGGGCTCGCCGATGACGGCACCGTCTCGGGATTCGGCGGCTACCGGTTCACCGGAGCCACCAGCGTGCAGGGCAGGTTCACGGGGGACTCGGCGGGCTCACCGATCCAGGTCGTGACCCAGGCCCCCGCCGGCAGCATCTTCGACGTGCAGACCGGTACGGTGGCGAACGTGGTGCGCGTCACCGGCCTGCCGCCCGGCGACTTCGAGACACCCCGGCCGGGATGCGCCGATGAACCGATCCCGTTCGCGGACGTCTCCGTGACGAAGACGGGACCGGCGACCGTGCTCGAGAGCGGCAACGTCGCCTACACCCTGACGATCGCCAACGCGGGCCCGGACGACGCCGCAGGCGTGGTCGCGACCGACCGGCTGCCCGCGGAGGCGACCGGCGTGGTCGACGCCGGCGGCGGCACCGTGACGGGCGGGACGGTGACGTGGGACATCGGCGCGCTTGCCGTCGGCGCATCGACCACGCGCACGCTCACCGTGAGCCAGGCCGCTGCCGTCGGGACCGTGCTCCACGACACCGCGAGCTCCACCGCGACAACGCAGGACCCGAACCCGGCGGACAACGACGGCAGCAGCCCGGACAGCCAGGCGGACACCACGGTCGTCGCAACACCGCCACCGGCGAACAACCCGCCGAACGCGTTCCCCGCCATCCAGCCCGGCTTCACGAACGTCGCGCTCTTCGGCCGCGTCACCGCCGCCGACCCGGATGCGGGCCAGACGCTCACCTACACGATCTCGACCCGGCCGGCGCACGGCAGGGCCGTGATCGCACCGGGCGGCGTCTTCGTGTACCGGTCGGACGTCGACTTCACCGGCGACGACACCTTCGAGTACACCGTCTGCGACGACGGCTCACCGGTCCTCTGCGCCACCTCCTCCGTGTTCCTTCCGATCCGGCCGACCGCCGCCGACGACACCGCGCAGGCCTTCGCGGACACGCCCGTCGTGATCCCGGTGGCGGCGAACGACTCCCTCGGCGCGGAGACCGAACCCGCCCTCGTCACGGCACCGGCCCACGGATCGGTCACGGTCGACGCCGCGACCGGAAGCATCACCTACACGCCCGACGCCGGTTACACCGGCACGGATTCGTTCGTGTATCAGCGCTGCTCTCCGACGGACACCGCCCTCTGCGCCACGGCCACCGTCACTGTGGACGTCGTTCCCGCAGGCCACCCGCCCGTCGTCCAGCCTCTGCACCTGACCACCGTGACCGGCACCCCGGTCACTGGAACGATCGTCGCCTCGGACCCCGATGTCGGGCAGACCCTGACCTACATCCCGGGCGAGCCTCCGCGCTCCGGCACGGCGGCCGTGAACGGAGCGGAGACGACCTACAGCCCTCGTCGGGGCTTCACTGGCACCGAGACGTACCCGGTCATCGTCTGCGACAACGGCGACCCGAGTCTCTGCGCGACGGCGATGGTCACCGTGGATGTATACCCGATCGCGAACCCGGACACCGCGACCACCCCGGCCGAGACCGCCGTGACCATCCCCGTGAAGGACAACGACCTCGGCGCCGCCTCGGCTCCCTTCGTCGCGACTGCCCCGGGCCACGGCACCGCGAGCATCGACGGCGCGTCGATCGTCTACACACCGGCTCCCGGCTTCAGCGGGACGGACACCTTCACCTACACGATCTGCTCCGTGCTGAACCCGGACCTGTGCGCGACCACCACCGTCACGGTCACGGTGATCGGCCCGACGATTCCCCCCGTGAACCCGCCGGACGGCGGAGGCGGTACGGGCGGCGCGGGTGACGGGTCCGGCGCCAGTGGCGCGGCGGCACCCGGCAGCGGCGGCGACCTCGCCTCGACCGGCTCGGGCGTCTCCACCTGGCTGCTCTGGGCATCGGCAGCCGGCATCGCGGCCGGAGCGCTCACCCTCCGCCTGCGGCGCCGTCCGCGGCGCGAGGACCGCTGACGCGGCTGCCCTCGCACGGAGCGACTGCGCGTGCTCGCGCAGGCGCAATCGTTACGTAACGCAGCTTGAGCGAGCAACTCCGGGAAAGCCGCAGCGATGTTCGACCGGAACCGGCGTAGCGTGTGCCGCGTGCACGAGAAACACGCTGCCGTCACGCACGAAGACGTGGACGATGAGACCCGCATCCCGCCGCGGGCGGACCGCCGCCGGCGCGTCATGTACGGTGCGGCCCTCGCCGCGCTCGGCGTGGTCTTCGGCGACATCGGCACCAGCCCTCTGTACGCCCTGAAGACCGTCTTCCTGCTCGACGGCGGAGCGGTGCGGGCGCAGCAGGACGACGTCTTCGGCGTGATCTCGCTCATCTTCTGGAGCGTCACGATCATCGTCTCGATCAAGTACATCGCGATCCTGATGCGGGCGGACAACGACGGGGAGGGCGGGGTCATGGCACTCGCCGCACTCGCGCAGCGCCTGTACGCCTCCAAGGCGGGCAAGGCCGGCACCCTCCTCGTGATCGGGATCGTCGGCGTCGCGCTCTTCTACGGGGATTCGATCATCACGCCCGCGATCAGCGTGCTGTCCGCCGTCGAGGGCCTGCACGTCACGGTCCCGGCGATCTCGCACCTGGTCATCCCGATCGCGGCGGTCATCCTGGTCGCCCTGTTCGCCGTTCAGCGGTTCGGCACCGGGCGGGTCGGCGTGCTGTTCGGCCCGGTCATGGTGCTGTGGTTCGTCGTGATCGCCGCGGCCGGCCTGGCGATGGTCGTCCAGCACCCCGAGGTGCTGCTCGGGCTCTCGCCGACCTTCGCCGTCGCGTTCATCATCGGGCACCCGTTCCTCTCGTTCATCGCCCTGGGGGCCGTGGTGCTCGTCATCACCGGCGCGGAGGCGCTCTACGCCGACATGGGCCACTTCGGCCGCTCGCCGATCCGGCGCGCCTGGTTCTTCCTGGTGTTCCCCGCGCTCGTGCTCAACTATCTGGGCCAGGCGGCGCTGGTGCTGAACGATCCGTCCGCCCGCGCCAACCCGTTCTTCCTGCTCATCCCCGAGTGGGGACGCCTCCCAGTCGTGATCCTCGCCACCGCGGCCACCGTGATCGCCAGTCAGGCGGTGATCTCCGGCGCCTACTCGCTGTCGCGGCAGGCGGTGCAGCTCGGCCTGCTGCCTCCGCTGAAGATCCAGCAGACCTCGCTGCGGGAGGGCGGCCAGATCTACATGCCGGCGGTCACCATCCTGCTGTTCATCGGGGTCATGGCGGTGACGCTCTCGTTCGGCTCCTCCGACCGACTGTCGACCGCCTACGGCATCTCGGTGACCGGTGCGCTGGTCGTCGACACGGTGCTGCTCCTGCTGGTCGCGCGCCCGCTCTGGCACTGGGCGCCGTGGAAGCTCGTGCTCGCGGCGGTCGCGTTCGGCGGCCTGGAACTCGCGTTCCTGGCCGGCAACCTCTCCAAGATCATCAACGGAGGCTGGGTGCCGCTGCTGATCGCCGCCGTCGTCATCCTGGTCATGACGACCTGGCGCCGCGGCCGGCAGCTTGTTCAGGCGGACCGCAAACGCAAGGAGGGGTCGCTCGCCGACTTCGTGGAGGAGGTGCGCAGGATGCGCCTTCCGCGCGTGCCGGGGATCGCGATCTTCCCGCACCCGAGCAAGGAGACGGTGCCGCTGGCCCTGCGGGCGAACGTCAAGCACAACCACGTGCTGCACGAGCACGTCATCATCGTCGCGGTCACCTTCGCGCAGGTGCCGCACGTGCCGCCCGAGGAGGCCTTCGACTACGACGCCCTCGGCTACACGGACGACGGGATCGAGTTCCTCGGCATCCGGTTCGGGTTCTCCGACGACCCGGACATCCCGCGCGCGCTGCGCGCCGCCGTGCGGGTGGGGGCGCTCCCGCTCGACTCCGCGAACTTCAAGAAGGCCTCGTACTTCATCTCCCGCGGTGCGATCCGGGTGACCCGCCGTCAGGGCATGGTGCCGTGGCGCCGAGGTCTGTTCGTGGCGCTCGCGCACAACGCCGCCGACCCGGCCGCCCGCTTCGGGCTCCCGGCCCTCCGCACCGTCACGATGGGCAGCGACGTCGAGATCTAGGCCGCGTGTCGATCATGCCGTGATCGCCCCGCTTCCGTCTGCGGAGGGCGTGGGATTCGAACCCACGAGACATTTCTGCCCACCAGTTTTCAAGACTGGCTCCATCGGCCGCTCGGACAGCCCTCCCGGCGCCGCGCGCGGCGTCGGGAGCGAGTCTAGCGAACCTCAGGCGACCGGCCGTCGGCCGGTGAGGAACCAGTTGGCGATGCCGGCGCCGAGAACGATCAGTGCCGAGGCGGGCGGCGCCAGCATGGCGGCCTGGGTGCCGAGGCTCTCGCCGAGCGCGCCGACCAGGGCGGACGCGGCCGACTGACCGACGATCACGGCCGAGCCGAGGATGGTCATCACCGTCGCGGAGCGCCCCAGCGGGCTGCGCTCGGCGCCGAAGCTGTACTGGGTCACGAGGGTCGGCCCGACGCCGATCCCGGCGACAAGCAGCACCATCAGCATCCCCGGCACGGTCGAGACCAGCGGCAGGGCGAGGGTGGACACGGTGAGGATGCCCGCGAACGTCAGCCAGCGGGCGCGCAGGCTGAATCGCAGCGGGAACCAGGCGACACCGAGCGCGAGGGCCGCGGACCCGACGCCCATCACGCCGTAGACGAGGCCGGCCTGCTCGGGATGCCCGAAGTCGGAGAGGAACGAGGTCAGCGCGGTCAGCATCGAGCCGAAGAACAGGCCCATCCCGAGCACCCCGACGGTGACCGCGACGAGCGAGGGACGCGCCAGCTCCCGCGCGGGCGCCTGACGGACCGGCATGCCGTCCACCGCGAGCGGGACAGCACGGCCGCTGGGATGCAGCGCGAACGCGGTCACGAACACGAGCGTCAGCACGGCCGCGCCGATGACCGGGGCGGCGGGATTCAGCGTGGTCGCCAGCAGGCCGACGATGAAGGGACCGAACACGAAGACGACCTCGTCGGCCGCGGACTCGTAGGCCATCGTCCCGTTCAGCACGGACGCGTGACGGTCGCCCGGGAGGCGGTCGGCGATGATGCCGACCAAGCGGCTCCTGGACATGGGCGAGACCTGCGGTGCGGTCGCGCCGATAGCGAAGGCGACCAGCAGCACGAAGATGTCGGCGGCAGGGCTGAAGACGATGAGCGCCATGCCGAGCAGGGCCACGCTGTTCGCGATCGCCGTGATCAGCACCACCCTGCGCTGGCCGATCCGGTCGGCGGCGGCGCCGATCAGCGGGCCGAGGACCGCGGTGCCGAGGCCCACCATCGCGGAGGTCAGACCTCCGAGCGCGAGCTCGCCGCGGGCGGAGACGACGAGGGTCAGCACGCCGACGACCATCATGGCGTACGGCAGACGGGCGAGGAGCGCGACCGGGAAGTAGGAGAGTCCTGCCGCCTGGACGAGCGTGGCAGGCTGCTGCCGGCTCTCGGTTCTGGTCATGTGTCGGTTGGCTTTCTGTGCTTCGCGGTGGACCGCGGGCGTCGAGTGCCGCCTTAGTCCGCCGCCGCACAGGGCCGGCGCCAGGTAGATACACGTAGTTCAGTTGGTACAAGTCTGGGGCATGGCGGGATGTTCCCGCCATCCCCCGGGCCGCTCAGTCCTGGTAGGGCTTGGAGCAGGTGACCTGCGCGGCCGTCTGGCCGTGGACGTTGTCCGGAAGCTCGACGGAGCCGGAGCCGTTCCCGGAACCCGCGCCGGACGAGCCGCTCGTCGGCGCCTGGGTCGCAGGAGCCTGGGTCGCAGGGGCCTGCGTCGCCGGAGCCTGCGTGGCAGGGGCCTGGGTCGCCGGGGCCTGGGTGGGCTGCGACTTCGGGTCGGCCTCCGAGCCGACGCCGGTGTCACCGGTCAGGGTGACCGGCTGGTCGTTCTTGAGCGCCGTCATCAGCGTGTCTGCCGCATCCTCGGTCGGCACCACCCCGTCGCCCTCGTAGTGGTTCGGGTACTGCACGAACACGACCTTGCTCACGTCGATGTTCTTCAGCGCCACCGCCATCGAGGCGATCGTCGTCACGTTGTTCAGGCTCTCCGACAGCTCGATGTTGCTGGTGGCCGCCTTGGCGATCCCGAAGATCTTCGCCGGGTTCGCCAGGGTGTCGGCGCTCTTGATCGTGCGCACCAGCGAGGAGAGGAACACCTGCTGGTTGCTGATGCGGCCGAGGTCGGAGCCGTCACCGACGCCGTGCCGGGTGCGGAGGAAGGCGAGCGCCTGCGAGCCCTGCAGCGTGTTCTCGCCGGCCTTCACATCCAGGCCCGTGTACGGGTCAGTGATGTCACCGGCCACACAGACCGGGACACCGCCGACCGCGTTCGACATCTCGATCACGCCGTCGAACTCGATCACACCCGCGTACGGGATGTCGAGCCCGGTCAGCTTCTGCACCGTCAGCACCGTGCAGGCGAGGCCGCCGTAACTGAGCGAGTTGTTGATCTTCTGCCGGCTCATCGCGTCGAAGCTGCCGCCCTTGGGGTCGGGGCAGGACGGGATGGAGACGTACATGTCGCGCGGGAAGCTGATCACCGTCGCGTTCTTGTGGTCCGAGGAGACGTGCAGCAGCATCGTCACGTCGTTGAGATTCTCCCCGCGATCGCCGTACGCCGCGTTCCCGCCACCGCTGTCCGACCCGGCGAGGAGCACGTTGAACGCGCCGTTCATGGCCCCGACCTTGGGGACGACGGTCTTGCCCTTCGCATCCACCAGCTTGACGGACGGCTTGAGGCTGCTCGCCACGTCGTACGCCGCGTACGCGGCGACGCCGGCGCCGCTGATGCCGACGACGGCAACGGCGGCGACCAGGAACATCGCGAGGGTCTTGAACGGGTGGTGCCGCTTGAGGCGGCCGTGCCTGGCGACGGAAGGTCCAGCGGACTTCTCCTTCGCACGCGCCTGGGCGCGGGTGGGCATCTCGTTCATTCACTCCCCTTCACGCGCGATGCTCGGACCGGTGCGCAGGAGAATGCACACCGTCTATCAGTTTGACACACCCGGCTGGCAAAGGTCTGGACGAGAGAAGTCCTGGTCAGAGCGTGTTGAGCACCTGGGCGAGACCATCCTCGACGACCGTCCCCGTCACCTCCGACGCGATCGCCTTGACCTCATCGGGCGCCTGGCCCATCGCAACGCCCCTGCCGTCGGCGGCCGCCCACTGCAGCAGCTCCAGGTCGTTGCGGCCGTCGCCCACCGCCACCAGAGCCGCGGTGGGGATGTCGAGGGCGTGGCGCACACGCTCCATCGCCGTCGCCTTGCTGACGCCGTCCGGCGAGATGTCCAGCCATGCCGTCCAGCCGATCGAGTAGCTGACCCGCTGCAGGCCCATCCGCTCGACGATCGCGAGGAACTCCTCCTCGTCGTGCTGCGGCGAGACCACGACGACGCGGGTCGCGGGATGCTCGGTCAGCTCCTCGAAGCTCACCTGCTCGGCGTTGATCAGCTCCCAGTCGGTCATGCCCTCGGTGTAGCGGCGGAACCCGGTCGGGTCCTCCACCATGAAGCTCCCGGAGGGCAGGTGCGGCCGGATGGTGCGCAGCACCTCGGTCGGGTCGAACGTCTCGATGAACTCGCGCCGGTAACCACCTTCGACGGTGTCATCCCGCCGCATCGTCAGCGCTCCGTTTGCGCAGACGACGAACTCGCTGGTCAGCCCGAACTTCTCGTGGATGGGCCGCGCGGTCTCCCAGCTGCGCCCGGTGGCGAGCATGACCTCGTGGCCGGCGTCGCGCACCCGGGCGACGGCGGCGAGCACGGCATCGCCGACGGACTCATCCTCGTGGATGAGCGTCCCGTCGACGTCGAGCGCGATGAGCAGCCGGTCGCTCACCGGGCGACCGGCTCCAGCACCTCGAGGCCGCCGAGGTAGGGCCGGAGCGCCTCCGGCACCAGCACCGACCCGTCCTCGCGCTGGTGGGTCTCGAGGATCGCGACCAGCCAGCGCGTCGTCGCGAGCGTGCCGTTGAGCGTGGCCACGGGAGCGGTCTTGCCGCTCTCGGTCCGGTGCCGGATCTCCAGCCGTCGCGCCTGGAACGTGGTGCAGTTCGAGGTGGACGTGAGCTCGCGGTAGCGGCCCTGGGTCGGGATCCACGCCTCCACGTCGAACTTGCGCGCGGCGCTCGAACCGAGGTCGCCCGCCGCCGTGTCGATGACGCGGTAGCTGAGGCCGAGCGCCTGCATCATCTCCTCCTGCCAGGCGAGGAGGCGCGCGTGCTCCGCCTCCGCCTGCTCGGGGAGGGTGTAGACGAACATCTCCAGCTTGGTGAACTGGTGCACCCGGATGATGCCGCGGGTGTCCTTGCCCGCCGAGCCGGCCTCCCGGCGGTAGCAGGTGGACCAGCCGGCGTAGCGCAGCGGCTCCGTCACGTCGAGGATCTCGTCGGCGTGGTACCCGGCGAGTGCGACCTCGCTCGTGCCGGTGAGGTAGAGGTCGTCGTTCTCGAGGTGGTAGACCTCGTCGGCATGCGCGCCGAGGAAGCCGGTGCCCTGCATCACCTCGGGCTTCACGAGCGTTGGGGTGATCATCGGGACGAAGCCGTTGTCGAGCGCCTTGTCCAGCGCCATGTTCATCAGCGCGATCTCGAGGCGGGCGCCGATGCCCCGGAGGAACGAGAAGCGCGCACCCGAGACCTTGGCGCCGCGCGGCATGTCGATCGCGCCGAGCAGCTCGCCGAGCTCCAGGTGGTCGCGCGGCTCGAAATCGAAGGAGGGGACATCGCCGACCTCCTTGAGGACCACGTAGTCGTCCTCGCCGCCGGAGGGGACGCCATCCACGATCGGGTTGCCGATGCGGCGCAGTACGGCGTCGAAGTGCGCCTCGGCGGTGTTGGCCGCCTGCTGAGCCTCCTTCACCCGCCCGGCGAGCGCCTGCGCCTGGGCGACGAGCTCCTTCTTCTGCTCCTTCGGGGCCTGGGCGACCTGCTTGCCGAACGCGTTCTGCTCGGCCCGCAGCTCCTCGAAGGCGGTGATCGCGGAGCGGCGCTCGAGGTCGGCCTGGATCGCCTCGTCCACGAGCTGCACGGAGTCGCCGCGCGCCTCCTGCGAACGACGGATGACATCGGGGTTCTCACGGAGCAGGACGGGATCGATCACGTCCCTTACCCTATCGCCGTCGGGTAGCGTGAAACCGTGGCTGATCGGGCGGGGGCGGACCGGACGGTCGTCGCCGTCGTCTACAACCCGGTCCGGATCGACGTGCCCCGCGTGCGCGCGGCGGTCGAGGCCGCGGCCGCCCGCGCCGGCGACGTCGAGCTGCTGTGGCTGGAGACCACTCCCGAGGAGGCCGGCCAGGCGCAGACGAGGCACGCCCTGGAGCGCGGGGCGGCGCTCGTGCTGGCGGCGGGAGGCGACGGGACCGTCCGCGCCGTCGCCGAGGCCATGCGCGACAGGGATGCGACGCTCGGCCTGCTGCCGTCGGGCACCGGAAATCTGCTGGCACGCAACATCGGCGTCCCGTTCGCGAGCGTCGAGGACGCGTGCGCGATCGCGTTCGACGGCGTCACCCGTCGCATCGACATCGGCGTCGCGAGCGCCGAGCGCGAGGACGGCTCCCGGACCGAGCACGCCTTCCTGGTGATGGCCGGCATCGGCATCGACGCGGAGATGATCGCCAACACCCGGCCGGAGCTGAAGCGCCGGTTCGGCTGGCTGGCGTACGTGGATGCGGGCTTCCGCTCGATCCCGAAGGCCCGCAAGCTCCGGGTGCGGTTTCGGCTGGAGGGCGGCCACGAGCGCTCGGCGCAGGTGAGCACCATCCTGTTCGCGAACTGCGGGGTGCTGCCGGGCAACATGGAGCTGATCCCCGACGGCTCGGTCGACGACGGCCTGCTCGACGTCGCCATCCTGCAGCCGGCCTCCGTGTTCGGCTGGCTGGCGATCTGGCGCAAGGTCACCTGGGAGAACCGGGTGCTGCGCAAGAGCGCGCTCGGCCGCCGGATCATCCGGTTCACCGACCGTGCCGTGCGGACGCAGCTGAGCTACCTGCGCGGGTCCTCCGTGCAGGTGCGTCTGGAGAAGCCGGAGCCGTTCGAGCTGGACGGGGACGCGTTCGGCGACGTCGTCGGCCTCGACCTGGCGGTCGACGAGCGCGGCCTGCGCGTGCGCGTCCCCGCCTGACGCGCGCCCGCTCGCGCATCGGACGACACGTGGGGATCCGGAACTCCGGAGGCTTGCGACGAGACGCGGCGCGAGCGACCGTTCCAACGGTGATCCCGGCGAGAAACCGCCGGAATCGCCGGAATTACGGACCCCGGACACAGTCGGCGCCCTCAGTACCCCTCGTCCTCCGGCGGCTCCTCGACGGCGGGACGACGGCGGCCGGCGAGGGCCGTCAGGAAGAGCAGGGCGACCAGGGTGGCCAGACCGATCGTGATCAGCGGGCCGGCCATCATCCAGCCGAGCTGGGAGACGACGAGCGTGCCCACGTCCGAGCTGGGTGTCGCACCCGAGTACGAGAGCGACACGGAGAGGGAGTAGAGCACGATCCCGAGCACCACGAACCCGGCGGCGACGATCCACAGCGCCAGCATCAGCGGGTTGCGGCGCGGCGACAGGTCGAGCCGGTCGAGGATGCTCGTGCCCGGTGCCGTAGCCGACACGAACGCCTGAGGCACCTGCGCAGGCGCGGGCGCAGGCGCAGACACATCCTGCGCGAAGGATGCGGGGATGCTCTGCGGCGGGGGCACGATCGAGAGCGCCGCCGCCTCAACGGGTGCCGGCTGGGCGCCGGCGTCGCTCGCGCGTGCGGGGAACGGTCGCTGGTCCCGCCGCGGCTCGGGCGCGGACCCGGCGGCGGACGCGGACGCCGTGGCGGACGGCGTCGCCGCACGAAGCCGTGTCCGGGGCCGCTCCCCCGGCTGCGGCCGGTAGCCGCGCTGGAACGCGGGATCGTACCGCGGGTCGAAGCCGCGCGCGGAGTCCTGCTGCTCGTCGTCCACGATCATCCCGACCTCCCTGCTGCGCAGCTTACCCGCGGAAACCCCCGGGGACACCGGCGTCGTCGACCAGGGACGCCAGCCACTCGCGGGCCTCCGTGAACACCTCGTCGCGGTAGCGCTGGTCGAACTCGACGCGCAGCTTGTCGGCGCGCGGGTACGACCCCAGGAAGATCACCGACGGGCTGAAACGCCGGAGGCCGAGCAGCGCGTCGGCGACCCGCTCGTCGCGGATGTGCCCGTCGGCGTCCATCACGAAGCGGTACCGGCCGAGCGCGTCGCCGATGGGCCGCGACTCGATCAGGCTGAGGTTGATGCCGCGGGTGGAGAACTGCTCCAGGAGGTCGAGCAGCGAACCGGGGCGGTCGTCGGGGAGCTCGGCGATGAGGCTGGTCTTGTCGGCGCCCGTCGGCTCCGGGACGCTGCGGCTGGTGCTGACCAGCACGAACCGGGTGACCGCGTTCGGGTTGTCGCCGATGTTCTCGGCGAGCACGACGACGTCGTGGTGGTCGACGATCCCGGGCGGGGCGATCGCGGCGTCCGCGGTGCTGCCCTCGAACAGGGACGCCGCCGCGGCGACGTTGCTCGACGCCGGCAGGTGCCCGTGCGCGGGCAGGTTCGCATCCAGCCACTGGTGGCACTGCGCGTAGGCGACGGGATGCGCGTTGATCGTCCGCACGTCGGCGAGCGCCGTCCCCGGCCGCGCGACCAGCACGAAGTTCACCGGGACGAGGTACTCCCCCACGATCCGCAGGCCAGGGACGGTCGCCAGCGCATCCTGGGCGACCGAGACGCCGCCCTCGATGGAGTTCTCGATCGCGATCATCGCGGCGACGCTGCGGCCGGCGACCACGTCGGCGAGCGCCTCGCCCACGTTGTTCACGGCCCGCCAGCGCTTGCCGCGCGCCTCCGGCACCTGCGCGAGCGCCGCTTCGGTGAACGTGCCGGACGGTCCGAGGAAGCTGTAGACCTCGTCGACGGACGCGGGCAGCTCGGCGGACGGTTCGGCAGTGGCGGACATGGCGTTCAGCTTAGCGACGCGACGGGCGCCGCCCCTCGCTCCAGCCCCGCGGCCGTGGAAGCATAGGGGCCATGGACGAACGAGCAGGCACCCCCGCGCAGCCCTCCGATCTCATCGACGTCGACGCCCTGCGGCGCGCGTACTACGAGCTGAAGCCCGACGTGAGCATCCCGGAGCAGCGGGTCGTCTTCGGAACGTCCGGCCACCGCGGCAGCTCGCTGAACACCGCGTTCAACGAGGACCACATCGCCGCCACCACGCAGGCGATCGTCGAGTACCGGGCCTCGCAGGGCATCACCGGCCCGCTGTTCATCGGTGCGGACACCCATCTGCTCAGCGAGTTCGCCACCACCACCGCGCTCGCGGTCCTGGTCGGCAACGAGGTCCGTGTCCTCGTCGACGAGTTCGACGACTGGGTGCCGACCCCGGCCGTCTCGCACGCGATCATCGCCTACAACAAGGCCGGCCACGACGACCAGGCCGACGGCATCGTGGTCACGCCGAGCCACAACCCGCCCTCCGACGGCGGCTTCAAGTACAACCCGCCGCACGGCGGCCCCGCCGACACGGACGCGACGAGCTGGATCGCGAACCGTGCCAACGAGATCATCGCGAACGGGATGCGGGACGTGCGGATGGCGGAGCCGGCCGGCGTCGAGACCTACGACTTCCGCGGCAACTACGTGGCCGACCTCGAGAACATCATCGACGTGAAGGCGATCCGCGAGAGCGGCATCCGCATCGGCGCCGACCCGCTCGGCGGCGCGAGCGTCCACTACTGGCAGGCGATCGCCGACCGGTACGAGCTCGACCTGACGGTCGTCAACCCGGACGTCGATCCGGCCTGGGGCTTCATGACGCTGGACTGGGACGGCAAGATCCGGATGGACCCGTCCAGCCCGTCCGCGATGGCCTCCGTCGTCGCCCGCGCCGGCGAGTTCGACATCCTGACGGGTAACGACGCCGACGCCGACCGGCACGGCATCGTCACGCCCGATGGCGGCCTGATGAACCCGAATCACTACCTCGCCGTGGCGATCGACTACCTGTTCCGCACCCGCACCGGTTGGCGGCAGGATGCCGCGGTCGGCAAGACGCTGGTCTCCTCGTCGATCATCGACCGCGTGGCGGAGTCGCTCGGCCGTCGGCTCTGGGAGGTTCCGGTCGGCTTCAAATGGTTCGTGCCCGGCCTGATCGACGGGTCGGTGGGCTTCGGCGGCGAGGAGAGCGCCGGCGCCAGCTTCCTGCGCTTCGACGGCTCGGCGTGGACGACCGACAAGGACGGTATCCTGCTCGCCCTGCTCGCCAGCGAGATCCGCGCAGTGACGGGCAAGTCCCCCTCCCAGCTCTACCGGGAGCTGACCGAGCGCTTCGGCGACCCGGTCTACCAGCGGGTGGACGCGCCGGCGAGCCCGGAGCAGAAGTCCGCGCTGAGCAAGCTCGACGGCGACGCGATCGCCGCCACCGAGCTGGCGGGCGAGCCGATCACGGCCAAGCTGAGCAGGGCGCCCGGCAACGATGCTCCCCTCGGCGGCGTGAAGGTGCAGACCGAGAAGGCGTGGTTCGCCGCGCGCCCCAGCGGCACCGAGAACGTCTACAAGATCTACGCGGAGTCGTTCGCCGGCGAGGAGAATCTGCGCGAGGTCCAGGAGGAGGCCAAGCGGATCGTCGGGGAGGCGCTGGGCGGCTAGCGCGGCCCCGTCGCAATCGCTTCCGGAGTTGTTCACGCTCGCGCACGGCGTGTTGCGTGAAGAACTCCGGAACGGATGGCGACGCAGGCTGGGTAGGGCCAGCCTCTCAGCCGCGGCGCACGACGATCGCGAGCGCCTCGCTGAGGGGGTGCTCGGCGCAGGCGGCGCCGACGATGCGGGAGACCGCGCCGGCCGGTGTCGCCGAGCCGCGGACGATCGCCTCCGAGCGCCGCAGCCCGTGCTCGCCGCCGAGTGCGTCGAATGCGCCGTCGCTGAGGCAGAGCAGCGCATCCCCCGGCGCAAGCTGAGCGGTGCGGCTGACGCGCTCGGCGCTCTTGCCGAGCGGGAGGCCGCCCTCCAGACGTTCGAGGCCGCCCGCCTCGCGCACGATGAAGGCGAGACCGTGACCCGCATCCAGGTACTCGACGTCGCCGACGGACGACACGCGCGCGTGCAGCACCGTCGCCAGCAGCGAGAGGCGTCCGAGGTCCTCCTCGAGCGTCCGGGAGACCTCGGCGATCGCCCGCTCGATGCCCGCGTACGGCGTTGCGCTGCGGAGCGCAGCTCGCACCGTGGTGGCGACCACCGCGGCGGGCATCCCACCCCCGACCACATCGCCGACGGTCACGCAGAACCCGCCGTCTACGTCGTACCAGTCGTAGAAGTCGCCGGAGACCCGGGCCCCCGATTCGCACGCCGCCGCGACCTCGAAGCCCGTTGCAGCGGGCTTCCTGCGCGGCAGCAGCGCGGTCTGCACGAGGGTGACACCGCCGGCGTCGTCGTCCCTGACCAGCTCGGCCTGCACCCAGTCGGCGAGGTCCCGGAGCATCACGGCCTCCTCGTCGCTGAACTCGTGCGGCTCGGTGTCCAGCACGCACAGCGTCCCGACCGCCTCGCCGCCCGCCGCGTGCAGCGGCTCGCCCGCGTAGAAGCGGAGGTGGGGGTCGCCGACGACGAACGGGTTGTCCTGGAAGCGCTCGTCCGACCGCGCATCCGCGATCACGAGCGCGGAGTCCTGCCGCATCGTCACGTCGCAGAACGCGCTCTCGCGCGGCGCCTCCGTGGTGAGGCCGCGGTGCGACTTGCGCCACTGCCGGTCGCCGTCGATGAGGGTGATGCTGACCATCGGGACGCCGAACATCCGCTGGGCCAGCCGGGTCACCCTGTCGAAGCGGTCCTCCGGCGCCGTGTCGAGGATTCCGAGGGCGGAGAGGGCTTCCTGGCGGCGCTGCTCGGTGACCATGCCCCCACTGTACCGAGCCGTCTACCCGGAGGCGGGTGCGCGGCTCAGTGGTACTCGGTGCCGCCAGGGACGCCGAAGAACTCCTCGAGCGTCGTCACGCCCGTCGTGTGCAGCTGGGCGGCGAGCGGAACGCCGATGTAGCGGTAGTGCCACGGCTCGAACGTGAAGCCGGTGACCGGGACCTTGTCGGCCGGGTAGCGCAGCAGGAAGCCGAACCGCCACGCGTTGGCGGCGAGCCACGTGCCCTGCGGCGTGCCGGCGAAGCAGGCCGCGAGCGAGCAGTGGGCGGGGACCGCGCTGATGTCCACCGCGAGCCCGGTCTGGTGCTCGCTGTGGCCCGGACGGGCCGTGTCGGTGTCCGCATACGCCTGGCCGTTGGTGTGCACGTCGTCGTCGTAGACGCGCGTCTGCGACTCGAACGAGCGGTAGGCGCTCTGCACGGAGAAGCCGAGCCCGGCCTCCACCCTGCCCGCGTGGAACATCCTCACGAGCGCGTCCGCCACCTCGCGGCGCATCGGCTGCCGGTTCACGTACGTCACGTCCGGATAGTCGAGGTCGGCCGGCGCGTAGTCGAGCGGGGACAGCGCTCGCGCCTTGTTGACGACGACCCAGGTGCTCGCCGGATCGTCGATCGACTGGGCGGCCTTATCGAAGCCGACTGCGGTAGCCGTGGGCACCGTCGTCGGAGTCGGGCGCGGGAGCGGGAGCGGCTGCGGCGAGTTCGTCTCCGGCCTGTTCGTGGGACGCCGATGCGGTTCCGCGGCGGCGCCCCCTGACCCGGTCGCGCAACCGGTCAGGGCCAGCACGGCGAGCAGGACACCGCCGAGCGCGGCCGCACCCCATCGGCGAGCCGCGCGCCCCCGGATCCCGCCCCGGACCTCGCCCGCATTCACGGGTCGAGCATAACCGGCCGCGGCGGACGGCTACTTCGACAGGCTCCAGAAGTGGCCGATCGCTCCGGGGTGCTCCACCGTGATCGCGTTATCGAGGTCGCGGTAATCGGTGTCCTCGTTGTGGCCCACCATCTTGATCTTGATCTGGCCGTCGACCTTCTCGACCGCCGAGACGATCTGCACGTGGTCGAGCGAGTCGTTGTCGTTCCAGTCGAACATGACGATGTCGCCGACCTTGATCTTGTCGCGCTGGTCGAAGGAGTACTCGGTGAGGCCGAGCTGCGCGGCGTTGTCCCGGAAGTACTGGTCCATGGCGGGCACGTAGCCCCAGGCCGGGCTCCAGTCGGCGGCGGCGTCGTGGTTGTACCAGTCGTCGTTCATCTGCCAGCCGCGGGCGATCAGCGACTGGCTGACGAAGTTGGCGCAGTCGCCGCCGACCGGGTTCAGGTCGCCGTACTGCGCGGTGTTGTAGTCGTTCCAGTGCGCCATGGCGTAGGCGAGCTGCTTGTCGACCGCCGTCTGCACCTGGTAGTCGTACGTCTTCCCCGTCGAGATCGTCTTGCCGTTCGCGTCGGTGACCGCCACCGGAACGGCTCCCGTCTTGAAGCTCTGCGCGGCGGGCACGGTCGCGACGACCTTGTCCTTGCCTGCCTTCGTCACCGTGGCCGCCTGGCCGCCGATCGTGACGGTCTCCACCTTCTGCAGGTTCGTTCCGGTGATCGTGACGGTGCCGCCCGAGACGCTGCCGGTCGCGGGGTGGATGGCGGACACAGTGGTGCCCTGCGTCTTCGCGGCGGGCTCGGCGCCGGCCATCGCCTTGGTCACCGGGGAGGGCTCGCCCGCGCAGCCGGTGAACGCCAGCGCGGTGGCCGCGGCGGCAGCGGCGACGAGCAGGAGACGGCGGGGTTTCGTGTGAGAACTCATACGACCTTCGGAGGGGATTCGTAGCGGGCTCGGGTCGGGTCTCCTCCACGGTACGCCCGTCACCTATGCGCCACCTGGATGGGGGCCAGCGCGCCCGCTACTTCCGCGTGTTTCCGCGGTTCCGGCGGGCACGTTCGCCTCTGGCGAACGGGGTGCGGCCGGAGTAGTCTCGCGTTGCCGTAAGAGTCGCACTGGGTGTAACTTTGCACTCTCCGCAAAATTCGCAATGCCCTCCACATCGGTGTGACGTCCGCTGTCGGGCGTCCCCATCCGACTCTCGACCCGGAGACTCATGTCAAACGCAGCAGCGGCGACCGCCGCACCGAAACCGATCATGACGCATCGCCAGATCCTCCTGGTGATCTTCGGCCTGATGGCCGGCATGTTCCTCTCGGCCCTCGACCAGACCATCGTCGGTACCGCCATCCGGACCATCGGCGACGACCTGCACGGTCTGAGCCAGCAGGCCTGGGTCACGACCGCGTACCTCATCCTCTCGACGATCTCGACGCCCATCTACGGCAAGCTCTCCGACATCTTCGGACGCCGCCCGCTGTTCATCATCGCCATCGTCATCTTCATCATCGGCTCGGTGCTCGCCTCGTTCTCGACCTCGATGCTCGAGCTCGCGGCGTTCCGCGCGATCCAGGGCCTCGGCGCCGGTGGTCTGATGTCCATGCCGCTCGCCATCATGGGCGACATGCTCGCCCCGCGCGAGCGCGCCAAGTACCAGGGCTACTTCCTCGCCGTCTTCGGCATCTCCAGCCTCATCGGCCCGCTGATCGGCGGCCTGTTCGCGGGTGCGAGCGAGATCCTCTGGATCCCGGGCTGGCGCTGGGTCTTCCTCATCAACGTGCCGATCGGCATCGCCGCGCTCTTCATGGTCGTCCGCTTCCTGCACCTGCCGAAGCACGACCGCGGCGCCGCCCGCATCGACTGGTGGGGCGCCGCCGGCGTCATCGTGGCGCTCGTCCCGCTCCTCCTGGTCGCCGAGCAGGGCCGGGAATGGGGCTGGAGCAGCGCCGGGTCGATCGCCTGTTACGTGATCGGCGCGATCGGCATCATCGCCTTCATCCTCATCGAGATGGCGATGAAGGACGACGCGCTCATCCCGCTGAAGCTCTTCCGCTCCAGCACCTTCTCGATGGCGACCATCATCGGCGTTCTCGTCGGCTTCGGGATGTTCGGCGCGATGCTGACTCTGCCGCTTTACCTGCAGATCGTGCTCGGCGCGACCCCGACCGAGTCCGGCCTTCAGCTGCTCCCGATGATCCTCGGCCTGATGATCTCCTCCATCGTCTCCGGCCAGATCATCGCGCGCACCGGCCACTACCGGCAGTTCCCGATCATCGGCACGGCGATGCTCGCCGGCGGCTTCTTCTACCTGACGTTCCTGCGGTTCGGCGACTCGTACTGGTTCATCGCCGGCGCGATGCTGCTCATCGGCCTCGGCCTCGGCCAGCTGATGCAGACGCTGACGATCGCCAGCCAGAACTCGGTCGGCCTCCGCGACATGGGTGTGGCGACCAGCGCATCCACGTTCTTCCGTCAGATCGGTGGAACGCTCGGCACCGCCGTGCTGCTCTCGCTGCTGTTCACGGTGTTCCCGACGCACATCCAGACGGCGCTCACCGACAAGCCGACGCTCACCAACGCACTGGATGCTGCGCTGACCCCCTCGGTCGCCTCGGCTCCCGAGAACAAGCAGATCATGCACCAGGTCTACACGCCGATCACGAGCAAGGCGACGGAGGCGACCCAGCAGCAGCTGCAGAAGGCCGTCGACGGCGCGAAGTCGGCCGCAAGCGCCGCGGTCGCTGCCCAGGTCGCCGCCGGCGCCATCCCGCCGCAGGCTCAGGCCCAGGCGGAGGCGGCCGCCCAGCAGCAGGCCATCCAGGGCGCGACGGCCAAGATCCAGGCGCAGGCTCCCTACGCGAAGGTCGCCACCGACGGGACGGTGACGCTCGACTTCTCCGACGAGGCCGCCCGTTCCGCGTACGTGGACGCGCTGGTGCCGCG
Source organism: Leifsonia sp. NPDC080035 (assembly GCF_040050925.1). Lineage (NCBI taxonomy): Bacteria > Bacillati > Actinomycetota > Actinomycetes > Micrococcales > Microbacteriaceae > Leifsonia > Leifsonia sp. NPDC080035. Next base: position 1,755,942 of record NZ_CP157390.1, on the reverse strand, counting down.
GCTGCAGACGGAGCTGAAGAAGTCGAACGGGTCGACCGACGCGTCGGCGACCAACGACACCTCGTTCCTGAACAACGCGGATCCGCGGCTCTCCAAGCCGTTCCTCGTCGCCTTCAACGACTCGGCGGTGCAGGTCTACTGGGTCGCGATGATCGTTGTGCTCGTCGCGTTCGTGCTCTCGCTGTTCTTCAAGACCCCGCCGCTGCGCGCCAAGTCCGCGCTGCAGGAGGCGGCGGACGCGAGGACGGAGGCCGCCGCGGCGGAGGCCGCTGCCGGCGAGCGCGAGCCCGTCCCCGCCGGCGCCGTCCGGTCGGAGGCCGCCCAGCGCGAGGACCTCGAGGAGACCGACCTCGGCATCATCGCCAGCCGCGTGGCGGGCGAGACCGGCGCGCTCATCGAGCCGGTCGTCGACACGGCCTCGGTCGCCGCGCAGCGACCGCGGCCCGCGACCGACTGATCAGTCGGCCCCGCCGGCGGAACGGCCGTCGCCCACCCGGGCGGCGGCCGTCGTCGCATCCCGGGCAGGCAGCCGCCGCAGCACGAGGGGTGCGACGACCCCGTGCAGCAGGATGCTGCCGACCACGGTCAGCACCGTCACTCCGAGCACGTCGCCGCTGTCGGCGTCCGGCAGATGGTTGAAGGCGAGCAGGCCGAAGACGATGGATGCCGTGCCGCGCGGGCCGATCAGGCCGATGTAGCCGCGCTCGCGCCAGGTCACCGGCGAGCCGAGCATGGACAGGTACACCGGAAGCGCCCGGAAGACGGTGAGCGCGAGCACGGCGATCACCAGCAGGCGCCAGTCGACGCCGTCCACGATCACGGCCGTGGTCATCCCGCCGAGGATGAACCAGACGAAGTTCGCGGCGACGGCGCTCGCCTCCTCCACGAGCAGCAGCTCGGCGTGGGGCACCGCGGGGAGGTCCGTGCGGCGGGTGCGTGCCACCCGGAACACGACGCCCGCGACGAACGCGGCCACGAACCCGTTGGCGCCGATCCCGTGCAGCGTGGCCAGGCCGAAGGCCAGCAGCGGGGTGAGCAGGGTGACGAACCGCACGCCGGTGGTGTCCGCCCAGCCGCGGCGCGAGGCCCAGCGGGTGAGCAGGCCGAACGCGCCGCCGAGCAGGATGCCGACGACGATCGCGACGACGGTCGCGGGCACCGCGCCGAAGAACGCGTCGATGAAGTCCTCGATGTTCTTCTCCAGCTGCTTCTGGTCCACGCCCGCCTCGCTGCCGGTGTCGGCGATGCGGATCAGCGTCGGCAGCGCGACGGCGATCGCGAGCGACATCCCGAACACCGGAGAGATGAGGCCGTCGTTGTAGCCGCTCTCGACGTTCAGGATGCGGCGCACCCGCGCGGGGACGCGGTCGGAGCGCAGCAGGGCGGTCGCCGGTGCGAAGTCGGTCGGCATCACGATGCAGGCGATCACGACGATCACGAAGATGCCGGTCTGCGGCAGCAGCCACGCCCCCGTCACCACGACGAGCGCGAGCGAGAGCGGAAGCGCGATGAGGACGAGCCGGGCGAGCGCGCGCCCCTCGCCCCCGAACAGCCCGCCGCGCACCTCGCATGCGTCGACGAAGAGCAGCACGGCCAGGATCAGCTCGACGACGTGCTGCGCGACGTCGCTGTCGATGGCCGCGGTGAAGCCGGGGACGTCGGCGGTGACCACGAGCGCGCCCAGGACCGCGAGCGCGGCCGGGCCGGCGATCCCGATCCGCTCGAACCGGTGCGCGACGAGCGACCAGAGCGCTACGGCGACGAAGCCGACGAGGATGATGACCGGCACGGACCCATCATGCCGCGCCTGTCCCCGTTCGGTACGTATGACCGTGCTCGAGATGGGCCGCTACGTACCGAACGGGCACCGTCGCGCGGTCAGAGCGCGGTGAGCAGGTCGACGGCGATGTTCCTGGCGTCGCGGAGCCGGGCGCGGTCGCCGCGGAGGCCGGAGCGGACCATCGCCCCCTCGACGAGCAGAGAGAGGTGGGTGGCGAGCCGGTCGGCGCGCGAGCGCTCGGTGAGCTCGCGCAGGCCGGCGGCGAGGATGCCTTCGACCTCCTCCTCGTGCCGGCGCACCACCTCGCGCGCCGCATCCCCGGCGGGCAGCTCCCCCGCCGCGTTCAGGAGCCCGCAGCCGCGGAACCCGTCCACGACGAGCGCCGCCTGGTCGGCGTAGGCGTCGAACACGGCGAGCACCCGCGTGATCGGGTCGGCGGCGCGGCGCGAGCGGCGCGCGTAGAGCGCCAGCCATTCGGTGTGACGGGCCTCGAGCACCGCCTCCACCAGGGCCGACTTCGAGGCGAAGTTGTTGTAGAGGCTCATCTTCGCGACCCCGGCCTCCGCCGTGACGGTGTCGATCCCAGTGGCCGCGATGCCGTCCGCGTAGAACCTCCGCGCGGCAGCGTCGAGGATGCGGCGACGGGCGGATCCCGTCCTCCGGCCGGTGTTCCGAGGCGTCTCCTGCATCTGCGCGGCCCTTCTTATCTAGGTAGGGCAGTCTATCTAAAATGAAGGCATATCCGATCACGATTCGGTCACGACGGCAACCTGTTCGGCGCGGAATCCCGCGCCTCTTCGCGGCGACGCCCGATTTGGCGTCGTTTCAACGATGAGAGCGCGACCACGGTTCGACTTGACAGCCCGCGGAGGACCGTTCTAGATTCCCTCACAACGTGTGAGAGCGCTCTCACGGTCGCGAACTGAGAGCGCTCTCACCGCTCATCAGACCCAGGCACACAACACCACGCACAAGGGAGTGATCCGTGAAGCTTTCACGTCGCACCAAGGTCGCTGCAGCCATCGCCGGCGCAGCCTCCTTCGCCCTCCTCGCCGCCGGTTGCTCGTCGAGCAACGGCGGCGGGAGCAGCTCGGACCCCGTCACGCTGACCGTCACGACGTTCGGCACCATGGGGTTCGACAAGCTCTACTCGCAGTACGAGAAGGAGCACCCGAACATCAAGATCAAGGCGACCAACATCGACACCGGTGACAACGCCCTGACCGACTGGCAGACGAAGGAGGCGGCCGGAAGCGGCCTCCCCGACGTGCAGGCCGTCGAGGAGGGCTGGCTCTCCAAGGTCATGCAGGTCTCCGACCAGTTCAACGACCTGAAGGACTACGGCGCCAACGACATCAAGGACCGCTGGGTCGACTGGAAGCTGAAGCAGGCCACCGACAAGAGCGGCCGCATCATCGGCTACGGCACTGACATCGGACCGGAGGGTCTCTGCTACAACGGCAAGCTCTTCGCCGCGGCCGGCCTGCCGAGCGACCGCGAGTCCGTCGCCAAGCTCTTCGGCGGCGACAACGCCACGTGGGACGACTTCTTCACGGTCGGCGAGCAGTACCACGCGAAGACCGGCAAGGCCTGGTACGACCAGTCCGGCTTCATCTGGAACTCGATGGTGAACCAGCAGCCCGAGGGCTACTACACCAAGGACGGCAAGCTCAACGTCAAGGACAACGCCGACCTGAAGGCGCTCTGGAGCAAGCTCGCCGCCGGCGCCGCTGCCGGTCTCTCCTCCAACCAGACCCAGTGGGACTGGGGCAAGGGCAAGGCGTTCACCGACGGCTCGTTCGCGACCTTCGTCTGCCCCGGCTGGATGCTCGGCGTGGTGCAGGGCCAGGTCAAGGCCGGCGGCGGCGACGCCACCACCGGCTGGGACTTCGCCAACGTCTTCCCGGGTGGTGCTGCGAACTGGGGTGGATCGTTCCTGACCGTCCCGAAGCAGTCCAAGCACCCGAAGGAGGCCGCTGCGCTCGCTGCGTGGCTGACCACCGCGAAGTCGCAGGTGCAGACCTTCCAGGCCGCGGGCACCTTCCCGTCCGTCACCGAGGCCCAGAGCGACCCGGGCGTGACCGGCGCGAACGACCTGACGAAGTTCTTCAACAACGCGCCGATCGGTGAGATCCTCGCCAAGCGCGCGCAGGGCGTCGTCGCCCAGTACAAGGGCCCGGACGACTCGGTCATCCAGTCGCAGGTCTTCGGACCGTCCGTGCAGCAGCTCGACTCCAAGAAGGCGAACGGCGACCAGGCCTGGGCCAACGCCATGAAGCTGCTCGACCAGCTGGTCGTCAACAAGTAACACCTCACCATCGGCCGCCGAGCACAGGGAACCTGCTGCGAGATCGGTAGAGATCGAGCAGGGATCCTGTGCTCGGCGGCTGCCTTCACCCGATACCTCCGGAGAAACGCATGACCACCGTGACCCGCGCGCCCTCGGCCAGCCGTACGCGTAGAGACGACCGCCGGGCGCTCACCTTCAAGCAGAAGCTCAGCCGTTTCGACGTGAAGGCATCCCCGTACTTCTACGTCGCCCCGTTCTTCGTCCTGTTCGGACTGGTCGGCCTCTTCCCCCTCATCTACACGTTCGTCGTCTCGCTGAACAACTGGAACCTGCTCACGGGTCCCGGCGAGTGGGTCGGCTTCGCCAACTACCTGGCCGAGCTGAAAGACCCGTTCTTCTGGAACTCGCTCTTCAACACGGTGAGCATCTTCCTGCTCTCGGCCATCCCGCAGCTCATCGCCGCCGTCTTCATCGCGGCCATGCTCGACCAGAACATCCGCGCCAAGACCTTCTGGCGGATGAGCGTGCTGCTCCCCTACGTCGTCACCCCCGTCGCCGTCACGCTGATCTTCTCGAGCGCGTTCGACGAGAAGTACGGGCTCATCAACAACATCCTCCAGGCCGTCGGCCTCGACCCGGTGATGTGGAAGACGGAGACCTTCCCCGCCCACGTCGCGATCGCCACGATGGTCAACTGGCGCTGGACCGGCTACAACGCGCTCATCCTGCTCGCCGCCATGCAAGCGGTGCCGCGCGACATCCACGAGTCGGCCGCCCTCGACGGCGCCGGCCAGTTCCGCCGGTTCTTCTCGATCACGCTGCCGAGCATCCGGCCGACCATGATCTTCGTCATCATCACGGCGACCATCGGCGGCCTGCAGATCTTCACGGAACCGAAGCTCTTCAACCCCTCGAGTGCGGTGCCCGGCGGACCGCAACGGCAGTACCAGACGACCGTGCTCTACCTCTGGGACATGGCGTTCAACCGCCAGAACTTCGGCAAGGCGTCCGCGATCGCCTGGATGCTGTTCCTCATCATCGTGCTGTTCGGCGTGCTGAACTTCCTCATCTCGCGCCGCATCGCCTCCACCGAGGCCCGCGCCCACCGCAAGCGCACCGCGCGCCGGCTGGCCCGCAGCCGTGCGGCCGCCGTCCCCGCCGGAGCCGCGGCGGCAGCGGGCGCCGCCACCGAGACCGACGCCGAACCGGAGGAGGCCGGCGCCGAGGGCGCCCGTGTCCTGGCCGCGGCGAGCGAGGAGAAGAACGTATGACCGCCACCGCGCCCAAGGCCCAGGGCCCCGCCCGCACCCGCGCTCCCAAGCGCCGCGCGCTCGGCATCGACCGCCGCCCCGGGTTCCTCACCTACGGCATCCTGCTCGCCCTGTTCATCGGCGGCGCCTACCCGCTGTGGTGGTCGTTCGTCGCAGGATCCAGCAACAGCACCGTTCTCACCTCCACCTGGCCGCCGCTGCTGCCGGGCGGGCAATTCTGGAAGAACGTCGGCGAAGTGCTCGACACCGTGCCGTTCTGGCAGGCGCTCGGCAACTCGATCATCGTCTCCACGGTGATCACGGTCTCCGTCGTCGCGTTCTCCACGCTCGCCGGCTACGCGTTCGCCAAGCTGCGCTTCCGCGGACGCGAGGGCCTGATGGTGTTCGTGATCGCGACGCTCGCCGTCCCGACCCAGCTCGGCATCATCCCGCTGTTCATGGTGATGAAGCAGTTCGGCTGGACGGGCACGCTCGGCGCGGTCATCGTCCCGACGCTGGTGACGGCGTTCGGCGTGTTCTTCATGCGGCAGTACCTGGTCGACGTGATCCCCGAGGAGCTGATCGAGGCGGCGCGCGTCGACGGCGCCAACATGATCCGCACGTTCTGGCACGTCGGCGTGCCCGCAGCGCGTCCCGCGATGGCGATCCTCGGCCTCTTCACCTTCATGACCGCGTGGACGGACTACCTCTGGCCGCTGCTCGTCGCCCCGCAGAACCCGACGCTGCAGGTCGCGCTCAGCCAGCTCCAGTCCGCCAAGTACGTGGACTACTCGATCGTGCTCGCCGGCGCCGTGCTCGCCACCATCCCCCTGCTCATCCTCTTCGTGCTCGCCGGCCGGCAGCTTGTCTCCGGCATCATGGCGGGTGCGGTGAAGGGGTGAGCGTGACCGACAATCACGACTCCCAGCGCTTTGCCGCAGCCTCCGGGCTCAGCCGGTCAAGGCGCGGTGAAAGGCTAAGAATGACCGACAACCGCTGGCCGGAAGGCTTCCTCTGGGGCTCGGCCACGGCCGCCGCGCAGATCGAGGGCGCCGCCCACGAGGGCGGCAAGGAGGACTCCATCTGGGATGCCTTCGCCCGCGTCCCGAACGCGATCGCCGGCGGCGACACCCCGGAGCGGGCGGTGGACCACTACCACCGGATGCCGCAGGACGTCGCCCTGATGAAGGAGCTCGGGCTGCAGTCGTACCGGTTCTCCACCTCCTGGGCGCGCATCAAGCCGGGCGACCGGGACCCGAACCCGGCCGGCCTCGACTTCTACTCGCGCCTGGTCGACGAGCTGCTGGAGGCGGACATCCTGCCCTGGCTCACGCTCTACCACTGGGACCTGCCGCAGGCGCTGGAGGAGAACGGCGGCTGGGCGAACCGCGACACCGCCGCGCGCTTCCGCGACTACGCCGTGACGGTCTACGAGGCCCTCGGCGACCGCGTCACGCACTGGACGACCTTCAACGAGCCGCTGTGCTCGTCCCTGATCGGCTACGCGGGCGGTGAGCACGCGCCGGGCAGGCGCGAGCCGCGCGCCGGCCTCGCCGCGCTCCACCACCAGCACCTCGCCCACGGACTCGCGACGGCCGCGCTTCGCGAGCTCGCCGCCGAGCAGCAGCGGGACCTGAAGGTCGGGATCACGCTGAACCTCACGAACGCGATCCCGGACGACCCGGCCGACCCGGCGGATCTCGATGCGGCCCGACGCATCGACGGCCTCTGGAACCGGATGTACCTGGAGCCGCTGCTGCTCGGCACCTATCCCGCCGACGTGCTCGAGGACCTGCGCGAGCACCGCTTCGAGGAGCTGGTGCACGACACCGACCTGCGCACGATCGCGCAGCCGATCGACTTCCTCGGGGTGAACCACTACCACGACGACAACGTGAGCGGGCGCCCGCTCCCCGCCGACGCCGTCCCCGGGCTGACGCCGACCGACCGGCCGACCTCGTCGCCGTTCGTCGGCAGCGAGTTCGTGACGTTCCCGTCGCGCCACCTGCCGACGACCGCGATGGGCTGGGAGGTGAACCCGGGCGGGCTCCGCACGCTGCTCGTCCGGCTCACCGCGGAGTATCCGACGCTCCCGCCGCTGTACATCACGGAGAACGGCGCCGCCTACGACGATGTCGTGAGCGAGGACGGACGCATCCACGACTCCGAGCGCGAGGCGTACATCCTCGCCCACGTGGATGCGGTGCGCGAGGCGATCACGGACGGCGCCGACGTCCGCGGATACTTCGTGTGGTCGCTGCTCGACAATTTCGAGTGGGCGTGGGGGTACGAGAAGCGGTTCGGCATCGTCCGGGTCGACTACGAGACGCAGCAGCGCACCGTGAAGGATTCCGGCCTGGCGTTCGCGCGGCTCATCGCGGACGCGCGCACGGACGAGGCGGCCCTGGCGGCTGGACCTGCGTCGGCACGCGTCTAGCATGTGACTCGGACCCAGGAGAGGAACGCATGACCACGGAGCAGGTGGACGGCCGCGCCGTCCCCACCCTCGAGGCGGTGGCAGCACGCGCGGGCGTCTCGCGCGCCACCGTGTCGCGCGTGGTGAACGGCTCCACGAAGGTCACCCCGGAGGTCGTGGATGCGGTGACGCGCGCGATCGCCGACCTCAACTACGTTCCCAACCGCGCGGCGCGCTCACTCGCCTCCCGCCGCACGCAGGTGATCGCGCTGGTCGTGCCGGAGTCGACGGCCAAGGTCTTCGCGGACCCGTTCTTCGCCTCCATCGTTCAGGGCGTCGCGCTGAGCCTGGCCGACACCGAGTACACGCTCAACATGGTGATCTCGTCGGAGACGAACCCGGACAAGACCCGGCGCTACCTGATGGGCGGCAACGTGGACGGCGCGCTGGTGGTCTCCCACCACTCCGGCGACCACTCGTACGCGCAACTTGGATCCACCCTGCCGATCGTGTTCGGCGGGCGGCCGGTGAGCGAGGAACGCGGCGAGTCGTTCTTCGTCGACGTGGACAACGCCGCGGGGTCGTTCGGCGCCACCGAGCACCTCATCGCGCGGGGGCGCCGCTCCATCGCGCTGATCACCGGACCGCAGGACATGCCCGCCGGCCTCGATAGGTACCTCGGCTGGCGGCGCGCACTGGAGGAGCACGGGCTCGACCACTCCCTCGTGGAGTACGGCGACTTCTCCCCGCTCTCGGGCATGGAGGCGATGCGTCGCCTGCTCGCCACCGGCCGGCCGATCGACGGCCTGTTCGCGGCCAACGACCAGATGGCCGCCGGGGCGTATTCGGCGATCCACGAGGCGGGGCTGCGCATCCCCGAAGACATCGCGGTGGTCGGCTTCGACGACGACAACTTCGGCCTCACCGCAACGCCGCCGCTGACAACGGTGCACCAGCCCTCGATCGGGCTGGGCGAGACGATGGCGCGCGTGCTGGTGCGCCGCCTCGCGGGCGAGCCGGTGGAGCGCGTAACGCTGCTCCCGACCGAGCTCGTCGTCCGCCAGAGCAGCTAGCGCGCCCGGCGCCGCCCGTCCACCGAGCCCCGAAGGGCACGTCGTTGTCACTTTTCGGGGCCAAAAGCGACAACAACGTGCCCCTCGGGATCGAGGGGCACGTTGACGGCACTGCTCGTGCGGGAAACGGTTGCCCACGAAGGGGCGGGCTACGCGCGGAAGGCTCGGAGCTCGGCGGCGGTCGGGTACGAGGCCTGGGCGCCGGGGCGCGAGGCGGCGAACGCGCCGACTCCTGCCGCGAAACGCGCGGCGGCGAGTAGGTCGTCACCGTCCGCAAGGCGGAGCAGCAGGGCGCCCATGAAGGCGTCGCCTGCGCCGGTGGTGTCCACCGGGGTGATCCGCACGGCCGGGATGTGCGCGGGCTCCGCATCCCCATCCACCACCAGGCAGCCGTCGCCGCCCCGGGTCACGACCGCGCGGCGCACGCCGAGAGCGGCGAAGCCGTCGCGGACGGCGGAGGGATCGGACGCGACCGCGCCCTCCACCACGCCGAGCAGCGCCTCCGCCTCCCCCTCGTTGACGAGGAGCACGTCCGCGAGCGGCGCCAGTTCGCGCGCCGCCGGGCCGAACGGGGACGGATTGAGCAGCACGGTCACCCCGGCCGCGCGACCGCGCTCCGCCGCGTCCCGGACGGTCGCCACCGGCACCTCCAGGCACAGCCCGAGCACCGCGGCGCCCGCGAGCGCGTCGTCGGTCAGGTCGGCCGGTGCGAGCGTCGCGTTCGCGCCGGCGGAGACCACGATGGTGTTCTCGCCGTCCGCGGCGACCGTGATCAGCGCGGTGCCCGTTGCGACGCCGTCGCGCACCGAGACGGTCGCGATGTCCACGCCGGCGTCGGAGACCGCCGCGCGCAGCAGCTCACCGTTGGCGTCCGCTCCCACGGCGCCCACCAGCGAGACGTCGCCGCCGAGCCGGCCGGCAGCGACCGCCTGGTTCGCGCCCTTCCCCCCGGCGCCGATGCTGAGGTCGCCGCCGGAGACGGTCTCGCCCGCCCGCGGGAAGCGCTCGGTCCGCACGACCAGGTCGGCGTTCAGCGAGCCGACCACGAGGATGCGGCCGGTCACCGGTCCGCGCCGATCTCGGCCGACGCCGGGCGCGGGATGAGGAAGGACACCGCGAAGGCGACCGCCGTGATGGCGGCGCCGAGCAGCATCCCGGCCGAGTATCCCGTGGTCGACGACGCCGGAGCGCCGGTCGCCACCTGCAGCGCGGGGAGCAGCGCGAAGCTGAGGCCGGCGCCGAGGTTGAACGCGCCCGCGTTGAGGCCAGGCAGGAAGCCGGGGTTCTCCGAGGGCGACAGCACGACACCGAGGCCGTTCAGGACGATGTTCGCGATGCCGGCGTAGGTGATGCCGAGCAGCACCGTGGTCGCGATGAGCACGGGGAGCGAGTGAATGCCGACGAACGCCATCACCACGGTCGCGAGCACGCTGCCGCCGAGGCCGATCCGCAGGATGCGGCGGTAGCCGAGCGACGGCGCGAGACGCCCGGCGAGCGGGCCGACCAGCCAGCCGACAAGCGCGTACGGGGTGAGGAAGGCGAGGGAGGCGAGGTCGGGGGCCATCCCGAAGCCGGCATCCGCGTTCTGGGCGAGCGAGGTGACGAGACCGTTCACGACCGCGAAGACGCCGGTCATCGTCAGGAGCGTCGTCAGCAGCAGCGCCCAGGTCGCGCGGCGGCGCAGCAGCGGGGTCGGGACGAGCGGCTCGCGCACCCGGTTCTCGACTGCCCAGAACGTGGCGAAGGCGAGCACGGCGACCGCGAGCGACACGATCACGAGCACCCAGTTCGCTGCGGCGAGGCGGCCGGCCTCGTTGAGACCGGTCAGCAGCGCGCCGATGGACACGACGAGCGGGAGCACTCCCCACCAGTCCATCCGCACCCCGGCGGACGGCCGGGACTCCACGCCCCAGGCGGCGAGCATGACGACCGCGATCACGGTGACGAAGGCGATCGCCCAGAACACCGAGCGGAAGCCGAAGGTGGTGGCGAGCCAGCCGCCCGCGATCGCGTCGACGCCGGCGATGCCGCCGTTCACCGCGGTGAGCAGGCCCATCGCGGCGCCGTAGCGGCGCGGGTCGCTGATCTCGGAGCGCAGCATCAGCAGGCAGATCGGGACGACGGGCCCGGCGACGCCCTGCACGATGCGGCCTGCGAACAGCATCCCGACGTTCAGGGCGAGCGCGGCGATGACGCTGCCCGCGAGCATGACCACGAGCATCCCGATGAGGACGCGCTTGCGGCCGAGGATGTCGCTGAGCCGCGGCAGGAACAGCGAGAACAGCGCGGCGACGGTGAAGAAGAGCGTCTGCGAGAGGCCGATGGTGGCGTCGTCGGTGTGCAGCTCGTGCGCCATCGTGACAAGCACGGGGCTCAGCATGCTGGCGTTCAGCTGGAAGGCGACGCAGGCGGCGAGCAGCGCGGCGGTCAGGGCGGCGATGCGCACGGGACGGCCGGAGCGGCCGGTTCCGTCGGCGTTCCCGGCACCGGCCGTGGGCGTCGAGCCGGTCGAGGCGGTGGACGGCGCGCTCATGCCCGCACCTCCGGCTCGCCGATGCGCTCGAGGGCGTCGACGACGAGACCCCAGAAGCGCTCGTGGTCGAGTTCGAGAGCGGCCCAGGTGGGGCAGTCCTCGGGGGCGGGCGTGCGGCGGTCGGCCACGGTCATCCCGGTGGTCAGGCGGCCCTGGGTCTCGATCGCGATCGGCATCCGCTCGGCGCGCACGATGGTCGGGTCGATGACGTACGCGACGGCGCAGGGGTCGTGGACCGGCGGGCTGTCGAAGCCCTGAACGTCGGCGTAGGTGCGGCCGAAGAACTCCAGCAGCTCGCCGACGAACCGCGCGGGGCCGGTGCCGACGGCGGCGATGCGCTCGGCGACCTCCGGAGTCGCGAGCGCCTGGTGGGTGAGGTCGAGCCCGACCATCACGACCTTCCACCCGGCGCTGAAGACGATGTCGGCCGCCTCCGGGTCGATCACGATGTTGAACTCGGCGACCGGGCTCCAGTTGCCGACGTGCACGCCGCCGCCCATCAGGACGACCTGCTTCACCCGTTCGACGATGCGCGGCTCCCGGCGCACGGCGAGGGCGATGTTGGTGAGGGCGCCGGTCGGCACGATGGTGACCGTTCCCGGCTCGTGCGCCATGACGGTGTCGATGATGAGGTCGACGGCGTGCCGCTGGTCGAGCGCGAAGGACGCGTCCGGCAGCACCGGGCCGTCGAGGCCGGACTCGCCATGGATGTCCGGGGCGATCTCGACCGGTCGCACCAGCGGCCGGTCGGCGCCCGCCGCGAACGGGATGCCGGCGATGCCGGCGACCGTCGCGACGGCCAGCGCGTTGCGCGTGACCTTCTCCAGGGTCTGGTTGCCTGCGACGGTGGTGACCGCCAGCAGGTCGATGTCGGGGTTGCCGTGCGCGAGCAGCAGCGCGATCGCGTCGTCGTGGCCGGGGTCGCAGTCCAGGATGATCTTCTCCACTGAGGGAGCCTCCGCTTCGTCGGGGAACGTAAAACGCTTGACACCCTAAGCGTAAAGCGCTTGACGTCGCAACTCCGCCCGCGGGCGATAGCATCTCAGGCATGGCAGCCACTCCGCGCATCCCGTCGCGCGTGACCGCGGCCATGGTCGCCGAACGCGCGGGGACGAGCATCGCGACCGTCTCGCTCGTCGTCAACGGCAAGCACAGGGGCCGGGTCTCCGACGAGAACGCCGACCGCGTCCGCGCGGCGGTCCGGGAGCTCGGCTACATCGTCGACGGCACCGCGAGCGCGCTGGCCCGCGGCACGAGCGACGTCGTCGTCCTGCTCGCGCCCGACCTCCCCAATCCCTACTTCGGCCGCGTCATCAAGGGCGTGCAGGAGGAGCTGGACGACCGGTTCCAGCTGCTGCTCTCCGCCGCGTCCAGCGGGCGGCAGCCGACCGCGACCGACGTGCGGCGGCTCGCCGCGCTGCGCCCCGCGGGCCTGCTCGTCTCCGCGCCCGGCCCGGACTTCCTCGACGAGGTGCCGCCCGGCATCCCCCTCGTCCTCCTGGATGCACCGGGGCTGGAGACGCGCGCCGTCGCCGTCAACTACGACATCGAGCCCGGCGTGGATGCGCTCGTCGCGCACCTCGCCGAGCGCGGCCACCGCACCATCGGCTACCTCGACGGCACCACCCCCGCCGCCACCTACATCCTGCGCAGGGAGGCGCTCGCCCGGCTGGCCGCGGCCAGGGGGATGACCGTGCTCGCCGACGAGGACGCCCGCAGCGGACCGGACACCGCGGAGGCCGCCGCGGTCGTCGCACGCGTCCTGCCGCGCTGGCGTGATGCCGGCGTGACCGCGATCGTCGCCGCGGCGGACACGCTCGCCCTGGGCGTCCTCGCCGCCTGCGCGGACGCCGGCGTGCGCATCCCGGAGGACCTGGCGGTCGCGGGCTTCGACGACCTGCCGGCCGCGGCCGTCACCGCCCCGAGCCTGACGAGCGTCGCACTGCCCGGCGACGCGCTCGGCCGCGAGGCGGCGCACCGCCTTGTCGCGCTGCTCGACGGCGAGAGCCCGCGCGAACGACGGCCCGGTCTGCTGGATGCGACCCTCATCGTCCGTGCCTCCACCTCCGCGCCCGCTCGGGCGGCCGACGCCCCGGAACCGAGCGGCACGTAACCGGTTCAGGCGAGGGCGCGGTACAGACGATTGCCGATGACGGCCAGGAACAGGCCGGTCGCCGCGATCGCGGCCACGCCGCCCGCGTAGGCGATGAACAGGTGCTCCGAGCCGCCCTGAGTGGAGAAGTAGGTGACGGCGAGCGCGACCAGTGAGCCGACCATGAACACGAGCGCGATCCACAGCAGCGCCCACAGCTTGGCCTGCACCGGCGGGTCCGCCGGCGGAAGCCGCAGCCCCGCGAGCACGACGCCCGCGATGGACGCCCAGAACGCGACCACCAGCATCCCAGCGATCACGTCGCTCGGGCGGTGCCATTGCTCGACGAGGGTGGATGCGCCGGCGGCGACCGTGAACACCGATCCGACGACGGCGGCGACCGGGCGGTAGCGCGGCGAGCAGACCAGGAAGACGACAAGCGCGGCGGAGCCGGCGACGGCGGTGTGACCGGACGGCAGCGAGTTCGCCAGCCCGACATCCACCCCCTTCGGCGGACGCGACAGGATGGCGTACTTCAGCACCTGGGTGCTCACGTTGACCGCGACGGCCGCGCCGATGGCGATCCCGAACACGAGCCAGTTGCGGCGCACGAGCACGATGACGATCGCGATGATCGCGCCGATGACCACGGAGGCGACAGGGAGGGCGTCGAGGAACGTCCTGGCGAACTCGATGAGGTCGCCCTTCCAGGCGTCCGCTCCGGCGAACGCCCGCTCGTCGATGACCTGGCCGATGTAGCTGCGCACGAAGACGAGGTAGATCAGCGTGAAGGCGACGGCGGAGCCCAGCGCGGCCCAGACGAAGGGCAGAGCACGGAGCGGGGGTCGCATAGTCAACAACCCTTCCACACGCTTCTTGCCAAAACCCTGACGTCGTCTGCGCGTCCGGTCAGTCCAGGAAGCGCACGCCGTCGGCGGCGGAGAGGCGCTCGCGCATCACGGCGATCGCGTCCGGGTTGCTGTCCACCAGCAGGAAGCGCCGGCCGAGCGCCGACGCGACGGCGCCGGTCGTGCCGCTCCCCGCGAAGAAGTCGAGCACCCAGTCGCCCTCCTCGCTGGAGGCCTGGACGATCCGCCGCAGCACCCCCTCCGGCTTCTGCGTCGGGTACCCGGTCTTCTCCCTCCCGGTCGGGGACACGATCGTGTGCCACCAGACGTCGGTCGGCAGCTTGCCGAGCTCGGCCTTCTCCGGAGTCACCAGGCCGGGAGCCATGTACGGCTCGCGGTCGACCGCGGACGAGTCGAAGAAGTAGCCGCGCGGGTTCTTCACGTACACGAGGATGGTGTCGTGCTTGGCGGGCCACCGGTTCTTGGCCTTCGCTCCGTAGTCGTACGCCCAGACGATCTCGTTGAGGAACGACTCCCTGCCGAAGAGCGCATCCAGCAGCACCTTGGCGTAGTGCGCCTCGCGGTAGTCCAGGTGCAGGTACAGCGTGCCGTCGTCGGCGAGCACCCGCCAGGCCTCGATCAGCCTCGGCTCCAGGAACTCCCAGTAGTCGTCGAAGCGGTCGTCGTAGCTGAGCAGGTCGCCCTTGATCCGCTCATAGCTGCGGCCCTTGAAGCCGATGACGCTGCCCGCGCCGCCCTCGGAGCGCACGGACGTCGTCCGCCGCCGCGCCTGCGGGCGGCCGGTGTTGAACGGCGGATCGAGGTAGATCAGGCGGAACGCGGCGTCCGGAAGCGAGGCGATCACGCCGAGGTTGTCGGCGTGGACGACCGTGCTCGGCGCGTCCGGATGCCAGAGCGGCGGCGCGGCATCGGCGGAGACGGGCTGGAGCATGCCTCCATTGTCCCGTACGGCGGGATACTGTGGCGGCATGACGCTGACCGTGGAGAACCAGCCCGACCAGTCCCGCTACGCCCTGCTCGGCGACGGTGAGGTGGTCGGGGTCGCGGAATACGACCTGCGCGACGACGCGATCGTGTTCACGCACACCGAGATCGACGAGGAGAAGCGGGAACGCGGCATGGCCTCGCAGCTGGTGCAGGCGGCCCTCGACGACGTGCGCGACAACACCGACCGCCGCGTCGTCGCCTCGTGCCCCTATGTGCGCCGCTGGCTGGAGGACCACCCGGACTACCAGGCGCTGCAGCGCCGCTGAGTCGCACGCCCGCCGAGGGGCGTGCGGCGGCTAGCGGCGGCGGGTGGGCGCGCTCGCGCGGCCGTCCTCGCTGGGGGCGCGGCCCTCGGCGCGCTGGCCGCGGCCGGCCCGGCCGACGTCGATCGTGATCTTGCCGCCGTCCCACGCGCCCTTGTCGCCGTCGCCGGGAAGCGGCGCGGGCGCGGGCAGGAACGACTGGCGGTCCAGCTCCTGCTGCGCCTCGTGACGGGTCGGCGCGAAGATCTCGTCGAACGATCCGCCGATGGCACCGCTCATGGTCCCTGACCCGCGGTGCGCCTTGTTGGAGAGGTCGATCCAGCCGAGCTTGACCGCGACGATCACCACCACGACGAGCACCGCCACGGCGCCGACCACCCACCAATTCACCCGTCAAGGGTACCGGAGGCACGCCCGGCCGCCCGAGGACGCACAGGGAAGACCAAGGTCGGCGGACGTCCGCCCTACCCGACCCCCGGCACCGGCAGCACCAGCGGACGGCCCGTCCGCGGATGCTCCACCACATCCACCGGATGCGCGTAGACACCGCTCAGCAGGGCGGGCACGAGCACCGTCTCCGCGTCCCCGGTCGCGACGACGCGACCGCCGGAGAGCAGCACGATGCGGTCGGCGTAGGTCGCGGCGAGGTTCAGGTCGTGCAGCACGGCGAGCACCGCGCGTCCGGTTCGGGCGAGCTGCGCGGCGAGCGCGAGCACCTGCTCCTGGTGGCCGAGGTCCAGGGCGTCGGTCGGCTCGTCGAGGAGCACGATCGGGCAGTCCTGCGCGAGCACGCGCGCGAGCGAGACCCGTGCCAGCTCGCCGCCGGAGAGCGTGGTCACGTCGCGGTCGGCGAGCCGGGTCGTGCCCGTCCTCTCGAGGGCGTCGGCCACCGCCTCCTCGTCGCGCTCGCTCTGCGGCGTGCGCGCCCAGGGCAGACGCCCCATCGCGACGACCTCGCGCACCGGGTAGGAGAAGGAGACGCCCTTCTGCTGCAGCAGCACGGCGCGCAGCCTCCCGAGCTCGGCGGGGCGCATCCGCCGCGCGTCCCTGCCGTCGACCAGCGCGACGCCCTCGTCGGGCACGGTGTCGCCGGCGAGGGCGCCGAGCGCGGTCGACTTGCCGGCGCCGTTCGGTCCGATCAGGGCGACCAGCTCGCCGGGACGCACCGCCAGGTCGACGGCGTCCAGGATGCGGCGGCCGCCGAGCGAGACGCCGACGCCCCGCAGCTCCGCCCCGGTCACGACCGCTCCCCCGAGGCGACGGTGCGGCGCAGCAGCAGGAAGAACACGGGTCCGCCGACCAGCGCCGTGAACATCCCGATCGGGAGGTCGGCGAACGGGACGAGCGTGCGGGCGCCGACATCGGCGATCGCGATCAGCAGCGCGCCGCCGAGGGCGCTGGCCGGCAGCAGTGCGGCGTGCGCGGGGCCGATCAGCAGCCGCAGCAGGTGCGGGACGATGAGGCCGACGAAGGCGATGATCCCGGCGAACGAGACCGCCGCGGCCGTCAGCAGCGCGACCAGCAGGATGGCCGTCAGCCGCACCCGCTCCACCGGGACCCCGAGGTGGCGGGCCGTCCGGTCGCCGAGCGCGAGCACATCCATCCGCCGCGCGAGCAGGCACGCCCCGACGACGCCGACGGCAAGCAGCGGGAGCGTGACCGCCACGGCAGACCAGGTCGCGCCGTTCAGCGAGCCGAGCTGCCAGAACATGATCTGCTCGCGGCCCGCGGTGTCGGCGGCGAACACGAGCAGCGCGATCAGGGCGTTCGCGATGGCGTTGACGGCGATGCCGGTCAGCACCAGCATCAGCACCCGGGTCCGGCCGCGCGCCCGCGCGAGCACGTAGACCAGCAGCGTCGTCACGACCCCCGTCGCGAACGCGGCGGCGGGGACGGTCGCGGAGCCGAACGCCTGCATCCCGAACACGATGGCGGCGCACGCGCCCACCGCGGCGCCGGCGGAGACGCCGACGACGGCGGGCTCGGCAAGCGGGTTGGCGAAGACCCCCTGCATGAGCGCTCCCGCGATGCCGAGGGCCGCGCCGACGGTGAGGCCGAGGGCGATGCGCGGGAACCGGACGTTCCACAGCGCGCCGTCCGCGTACGCATCCGCGGGCGCGGTCGGAGCGAGCCCGAGCCGCCGCCCGATCGAGGAGAGGATCTCCGCGGGCGACAGCGAGAACTGGCCGACGGCCGCGGAGAGCAGCACCACCGCGAGCAGCGCGACGACGAGGCCGCCGATCACGAGCCCGCGCCGCGCCCTGGCGCGTGCGACGGCCGAGGACCCGTGATGCGCCCGCCGCACGGTCGCCTCGCTCGCGCGGAGGCCCTGCGCGGTCATCCCGCCGCTCCCGGCCGGTAGAGCGCGTCGGCGAGCGACCGCAGCACGGCGGGGGTGGACGGCCCGAATGACAGCACCTGCCCGTCCGCCATGTCGACCACCCGGCGGTGCTGCCCGGCGAGGGTGTCGGCGACGCCGGGACGCTCGAGCAGGCCGTCGACGCCGCCGGTCGACGCGAGTCCGTCCGTCATCGTCAGAAAGACGTCCGGATTCGTTGCGAGCAGCGCCTCGCTGCTCGCCGGTCTGGCCCCGGTGATCCCTGCAGCGGTCGCGACGTCCACCGCGCCGACGGCCGAGATGAGCGCATCGGCGCCGTATCCCTTCCCGAACAGGAAGAAGACCCCGGCCCTGCCGCGGACGTAGAGGAACGCCACCCGGAGCGCGCGGTCGGCCGCGGGTGCGATCGCCGCGATGTCCGCCTTCGCAGACGCCAGCTCGGCGTCCGTTCGCTCGACGAGCCTCCTGCCCAGGGCGTCGAGGCCCACGGTGTGCGCGACCGTCTCGATCTGCGCGCCGATGGTGTCGATGCTGCGCTTGGGGTCGAAGAAGACGACCGGCACGCCGGACACGCGCAGCTGATCCTGCACCTCGCGCGGGCCGAGCGTGGTGTCGGTGAGGACGAGGGTCGGCCGCAGCGCGAGGATCGCCTCGCCGTTCAGCTCGTGACCGTTCCGGGTGACGAGCGGCAGCGCGGCCATCGAGCCGAGCGCGTTGGAGGAGCCGCGCCCGACCAGGCGGTCGCCGAGCCCCAGCCCGACCACGGTCTCGGCGAGGGTGCCGTAGATGTCGAGTGCGAGGATGCGACTCGCGTCGGTCACCGTCACGCGCGTCCCGGTCGCGTCGGTGACGGTCACGGGCAGCGACGGCTTCGGCGAGCGCGCGATGGGCTCGATGTCCGGGATGGACGTGGCGGTCGAGGGGCCGGTGATCGCCCGCGGGTCGGGCAGTGCGTCCGACGGGCCGGATGTGGCGGGCGGGGTGCCGGTGACGGTCGTGGTCGGCGACGCAGCGGGTGCGGAAGCGGCGCATCCCGCCAGCAGGACCGTCGCCGTCGCGAGGGCCGCGAGGGCCACGGCGCGACGCGGCCGGACGCCCCGCGCACGCCCGAGGGCGGCGCGTGCTGCGCCGCCCTCGGTGGAGAGGTGTGCGGTGGAGAGGGGTGCCGTGGAACTCACACCGTCTCCGCGGTCGCGCGGGCCCGCCTGCGCTGGGCGACCAGCACGGCGGCCACGCCGGTGAGCAGCAGCACTCCGACGATCAGCGGCCACTGACCGGCGCCGTCGCTTCCGGTCGACGCGAGCGCCGAGCCGGCCGCGGCCGTGCTGCTGTCGCAGGCCACCGCGGCTCCGAGCGGAAAGGCGAACGACACCGGGTCGAGCGCCGTCCCCGCCGTGTAGAAGCCGGCGAACGCCTTCGCACCGTCCGCGGTCAGCGTGGCGGCGGCGCCGTCGACGGCGAACGTCGATCCGGATGCGGTGGCACCGCCCAGCGCGACGGTCGCGAACGAGACGCCCGAGAAGTCGCTCGGCGTGCCGCTCATGTCGGTCGAGTGGACGTCCGCGATCAGGGTCGCGCCGTCCGCGCCGGTGACGCGCAGGGCGATGTTCGAGAGCACGAGGTTCAGCAGCCCGTCGTGCCCGGTGAACGCCACCGAGCCGGGGAACCGCACGACACCGCGCGTCTCGGTGGGGTTGAAGCTCCCCGAGCCGCCGCTCCAGGCGTAGCGGCCGCCCTCGTAGCCGACGCCGTTCAGCGTCCACGAGCCGTTCGCGATCCCGCCGCTGATGTAGCTGCGGAAGCTCGCCTTGACGCCCCAGTCCAGCGTCGCACCGTCGACCGAACGCGCGACGCAGACGGGCTCGGCCGTTCCGGCCGCGGCAGGAGCGGCTGGCCCGGCCGACGCGCCGGCCGCCGTCACCGTGTGCGGCACCGAAGCGGCGACGGACGGTGCGAACGCGGACCGGTCGTCGGGCGCGAAGCTCGCGGTGAAGGCGTGCGATCCGACCGCGAGTCCTGGGACCCGTGTGGTGACCGACGACGAGGTCGCTGCGGCGAGGGTGGACGGGATGCGCGCGGCGGCCGATGTCACGGTGGCGGCGGACGCGGTGGCGGACGCGGTCGCGCCCGGCATCGTCAGCCGCAGGTCCTTGGCGACGACGGCGCCCCTGTCGTACAGGGTCACCGTGCCGGCGGCCGCCGGCGTGACCGTGACCGTCACATCCACCGGCGCGCCCTGGACGGACGAACCGGCGACGCTGATCGAGAGTCGGGTCGCGACCGCGCCCGCGGTGGGGGCGGCGAAGGCGATCGGCGTGTAGGTGTCCTGCGACCGATCGGTGGACCCGTGCGCGCCGAAGGTGAACACGCCGCACTCCACGGTGAGGCAGTCCACCGTCTTCCCGTTGGACGAGAACGATGCCGTGACGCCGGTCATCGTCGTGGTGAACCTCCCGTCCGAGCCGATCCTCGGCCCGGCGACGCCGGACGGCGAGATCCACTGCGCGCCCTGGAAATAGCTCGCGTTGAGGAACCAGTTCGGGTCGCTCAGCACCGACTTCGGGGCGATGCCGAGGTAGACGCCGTTGCCGGTCGTCGCGAACCCGGACCCGGTGACGGTGATGACGCCCGCGGTCGTGTCGATGCCCGATGCCGGGGACACCGTGACGTGCGGGGCGCCCGGCACGGCCTTCGCGGTGACGGTGGCCGTGACCGAGTCGGAGCGCGCCGCCCCGAACGCACCGGCGTCGGCCGGCGTGTACCAGCCGCGCAGCGTGTGCGCGCCGACGGGGAGGGTGGAGGTCCGGAACACCGCCGTGTCGCCGGTCACGTTCACCGTGCCGTACGCGGTGTCGGGAGCGGTGGCGCCGCTGCCCTCGCCGAACACGACGGTGCCCGGGAACGCGGTCGGCCGGCCGGAGCCCTCGCCGCTCGCGGAGATCGTGGCCGTGTAGGTGAGCGTGGTGCCCTCGACCGCGGTCGCCGGGTCGACGGAGAGGCCGACGGTCACGGGCAACGGCTGCGGCTGCGCGGCGGCAAACGCGATCGGCGTGTAGGTGTCCTGGGTGCGGTCGCTCGAGCCGTGCGCCGCGAAGGTGTAGACGCCGCACTCCTCGCTCGCGCAGTCGACCGTGCGACCATTCGAGGCGAAGACCCCGGTGATGCCGGTGAGCGCCTGGCTGAACGACCCGTCGGCCGCGACCGTGCGCACCCACTTCACGCCCTGGTAGAAGCCCGCGTTGACGAACCAGCTCGGGTCGTCCTTCGCGGAGGCCGGGCCGACGCCGACGTACACGCCCATGACGGCCCCTCCGGTCGGCGCGAAGCCGGATCCGGTGACGGTGATGTCGGCGCCGGCCGCGTCGAGACCGGAGGCCTTCGAGAGCGTCACGGAGGCGGCGGCCGGCTGCGAGGCGGCGTTCACCGTGACGGTGATCACCGAGGCGGTCGACGGCGCGGCGGTCGACGCGTCGGCGGGGGTGAACGCCGCGCCGAGGGAGTGCGACCCGGGGGCGAGCGCGCTCGTGCTGAGCGTCGCGACGCCGCCGACGACGGCGGCGCTGCCGAGCGACGCGGAGCCGTCGGAGAACGCCACCGTGCCCGCCACGGCGGGAGCGACGGTCGCGGTCAGCGTGACGGACCGCCCCTCCTCGACCGTGGATGCGCTGCTCGCGATGGTGAGGGACGTCGCCTGCGGCTCCGGGGCGGCGAAGGCGAGCGCCGTGGTCGTGTTCTGCGACGGGTCGGCGAAGCCCTTGCCGTGCGCCTTGGAGGTGTAGATCGCGTAGGCGGGGACCTCGGCGGTGGGCGCGGGGATCGTCAGCCTGACCGAGAACGTGCCGTCCTCCGTCATGGGCGACGTGCGCTGGTCGCCGGAACCGACTTCTGTGTTGCCGACGGCGACCCACACCGTCTGGCCGGCCAGGAGGCTCGCCGATCCCTGGTAGAAGCCGGCGAGCCCGGCGGGGCCGACGCCGAGGTAGATGCCCGGGTCGCTGGTGTCGAAGCCGCTTCCGGTCACCGTGATGGTGCCGCCCGCGGCCGGCACCTCCGGCGCGGAGACCGCCGGGCCGGCGGCGAGGGCGGGCGCTGCGCCTGCGATGCCGAGGCCGGCGGCGCCGAGCGCCACGGCGACGATCGCCGCCAGCAATCGGCGCCCTCTGCGCGGTGTCGGGTGCGGCGGGATCGGGGGTGGAGACGTTCTCATGGCACTCCTGAGAGCGGGGCGACACAGCGGTCGCCTCGCCGATTCTTCTGGTGAGGTTTAGGTAAGGCTTAGCTAAGTAAGCCTTACCTAACCTAGCAGCAGCACCACGGTCGCCCGCAAGGGGCGGACGGCCGGAGAAAAGGCGAGAGCGCCCGTATGCCGCTATCGGCATACGGGCGCTCTCGCGTCGTCGACGCGTCAGGGCACGCGGTACAGCCACTCCTCGGTGCCGAACTTCTCCTCGACCAGACGCTCGGCCTCGGCGTACTCCGCCTCGGTGATGTCGCCGTCCACCGCCCCGTACAGGTTGCGGAACGTCAGCTTCATCTGCTCGATGATCTCGGCGCGGCTGAGGCCGGTCTGGCTCCGAAGCGGGTCGACCCGCTTCGCGGCGGACGTGATGCCCTTGTCGCTGATCTTCTCGCGTCCGATCCGCAGCACCTCGGTCATCTTCTGACCGTCCATGTCGTAGCTCATGGTGACGTGGTGCAGCACGGCGCCGGATCCCAGCCGCTTCTGCGCGGCACCGCCGATCTTGCCCTTCGGGCTCGTGATGTCGTTCAGGGGCACGTAGCTCGCATCGATCCCGAGCGACTTCAGCGCGACGATCGCCCACTCGTCGAGGAACGCATAGCTGTCGGCGAAGCTCATGCCCTGCACGAGGTCCGCCGGCGCGTAGATGGAGTAGGTGACGACCGACCCCGCCTCCATGAACATCGCGCCGCCGCCCGTGATGCGGCGCACGACCTGGATGCCGTACTTCTCGGCGTTCTCCGGGTCCACCTCGTTCTTGACGGACTGGAAGCTGCCGATGACGACGGCGGGCTCGTCCCACTCCCAGATGCGCAGGGTCGGGCCGCGGCGGCCGTCGCCGACCTCGGTGGTGAGCACCTCGTCCAGGGCCAGGTGCATCAGCGGGGAGACGGCCTTCGCGTGCACGATCTCCCAGTCGTAGTCGCGCCAGCTCGTCGCCCTGGCCAGGGCGCGGCGGATCGCCACCGCGACCGCCTCCGGCGAGAACCCGAGCAGGATCGCACCCTCGGGCAGCGCCTCCTTGACCGCGGCCGCGATGGTCTTCGAGTCGGACTCGGCGGGCAGTCCGTTCACGGCCGCATCGATCGCCTCCAGGGCGGTGTCCGGTTCGAGGAAGAAGTCCCCGGCCAGCTGGAACTGCGCGATCAGCCCGTCCACGACCTCCAGGTCCACGACGACGAGCTTGCCTCCCGGGACCTTGTACTCACCATGCATACCTTCAGCCTAGGACTGCTCGCTCCCCATGTTTCTACGGAGTCGCGGACCGCGCCGCCCGCATCGTGCCACTCCTTACTACTTAAGGGCCGCGACGGGGACGCACAGTGTCGGCATGACCGAGAACGACGCCACCGCCACCGACGCCGGTCTTCGTCGCTATCTGCAGACGAGGCCGTTCGCCACACTCCGCATGCTCTACTGCGATTCGGGGCTCGATGCCGCGACGGTGGCCGACGGAGTGCGCAAACTGCTCGCCTCCGACGAGCTGCAGGACCTCGGCTCGCACTTCGTCTTCCGCCCGGCCGCCGGCTGACACGGCCGGCGGTCGACTGACCGCTGACGGCGGTCGGCGGACGGCGGTCGGCGGTCGGCGGACGGCGGTCGGCGGTCAGCCGCGCGCCGGGATGCGCGGGTCGAGCCACGCCGTGAGGTCGGCGAAGACCTCCTCGCGGTTGGTCTCGTTGAAGATCTCGTGGCGGGCGCCGGGGTAGACGATCGTCGTCACGTCGGTGAGTCCGGAGCGCCTCCGGTACGCGCGCTCCAGCTTCCGGGCGGAGGCCTCGCCGCCCAGCGGGTCGTCGTCGCCCACCTGGATGAGAAGCGGGAGGTCGCGCTCCAGGTTGCGCGCGGGGCGGCCGAGCAGGCGGGCGGCGTCGGCCATCCCGAACAGCTTCTGCAGCGGGACCAGCGTCGTCATCGGGTCGTCGATGAACGCCTGGGCGACGGCAGGGTCGCGGCTCAGCCACTCGGCGCCGGTCGTGCCGAGGTGCGCGTGGCGCTTGTTGAGGTCCCCGCTGTTCATCGACCCCACCACCCGGTAGGCCGTGCCGGAGAGCACGGCGGCGTCGTAGTCGGCGCTGTGGTCGTTGAGGATCATCTGCCCCATCAGCGACCCCCAGCTGTGGCCGACGTAGACCAGCGGGAGCCGGGGCTCCGCGTCGCGGATCAGTCGCGTGAAGGCCCGGACGGAGCGCACGGCCGCGCGCAGGCCGCCCGGCCCGAGCCTGCCGAGCTTCGACGCGTCCCCGTTCCACTGCTCGAGCCCGGTGCGCCCGTGCCCGCGGTGATCGTCGGCGTAGACGACGTACCCCTCGCCGACGAGATGCTCGGCGAGGGCGAGGTACCGGCCGGCGTGCTCCCCCACGCCGTGCGAGAGCTGCACGGCCGCCCGCGGCGCCTCGGCGGGATACACGTCGTAGAAGATCCGGACGCCGTCGTCATCGGTGAAGTCATGCTGCACGCGTTCATTCTGCTGCACGCCGGCGGCGAACGGAGTTTATTTAGCCGATCTAATTTGTTAGGCTAACGATGTATGGGCAGCCGACTCTCGAACCACGAACTCAGCGGGACGCTGCGGGTGGCCGTCGCACGGCTCTCCCGCCGCCTGCGCGCGGAGAAGGCGGACCACGAGCTCAGCGACACCCAGACCTCCACGCTCGCCTTCCTCGTGCGTGAGGGCTCCGGCACCATCGGCCGGCTGAGCGAGCACGAGCGGGTCACGCCTCCCTCGATGAACCGCACGGTCAACCACCTGGAGCAGGCCGGCTACGTCGAGCGCACCCCCGACAGCGCGGACGGCCGCAAGGTCGTCGTCGTGCCCACCGACGCCGGTCGCACGCTCGTCGCCGAGACGCGCCGCCGCCGTGACGCGTGGCTCGACCAGCGTCTGCGCGCGCTCAGCCCGGAGCAGCGCGCCACCCTCGCCGAGGCCGCCGTCATCATGCGAGAGCTCGCCGACTCGTGAGCGCGATGTTCCGCTCGCTCGCCGGCGTGAACTATCGCATCTGGGCCGGTGGCGCGATCGTCTCCAACGTCGGCACGTGGATGCAGCGCACGGCGCAGGACTGGATCGTCCTGACCGAGCTCACGCACAACAACGCCGCCGCGGTCGGCTTCGTGATGGCGCTGCAGTTCGGCCCGCAGCTGCTCCTCCTCCCGGTGACCGGGTGGGCGGCGGACCACCTCGACCGGCGCAAGCTGCTCATGGCGACGCAGGGTGCGATGGGCATCCTGGGCCTCGGGCTCGGCATCCTCACCGTCACGCACGTCGTGCAGCTCTGGCACGTCTATGTCTTCGCCCTGCTCCTCGGCGTCGTCGCCTCGTTCGACGCGCCCGCCCGGCAGACCTTCGTCTCGGAGCTCGTCGCCGGCCCGAACCTGTCGAACGCCGTCGCGCTCAACTCCGCGTCGTTCAACGCCGCGCGCCTCATCGGTCCCGCCGTCGCGGGTCTCCTGGTCGCAGCGGTCGGCGCGGGCTGGGTGTTCCTCATCAACGCGGCGACCTTCGGGGCGGTGCTGCTCTCGCTGATGATGCTGCGGCGCGACAAGCTGTACCGCAACGAGCGCGCCAAGCCGCACCGCGGCGGCCTGGTCGACGGCTTCCGCTACGTGCGCCGCCGTCCGGACATCATCGTCATCCTGATCATGGTGTTCCTGATCGGCACGTTCGGCCTGAACTTCCCGATCTTCATCTCCACCATGTCGGTGACGGTCTTCCACCAGGGCGCGGGCGAGTACGGCATCCTGTCGTCCGTCATGGCCGTCGGCTCGGTGATCGGGGCGCTGCTGGCCGCCCGCCGCGAGCGGCCGAGGGTCGCGCTCCTGTTCGCCGGTGCGGCGTTCTTCGGCGCGGGATGCACGCTCGCGGCCGTGATGCCGACCTACTGGCTGTTCGCCATCGCGCTGATCGCGATCGGCGTCTCCTCGCAGACGCTGATGACGACCGCGAACGGAACCGTGCAGATGACGACCGACCCGGTGCTCCGGGGTCGCGTGATGGCGATCTACATGGCGATCTTCATGGGCGGCACGCCCATCGGCGCCCCGATCGTCGGCTGGGTGGCCGACACGTTCGGCCCGCGCTGGGCGATGGGCGTCGGCGGCGCCAGCGGGTTCCTCGCGGCACTCGTCGGCGTCTTCTACCTCGTGAAGTACCGCGGCCTCCGCGTCCGCTTCAGCGGCATCCGCCCCCGGGTCACGCTGAGCCCCCGGGAGGAGGCCCGCGAGGAGCTCGAGGGCACCGAGGCCACGGCGACCCGCACGTCCTGACCACCGAAGGGCACGTTGTTGTCGCTTTCAGCGCGTGAAAGCGACAACAACGTGCCCTTCGGCGCTCGAGGCCGGCGCCGAGCCCTCAGCCCTTCACGGACCCGGCGGCGAGGCCCTTCATGACGCGCTGGTTCAGGAACAGGTAGAGCAGCAGCGTTCCGAAGATACTGACGCAGATCGCCGCGAACAGCGGACCGTACTGGATCGCCCCGTACTGCCCGGTGAAGTTCAGCAGCCCGACCTGGATGGTGCGCAGATCCTCGCTGTTGGTGAACGTCAGCGCGATCAGCAGGTCGTTCCACAGGAAGAAGAACTGCACGAGCGCGACCGTGAAGATCGCGTTGCGCACGATCGGAACGCCGATGGACCAGAACTGGCGGATGAGCCCGGCGCCGTCGAGCGTCGCCGCCTCGAACAGCTCGCGCGGCACCGCACGGAAGTACGTCGCGATCATGAAGACCGTCAGCGGCAGCCCTGCGGCCGTGTAGGTGATGATCAGCGGCCAGAGCGAGCCGGTCAGGCCGATGTTGAAGTAGATGGAGAACAGCGGCAGCAGCACCATCTGGCCCGGCACCATGATCCCCGCGAGGAACAGCAGCAGCACCGCGCCGCGGCCCTTCCACACCAGGATCTCCAGCGCGAACGCGGCGGCGACGCCGAGCGCGATCGTCAGGAACAGCGCGGGGAACACCGTCAGGACGCTGTTCAGGATGTACCGGCCCATGTTGCCGGTGGTGAACGCGCTGACGTAGTTGGTGAAGTCCCAGCTGCTCGGCAGCGTCCAGAACGGATCGTTCAGGAACTCGTTCTGGGTCTTGAACGAGCCGAGCAGGATCCACACCAGCGGGTAGATCTCCACGATCAGCAGCAGCACGATCAGGATGTTCAGCGGCAGCCGTCGCAGGAACCGTCCGGCCCCGCCGCGGCGCTCCTCCGACGGGCGCTTGAACGTCACGTCGCGGTCGAGCTCTTCGGTGAAAGCGGTCATGGCTCAGGCTTTCGTGAGGTCGCGGCGGGTGCCGCGGAAGATGAAGACGGTCACGATGAGGCACAGGATGGTCAGCATCAGGGCGATGGTGGAGCCGTAGCCGTAATCGCCGTACGTGAACGCGGTCTGGAACATGTAGAGGGTCAGCGGTGTCGTCGCGTTGCCCGGCCCGCCGTTGGTCAGCGCGACAACCGAGTCGAACACCTTCAGCGTGCCGTTGATGCTGAAGATGATGCTCGAGAGCAGCACGGGGGCCGAGAGCGGGATGACGATGCGCCGCACCAGCGACCAGCCGCCGGCGCCGTCGAGCCGCGCGGACTCGATGATCTCGTCGGGGATGTCCACCAGCCCCGCGAACAGCAGCACGGCGTAGAAGCCCATCGACCGCCAGATGTCCATGATGATGAGCACCCAGAAGGCGGAGTCGGCGTGGCCGAGGAAGTCCGTCCCCGCTCCGCCGAACGCCTGGATGAGCGCGTTGGCCGGGCCCGGCTGCGGCGTCAGCTGGAACATCCGTTGGAACAGCAGGGACACCGCGACGGTCGGCAGCACGACGGGGAAGAACACGACGGTGCGCACGAACCCGGACGCGCGCTTGAGGAAGAACACGTAGAGCAGTGCCAGCAGGTAGCCGACCGCAACCTGCCCGATCGTCACGATGATCGCGTACTTGAGCGTGAAGCCCAACGCGTTCCACGCGTTCGGATCGGTGAAGAACTGCTGGAAGTTCTTCAGCCCGGCGAAGGTGAAGCCCTGGATGAGGCCGCCGGAGAAGAAGGTGTACCCGAACGACCACACGATCGGGATGAGCGTGATCGCCGTGTAGACGACGAGCGCTGGGCCCACCAGCAGCAGAGCGGTGCGCCGGCTTGCGAGCACGGAGTTCATGGTGCGGGTTCTCTCTGGTTGCGGTGAGGGTGCGGCGGGCGGGCCCGTCGCACCCTCACCTTCCTACGGTTTCGGGTCGTCCGGCTACTGACCGAGCGCCGTCTGAACCTGCTGCATGAAGTCGGACCCGGAGAGCGATCCGTTGCCGAGCGATCCGCCGTTGGTCTGGCTGACCGTGGTCGCCTTGGCGCTGAACAGGGCCTCGAACCAGAGGACGGCCGACTTCGAGGTGTTGACCGTGTCCTGCACACCCTTGGTGAGGGCGGAGACGTCCGAGTGGTCCTTGCTCAGCTTGAACCCGGAGACGACGCCCGACTTCGAGAGGACCTCGTCGCCGTAGCCCTGCGCGATGCACTTGAGCCAGGCTGCGCTGCCCGAGTTGAACTTCGCCTTGCTCATCATGAGCGGCTGGCCGACGTTCGCCGGGGTCTGGTCGACGCTGCCTTTGCCGCCGTCGACGGCAGGGAACGGCATGAAGCCGATGTTGTCCTCGCCGATCTGGTTCTGCGTCTTGTCGGTGAAGTTGGACAGGATCCACGAGCCCATGTAGAACATGGCGGCCTTGCCGGTGAGGAACTGGTTGGTCGCGCCGTTGTAGTCGGTGGAGGCGACACCGGCGCCGAATGCGCCCGCCTTGCCGAGCTTGGAGACCTGGTCGGCGGCCTTCACGTAGTCGGCGTCGGTCAGCTTGGCCTTGCCGTCGGCGACCGCCTGCAGGGCGTCCGGACCGAGGTCACGGAAGATGTACGCGCCGACGAGGCGCGTGATCGGCCAGCCGTCCTTGCCGTCGCCTGCGAACGGCTGGACGCCCTTGGCGAGCAGCTTGGACGACGCGGCGGTGAGCTCGTCCCATGTGCCGGGGACCGCGATGCCGTTGTCGCTGAAGATCTTCTTGTTGTACCAGATGCCCTCGATGTTGAGCTCGTTGGGCAGCGCGTAGGCGTCGTCCTGGCCGTAGAGCTTCTGCATGGTGGAGGAGGCGATCGGCAGGATCTGGTCCTCGAGGCCGTCCTTCTTGAGCTCGGCCGAGATGTCGACGAGCTTGCCGCCCTTGATGAACTGCTTGGCGAGGTCCGGGGTGCCGGGGCTGACGAAGATGCTCGGCAGGGCGTTCTGGCCGGCGAGGAGCTGGAGCTTCTGGTCGTGCTGGGTCTGGTCGTCCGCGTCCGTCTTGATGGGCGCATCCTTCTGGGCGGCCTGGCAGCCCGCGGTGCTGAGCGCCTTGAGGGTGTTGTTCGGAGTGGCGTTGCTGGTGAGGCCCAGGGTGGTGAAGTTGCCGCCGCCGTTGCTTCCGCCGCTGCTGGAGCAGGCGGTGAGGGCCAGGGCTCCGGCCGCCAGGACAGCGCCGATGACGGCGAGCCGCCGGTGCCGTCGGTGTGCTGTGATCACTTTTCCTCCTTGAAAAGGGTCGCGTCCGAGGTCGCGAACGTGATTAGAACGTTTCAACGTGAATGAAAGCACAAGCCTCGGTCGAGTGTCAACACATCGTCAGGTCACGATACGATCACTGGCCTCGCGCCGGTTGAAGACCGCTTGAAACGTTCTAAAGGAACGCGGTATGGTTCGAGGGTCTTGGCGGCCAGCCGCCGCTCGCACCACTCGCCCGGCCCGGCCGGAGCATCCACTCGAGGAGGAGTCCATGACCGTCGCCGTCGATCAGCCGCGCTTCGAGCGCCGCGACAACGCGCTCGGCCTCGGCGTCGCCCGGCCGCGCCTGAGCTGGAGGACGACAGCCTCCGATCCCGACTGGGCGCAGGCCGGCTACGACGTCGAGGTGAGCCGCGGCGGCGTGACACGCGTGCTCTCGGTGGAGTCCCACGATTCGGTGCTGGTCCCGTGGCCGGACGAGCCGCTGACGTCACGGGAGGACGTGGAGGTGCGCGTCCGCGTCCGGGGCTTCGACGGCACGACGTCCGCGTGGTCGGCGCCGGCCCGCGCCGAGGCCGGGCCCCTGGACCCGTCCGAGTGGACCGCGTCCGCCGTCTCCCCCGGCGCGCTGCCCGCCGACACGGACGGACGTCCGGCGCTGCTTCGCCGCGACTTCACCGCCGGAGCGGTCGCCCGCGCCATCCTCCGCGTCACCGCGCACGGCCTGTTCGAGGTGGAGCTGAACGGCGTCCGGGTCGGCGACGACGCTCTCGCGCCCGGGTGGACGCCGTACCAGCACCGCCTGCGCGTCCACACCTACGACGTGACGCACCTGGTGCAGCTGGGCGAGAACGCGATCGGCGCCTGGCTCGCCGACGGCTGGTTCCGCGGCCGCATCGGCTTCGACGGCGGTTACCGGGAGCTCTATGGCGACCGCACGGCGCTGTTCGCCCAGCTCGAGCTCACCGCCCCCGGTGGCGCCCTGACCACCGTCGCCACCGACGGCGACTGGACGACGCACCCCTCCGCCATCCTCGCCTCCGGGCTCTACGACGGCGAGCGCTTCGACGCCGCCGAGCGCATCCCCGGCTGGTCGCGCGCCGGGTTCGACGACGCCGACTGGCCGCCGGTGGAGGTCGTCCCGTTCGACACGTCGCTCCTCGTCGCTCCGGACGGCCCGCCGGTCCGCTGCACCGGCGAGCTGCGGCCCGTCACGGTGACCCCGCTCGCCGGCGGACGGCAGCTGATCGACTTCGGGCAGAACTTCGCCGGGCGCATCCGGCTGCGCGCCGCGGCCGTGCCGGATGGCGCCGAGCTCACGCTCCGGCACGCCGAGGTGCTTCAGGGTGGCGAGCTGTACACGCGACCGCTCCGGCAGGCGGCGGCGACCGACGTGTACCTCTCCGACGGCGGCCCGCTCGACTGGGAGCCGCGCTTCACCATCCACGGCTTCCGGTACGCCGAGCTCTCCGGCTGGACCGGGGACCTGCACGACCTGGAGATCATCGGGCGGGTCTACCACTCGGACATGGCGCGCACCGGCACGTTCTCCTCCTCCGATCCGCTCGTGGACCGGCTGCACGAGAACGTCGTGTGGAGCATGCGCAGCAACTTCGTCGACATCCCCACCGACTGCCCGCAGCGGGATGAGCGGCTCGGCTGGACCGGCGACATCCAGGTCTTCGCGCCCACCGCGGCCGGGCTGTACGACGTGTCCGGCTTCCTCGCGTCCTGGCTGAAGGATGTGGCGGCCGAGCAGCTGCCGGACGGCACCGTGCCCTGGTACGTCCCGGTCATCCCCGGCGGCCCGTACTGGACGCCCATCCACCCGGGCGCGGTCTGGGGCGACGTCGCGGTCCTCACCCCCTGGGCGCTCTACCGGCACTACGGCGACCGTGCCGTGCTCGCCGACCAGTACCCGAGCGCCCGCGCCTGGGTCGACCTGGTCGACCGGCTGGCCGGCCCCGACCACCTCTGGGACGAGGGGATGCAGCTCGGCGACTGGCTCGACCCCACGGCTCCCCCGGAGGATCCCGCGGACGCGAAGACAGACAAGTACCTCGTCGCCACCGCGTACTTCGCCGAGTCGGCGCGCACCCTCGGCCTGATCGCCGCGGAGCTGGGCCACGCGGAGGACGCCGAGCGGTACACCGCTCTGTCCGCCGCCACCCGCGCCGCCTTCCGCGAGCGCTGGGTGCTCACCGGCGGCCGGCTCTCGAACGACGCGCAGACCGCATACGCCCTCGCGATCGCGTTCGACCTGTTCGACGAGCGGGAGCTCGCCGCGGCCGGCGAGCGCCTGCGCGACCTCGTCGAGGCGAACGGCCACCGCATCGGCACCGGATTCGCCGGCACGCCGCTCATCTGCGACGCGCTCACCAAGGCCGGCCAGACCGCGACCGCGTACGCCATGCTGCTGGAGCGCGAGTGCCCGTCCTGGCTCTACACCGTGCTCTCCGGCGGCACGACCATCTGGGAGCGCTGGGACAGCATGCTCCCGGACGGCACCGTGAACCCGGGCGAGATGACCTCGTTCAATCACTACGCCCTCGGCTCGGTCGCCGCCTGGCTGCACGGGACGGTCGCGGGACTCACCCCGCTGGAGCCCGGCTTCCGCCGGTTCCGCGTCGCACCGCAGCCGGGTGGCGGCCTGACCGCGGCCGAGCGCACGCT
The DNA here is from genome assembly GCF_040050925.1 of Leifsonia sp. NPDC080035. NCBI lineage: Bacteria > Bacillati > Actinomycetota > Actinomycetes > Micrococcales > Microbacteriaceae > Leifsonia > Leifsonia sp. NPDC080035. Next base: position 1,723,628 of record NZ_CP157390.1, on the reverse strand, counting down.
GGAGACGCCGTACGGCAGCGTGGCGGTCTCCTGGCGCCGTGCCGACGGCCGCTTCGAACTGACGGTGACGGTGCCGACCGGCTCCCGGGCGGAACTCGTCCTCCCCTCCGGCCGCATCGTGGAGGCCGGTCCCGGCACCCACCGCGTCGGCGAGCCGACCACGGTGCCGGTCGTCGCCCGATGACCTGGCACTATCCGCCGCACCAGTACGAGCTCGGGCTGCTGCACACGCTGGTGCGGAAAGGCCGAGCGGCCAACCGGCACGTCGACTACGCACCGAACTACGCCGACACGATGCGCTCGGCCGAGTTCAGCGTCGACGGCGCCGACCCGTTCACGATCGAGGCGCCGGCGGGCGAGCCACCCGCAGTGTGGACGGACGGCGCCGCCGACGTGCGGGTGCGGGAGCCCGGCGGCGAGTGGACGGAGCCGCGCGAGGTGCCGGGGACCGCATCCACTCCCCCGCATCGCGAACCGGAGCCGATCGTCACGCTCGAGCCGACGCCGCGCGACGGCCTCTGGGAGCTCGCGTCACCCGTGCTCGGGCGTCCCGTCTTCCGTTCCGCGTCGACGCCGGTCGTCTCCTCCGGGGAGTCCCGCGAGGAGGCGTTCGCGCTCACCGAGGAGCAGGAGACCCGGCACGATGTCCGCCGCCTCCCCGACGGCCGCTGGACCACCGTGCACGCCCTCGGCTTCCGGTTCCTCCGCATCGACGCCGACGACGTGACGGAGCTGGTCGTGGAGGCGTACGAGCATCCCGTCTCGCGCACGGGGTCTTTCGCCTGCTCGGACGCGACGCTGACGCGGATCTGGCAGGTGAGCGCGTCGACGCTGCACACCTGCATGCACGGCCTCATGCTCGACGGGATCAAGCGGGACCGGATGCCGTGGATCGGCGACCAGGCGCTCAACACACTCGCCAACGCGTACGCGTTCGGCGACGCCGGGATCGTGCAGGACAGCCTGGTGGCCCTCGGCCGGCCCCGCTCCGGCTATGTGAACGGCATCGCCGACTACTCGCTCTGGTGGCTGATCGCGACCGGGTTCCTCGCCCGCTCCTTCGACGCCCGCGACCACCTCGCCGCGGAGGCCGACAACATCCACGCATTCGCAACGGACCTGGCGGCGCACGCGGGCGAGGACGGCCTGCTGCGTCCCGCCGGCACCGACGACGACTTCCAGCTGGTGTTCATCGACTGGGGCGTCGACGTCGACCCGACGCGGGATCCCACCGCGCTCCAGCTGCTCTGGCACTGGGCCCTCACCTCCACGGCCGACGTCCTGGCGTCCGCCGGGCATCCCGGCGCCGAACGCTGGCGCGAGCTGGCGGCGACCGTACGGGCGACACTGCAGCGCGTCGGCCGCACGGCCGACGGTGGCTGGCGCGCCTACGCGGACGGGTCCGCCGAGGCCTCCCTCTATCCGGCGTTCCTCGCCGTGCTCGCCGGCCTCAGCGGGCCGGGGGACGCTTCGGTCGCCGCGCTCCTCGCCGGGGCCGAGCGCGCGGGGACGCCGTTCATGACCGGCTTCTTCCTGCGCGCGCTCATCGAGCTGGGCGACACGGAGGGCGCCGTGCGGCGCATCCGTGCGCTCTGGGGCGGGATGCTGGACGCCGGGGCGACGAGCTTCTGGGAGGACTTCGCCGAAGCCAGCGACTCCGACGGCACGGACTCCGACCGCGCCGACTCCGACATCGCCATGTACGGTCGCCCGTTCGGCAAGAGCCTGTGCCACGCCTGGTCGTCGGGGCCGGCCGCGCTGCTCCCAGACGCGATCCTGGGGCTCCGGCCGCTCGCCGACGGCTGGAGCCGGTTCGCCGTCGACCCGCACCTCGGCGGCCTGGAGTGGGCGGAGGCACGCGTGCCCACGCCCGGCGGCGACATCGCGGTGACCGTCCGCGGCGGCGACGTCACGGTCGATGTGCCACCCGGATCCACCCTCGTGGGTCCGGAGGGCGAGCATCCCGGTCCCGCCGTCGTGCGCTGGCCGACCGCCCTAGGATGATCGACATGGTCCACCCCAGGGGGAGCAGGGACGCCGCGTCCGGCCCGCCCAACATGCACCACGTCGCGGAGCTGGCCGGCGTGTCCGTCGCGACGGTGTCCAACGTGCTCAATCACCCCGAGAAGGTCGCCCAGGCGACGCGGGACAAGGTGTTCCAGGCGATCGATCAGCTCGGCTTCACGCTCAACCAGACCGCCAGGGCGCTCCGCTCCGGGGAGGCGCGGACCATCGGCCTGGTCGTGGTGGACCTCACCAACTCCCTCTTCGTCGACGTGGCGCGCGGCGCACAGGCCCACGCCCAGTCGAACGCCCTCACACTGCAGCTGGCGAGCGCGAACAACGACCTGTCGATGCAGGACGCGCACCTGGCGTTCTTCGACAGCGCGCGCGTGTCCGGCATCATCCTCGCGCCGATGCAGGAATCCGACGAGCAGATCGGCCGGGTGCGGCGTCATGGCCGGCCGGTGGTGGTCGTGAACTTCGACTCGCGGCAGACCGACTCCTGCCGCGTGCTCATCGACAACGAGCGCGCGGGTTACATCGCCGCGAAGCACCTCATCGATCTCGGGCGCACGCGCATCGCGTTCGTCGCCGCGCGCGACGACTACCAGCCCGTCCACCAGCGCCGCGAAGGCGCACGCAAGGCCGTCGCGGAGGCGGGAGGGACGGTGCGGCTGATCGAGCTGGACACCGTCGACCTGGATCCGCCGGGCGGTGCCGACGCCGGCCGGCGGCTCGCCGAGATGGACCCGGACGAGCGCCCGGACGCCGTGCTCGCCGTCACCGACCTGCTCGCCATGGCCATCATCAACGAGCTGACGAGCGCGGGCGTGCGCGTGCCGCAGGACGTGGCCGTGATGGGCTGCGACCACAACTCGGCCGCCTGGGGCGGCGCCATTCCGCTCACCTCGGTCGCGATGCAGGGTGAGGAGATGGGCCGCGCGGCGGTCGATCTCCTGCTCGGCGAGCTGCGGGATGCGCCGGGGACGCACGTTCACCGCCGGGTGCTCCTGCAGCCGCACCTCGTGGTGCGCGAGTCCACGCTCGGCCGCCAGCGGGTCGCGCCGGGCACTCGTGTCCGCGCGGACGCGGGCGCCTCTCCGTCCTGACGCGCGCGCTCCGCATTCCCCCTCGGGCATATACCGTCCCGCCATCGACCGGCGGCCGGTCGAGGGGCACGTTGTCGTCACTTCGGGCGCCGAGAACCGACAGCGACGTGCCCTTCGGCGAGCGATGCGCAAACTGAATCGATCCAATTCACCCTTGTGCGGATTCCGCGGGTCCGCTAGCGTCCCACGATTGAAACGTATTAATTGCGTTTCGCGGGTCGGTAGGCGCGTCCCGCCGGGCCGGTTTTCTCAACGAAGAGGAGTTCAGATGACCCACCTCCGCACTCGCAGGCGACTGCGAGCCTGGATCGCGCCGGCGGCCGCCGCCGGCCTGCTCATCGCCGCGCTCGGCTCCAGTCCGGCCTTCGCACAGCCCCCCGGACCGACTGCGACGAAGGCCGCCACCGTCGCGAAGACGACGAAGTTCCCGCCGGGGTGCCCGTGGATGGACACGTCGAAGTCCCCGCAGAAGCGCGCCCAGCTCCTGCTCCAGGCCAGCACCCTCGACCAGAAGCTGCGCTGGCTGGACGAGCAGGCCGCGAACAACCCGACCCAGACGTCCTTCAATGGCGTCACCTATCCGGCGCAGGTCGCCTGCACGCCGAAGGTCGTCTACTCGGACGGCCCGGACTACGTCCGCGGAGCGAGCGGTGTCACGATCTTCCCGGCCCAGCTCGCGCTTGCCTCCTCGTGGGACACCGGCCTCGCCTACGCGAAGGGCAGGGCGCAGGCGGACGAGGCGTTCCGCTCGGGCCTCAACGGCCTCCTGTCGCCGCAGATCCTCTCGGGACGCACCCCGTTGGACGGTCGCATCACCGATTCGTTCGGCGAGGACAGCCTGCTGAGCGGCGACCTCGCGGCCGCCCAGACCACGGGCATCCAGAAGGGCAACCCGACGGAACCGGTGATGTCCGTGCTCAAGCACTACATCGCGAACGAGCAGGAGCTCGACCGCCAGACCAGCTCCTCGAACATCGACGGGCGGACGCTGCGCGAGGTCTACGACCTGGCGTTCCAGGTCGCCGTCGACAAGGGAGACCCTGCAGGCGTCATGTGCTCGTACAACCAGGTGAATGGCGTCTACGCCTGCGAGAACCCGATCCTGACCAACCTCCTCAAGGATGAGACCGGGTGGGCTGGTTACGTCGTCTCCGACTTCGGCTCGGTGCATTCGACCGCACCGTCGCTGAACGCCGGACTCGACCAGGAGCTCAACCGGCCGATCTACTACACCCCCGCGAACATCCGTGCGGCTCTCGACAACGGCTCGGTCAGCATCGCGCAGATCGACGCGGCGGCGACGCGCGTCGTGACGGCGTACCTCAAGACCGGTCTGTTCGACCACGCCCTGCCCACGACCCCGAGCACGTCCGCCTCCACGGATGCGAACAAGCGGGTCGCCGAGCAGATCGCCGAGAAGGGATCCGTGCTCCTGAAGAATGCGGACGGCATCCTGCCGCTGACGAAGAAGGCGAAGACCGTCGCCGTCATCGGCGCGACGGCGTCGAAGACCGCGACCAACGGCGTCAGCGCCGCGACCGTGTGCGCCATCCACAATTTCGGCCCTGCGACCGCCTGCCCGAACGTGGTGGCGCCGCTCGACGCGATCACCGCGCGCGCCGCGAAGGCCGGCGCGACCGTGACGTTCGACAACGGGTCCGACCCGGCGGCCGCCGCCGCGACGGCCGCGAAGGCCGATGTCGCGATCGTCTTCGGCTACACGGTCCAGGGCGAGGGGGCCGACCGCACGTCGCTCTCGCTCGACGGCAACGGGGATGCGCTCGTCTCGGCCGTCGCCGCCGCCAACCCGAACACGGTCGCCGTGCTCGAGACCGGCAGCGCGACGGACATGCCCTGGCTCGCTTCGGTGAAGGGCGTCATCCAGGCGTGGTACCCGGGTGAGCAGGGCGGCACCGCGCTGGCCCGGCTGATCTACGGCGATGCCGACTTCAGCGGCAAGCTGCCGATGACGTTCCCGAAGTCGCTCGCGGACACGCCGACGAACACGCCTACGCAATACCCGGGGCTCGTGAACGGGTCCCCGACGCGACCGGCGGGCGACAAGTCCATCCGACAGGTCGCCTACAGCGAGGGGCTGGCGATCGGCTACAAGTGGTAACAGAGCAAGGACATCGCGCCGCTGTTCCCGTTCGGTTACGGCCTGTCGTACTCGAGCTTCTCGTACAGCAAGCTCCAGCTCGCAACAGCTGTCGCGAACAAGGCGGGCAAGCCGATCACCGTCTCGTTCACGGTGCGGAACACCGGTTCGAAGGCAGCGTCCACCACGCCGCAGGTCTACCTGACCCTGCCCGCGTCGGCGGGCGAGCCGGGCTCGCGCCTGGTCGCGTTCGACACGGTGACCCTGGGCGCCGGAGCGAGCAAGCGCGTCTCGGTGACGATCGACCCGTCCTCGGTCGACCGTCCGCTGTCGTACTACAGCACCGCCACCAGCTCCTGGGTCACCGATCCCGGCACGTACGGTGTCGCCGTCGGCGACTCGTCGGACGCGTCCCTCACGGGATCGTTCACCGTGGCCGAGTGACACCTCACGTCCGCGCCTTGTGACGACGACGTGCCCCTCGACCACCGAGGGGCACGTCGTTGTCGCTTTCGTCGCGAATAGGCGACAACGACGTGCCCTTCGGCGGGCTGGGACGGCCGCGAGAGCCGGTTGAAACGATGCGATAGTGTTCAAAACGGCACGAGGGAGGGGATCGGGATGGCGGCGAAGCGCCCGAGCGTCAAGGATGTGGCCGCTCTCGCGGGCGTCGCGGTCGGCACCGTCTCGAACGTCCTGAACCGGCCGGAGATCGTCGCGGAGCCCACCCGGCGCGCCGTCGAGGACGCCATCGCCCGGCTCGGCTTCACGCGCAACGAGTCCGCCCGCCAGTTGCGCGCCGGCGCCAGCCGCGCCATCGCCATGGTGGTCATGGATGTGGCCAACCCGTTCTTCACCGACCTGTACGTCGGCGCGGAGGGCTTCGCGCTGGAGCGCGGCTTCTCCATCCAGCTCGGCAACAGCGGCAACCGCCACGAGCGGGAGCGCCAGCAGCTCGCCGCGTTCGAGCAGCAGCGCGTCCGGGGCGTGCTGCTCGCGGCCATCGGCGACGCGCAGCCCGAGGTCGAGCGGCTGCGCGAGCACGGGATCCCGACCGTCCTCGTCGACCGCGTCGCGTCCGACGTCGAGGCCTGCTCGGTGGCGGTCGACGACGTGGAGGGCGGCCGCCTGGCGCTCGACCACCTCATCTCGGAAGGGCACAGGCGCATCGCGTTCGTCGGCGGCCCCGACTCGCTCCAGCAGATCCGCGACCGCCTGGAGGGCGCACGCAAGGCCGTCGCCGAGTCCGGCGCGGACGTCGACCTGGTCCACGTGCCCGTCGAGACACTGGATGCACGCTCCGGTCGCGCGGCCGCCGACCGGCTCGCCGGCCTCGACGCCGCGTCCCGCCCCACCGCGGTCTTCGCGGCGAACGACCTGCTCGCGCTCGGCCTGCTGCAGGGCTTCGTGGCGCACGACCTGCGCGTGCCGGAGGACATCGCTCTGATCGGCTACGACGACATCGACTTCGCCGCGACCGCGGCCGTCCCCCTCTCCGCCGTGCGTCAGCCGCGCCGCGAGATCGGCTACGCCGCCGGCGAGCTGCTGTTCCGTGAGATCGAGGACCTGGACGCCTCGACCGCGCACGTCCACCAGCACGTCCGGTTCGTGCCGGAGCTGGTCGTGCGCCGTTCCTCCTCCCTGGCGGCCTCGCCCGCCTGAGATGAGTGAGTTCGTCTGTCGGAGGTGGAGTGCGCGTAACTCCGGAGTCGGCGCCTACCTCGCCACCTGTTCCTGAGTTCTTCACGCCTCGCATCGGCGTGTCGCGTGAACAACTCAGGAACCGATCGCGGGGATGCCCGAACGTTCCGGAGTTACCCACACCCCAGAACACGCGAGTACGCAGAAAATAGAGCCGAAACCGTCGAGTACGCGGATTCTCTGCGTACTCGACAGCTGGGGAGTCCCTTCCAACCGCCGCCTCCGCCTGACGCCCGCGGACGCGCCTCCCGCACACGGAGTTGCGAGCGCGGCGACGCCCTGCTAGCTTTGAAACGATTCATTCGACCGAAGGAGTTCTCGTGAGCGCCAGTGCATCCCGCCGGGTGTGCTTCACCATGCAGCTGAAGCCGGAGCGGGTCGACGACTATCTGAGGGCGCACGAGACGGTCTGGCCGGAGATGCTGGACGCCCTGCGCGAGACGGGCTGGAGCGACTACTCGCTGTTCGTCGACCGCGCGAAGGGGCTGGTCGTCGGCTACCTCGAGACCGACGACTTCGACGCCGCCGTCGCCGCGATGGAGGAACACGAGGTCAACGCCCGCTGGCAGGCCGGGATGGCGGAGTTCTTCGCCGAGGAGACCGCGCCCGACAGCACCATGAACCGGCTCACCGAGTACTTCCATCTCGACTGAACGCCCCACATCCCGCGCGAGCGCGCACAACGCACCACCCGCACCACCCGCACCACCACGCATCAACGCAACGAAGCAGTGAGGAAACACCCAGCAATGAGAGTCGGAAGCAGCAGCACAACGGGCTGGCGGGCCACAACATCCGTCGCCATGTCCAACTACATCGAGTCCGGCTCGATCATCGCGATCGCCACCAGCCTCGGCTTCTGGCAGACCCAGTTCCACCTGACCGACGGCTTCGTCGGCATCCTGGCGGCCTTCAGCGCCAACGCGTTCGGAGCGGCGATCGGCGCCATCCTCGGCGGGCCGCTCACCGACCGCCTCGGCCGCAAGTTCATCTACACCTACGACCTGCTCCTCTACATGGTGGGCGTGCTGCTCGCGGTCTTCGCGGTGAACGCCGGGATGCTGTTCGCCGCCTTCCTCATCACCGGCATCGCGGTCGGCGCCGGCGTCCCCGCGTCCTGGACCTACATCGCCGAGCAGGCGCCCGACCACGCGCGCGGCAAGCACGTGGGCATGGCCCAGCTCGCCTGGTCGATCGGCCCGCTCGTCGGCTTCGCCCTTGCGGCCGCCCTCGCCCCGCTCGGGCTGCTCGGCAGCCGCATCATCTTCTTCCACCTCTTCGTGGTGGCGGCCATCGTCTGGTGGGTGCGGCAGGGGCTCCCGGAATCGAAGCTCTGGACGGACGTCAAGACCGGCGCCGTCTCGACCGCCGAGTCGGGCCGCGGGATGCGCGCCCTGTTCTCGAAGCGCGTGAACATCACCGCGCTGCTGTTCCTCTTCGGCGTCTACGGCTTCTGGAACCTCGTCGCGGGACAGGCCGGCATCTTCATGCCGCGCGTCTACGAGGCGGCGGGCGTGCACAGCGCCGTCGAGCAGGACCTGCTGCAGGTGCTGGTCTGGGGTTGCACGGTCCTCGCCACCTACTTCGGCTTCATGCTGCTCGCCGACAGGATGTCGCGTCGCGTCCTCTACATCATCGGCGCCGTGCTCGGCATCCTCGCCTGGGTCGCCCTGGTCTTCGCGCCTCCCGGGCTGCCGACGCTGCTCACCTTCGCGATCGCGTGGGGTCTCGCCGCCGGCATCGGCGCCCAGGCGTTCTACGGCGTGTGGACGGCCGAGCTGTTCGCGACGCCGTACCGCGCCAGCGCTCAGGGCGTCCTCTTCTTCGCCGCCCGCATCGCGGTCGGCCTGCTCAGCTCCGTCTTCCCCGTGCTTCTGGCGACCTCCGGCGTCCCGGCCGTCGGCCTCATCCTCATCGCGTTCCTCGTCGTCGCCCTGCTGATCGGCGCGATCTGGACCCCGCGCACGCAGGGCAAGTCGCTGCGCCAGATCGAGGCGGAGCGGTACAGCTCGCCGACACCGTCCCCCACTCTCCAGCGCGACGACGCGCGCGCCTGACCACGACACCACAGAAGGCAGGATCATGACACTCACCGACCCGATCCGCGACCAGCTCGCACTGCAGGCGATCGAGCTCCCCAGCTGGGCGTTCGGCAACTCCGGCACGCGGTTCAAGGTGTTCGGCACCGCCGGCACCGCGCGCGACCCGTTCGAGAAGATCTCGGATGCGGCCCAGGTGCACACGTTCACCGGTCTCGCCCCGACGGTGGCGCTCCACATTCCCTGGGACAAGGTGGATTCGTACGCCGACCTGAAGAAGCACGCGGAGGACAACGGCGTCGAGCTCGGCACCGTCAACTCGAACACCTTCCAGGACGACGATTACAAGTTCGGGTCGCTCACGCACCACGACGACCGGATCCGCCAGAAGGCGATCGACCACCACTTCGAGTGCATCGACGTGATGAACGAGACCGGTTCGCGCGACCTCAAGATCTGGCTCGCCGACGGCACCAACTATCCGGGTCAGGACTCGCTGCGCGCCCGCCAGGACCGCCTGGCCGACAGCCTCCAGACGATCTACGAGCGGATCGGCGACGAGAAGCGCCTGGTGCTCGAGTACAAGTTCTTCGAGCCCGCGTTTTACCACACCGACGTTCCGGACTGGGGCACCAGCTATGTGCAGACCGCGGCGCTCGGCGAGCGCGCGATGGTGTGCCTGGACACCGGCCACCATGCCCCCGGCACCAACATCGAGTTCATCGTGATGCAGCTGCTGCGCCTCGGCAAGCTCGGCTCGTTCGACTTCAACAGCCGGTTCTACGCCGACGACGACCTGATCGTGGGCGCGGCCGACCCGTTCCAGCTGTTCCGCATCGTGTTCGAGGTCATCCGCGGCGGCGGCTACGGCAACCCGGAGGTTGCGTTCATGCTCGACCAGTGCCACAACCTCGAGGCGAAGATCCCGGGCCAGATCCGCTCCGTCCTGAACGTCCAGGAGGCCACCGCCAAGGCGCTGCTTGTCGACCTGGATGCGCTCGACGCCGCACAGCGCGCGAACGACGTCCTCGCCGCGAACACCGTGTTCATGGATGCGTTCAACACCGACGTGCGCAGCGACCTCGCCGCCTGGCGCGAGTCCCGGGGCCTGGCGGCCGACCCGATGGCCGCGTACACGGCCTCCGGCTACCAGCAGAAGATCGAGTCCGAGCGCGTCGGCGGCACCCAGGCCGGCTGGGGCGCGTAACCGGCTCACCCGGTCGCGGCCATCCACGACACCCCTCCATCCCCCGCAGAAGGAACAGACGCATCATGACGAACGAGACCGTCGCGGCCCTGCTGGCCCGCTCGAACCGCCTCGGGAGCGACCCGAAGAACACGAACTACGCCGGCGGCAACACGTCCGCCAAGGGCACCGAGACCGACCCGGTCACCGGTGAGCCCGTCGAACTGCTCTGGGTCAAGGGCTCCGGCGGCGACCTCGGCACGCTGACGGAGCAGGGCCTGGCGGTCCTCCGCCTCGACCGCCTGCGCGCGCTGCAGAACGTCTACCCGGGCGTCGAGCGCGAGGACGAGATGGTCGCCGCGTTCGACTACACGCTGCACGGCAAGGGCGGGGCGGCCCCCTCGATCGACACCGCCATGCACGGCCTGGTGGATGCGGCACACGTGGACCACCTGCACCCCGACTCCGGCATCGCGATCGCCACCGCTGCGGACGGCGAGGAGCTGACGAAGACGATCTTCGGCGGTCGCGTCGTGTGGGTGCCGTGGCGCCGCCCCGGCTTCCAGTTGGGCCTCGACATCGCCGCGATCAAGGCGGCCAACCCGGAGGCGATCGGCACCATCCTCGGCGGCCACGGCATCACCGCGTGGGGCGACACCTCCGAGGAGGCGGAGGCCAACTCGCTGTGGATCATCCAGACCGCGGCCGACTACATCGAGGCGAACGGGCGCCCCGAGCCGTTCGGCGCCGCGCTGCCCGGTTACGAGCCGCTGCCCGCGGCCGAGCGCCGCGCCAAGGCCGCCGCCCTCGCCCCGCACCTGCGCTCGATCGCGTCCACCGACAAGCCGCAGGTCGGCTCCTTCACCGACGCGGACGTCGTTCTCGACTTCCTGGCGTCGGCGGAGCACCCGCGCCTGGCCGCGCTCGGCACCTCCTGCCCCGACCACTTCCTGCGCACCAAGGTGAAGCCGCTCGTCCTCGACCTCCCGGCCGACGCCTCCATCGAGGACTCCGTCGCCCGCCTGGAGGAGCTGCACGAGCAGTACCGCGCCGACTACCAGGCCTACTACGACCGGCACGCCAGACCCGACTCGCCCGCCATCCGTGGCGCGGACCCCGCGATCATCCTCATCCCCGGCGTCGGGATGTTCTCCTACGGCAAGGACAAGCAGACCGCCCGCGTCGCCGGCGAGTTCTACATCAACGCGATCAACGTGATGCGCGGCGCCGAGTCGCTCTCCCGTTACGCGCCGATCGACGAGGCGGAGAAGTTCCGCATCGAGTACTGGGCGCTGGAGGAGGCGAAGCTGCAGCGGCTGCCGAGGCCGAAGCCGCTCGCGGGTCGCATCGCCCTCGTCACCGGCGCCGCCTCCGGCATCGGCAAGGCCATCGCCACCCGCCTCGCCGGCGAGGGCGCCTGCGTGGTGATCGCCGACCTCGACCTCGAGAAGGCGCAGGCCGCCGCCGCCGAGATCGGCGGGACGGACGTGGCGATCGGCGTCGCGGCGAACGTCACCGACGAGAAGGCGATCGACGCGGCCATCGCCGCGACCCTCCTGCAGTTCGGCGGCCTCGACCTGGTGGTCAACAACGCCGGCCTGTCCATCTCGAAGCCGCTGCTGGAGACGACGACCGCCGACTGGGACCTGCAGCACGACGTGATGGCCAAGGGCTCGTTCCTGGTCTCCCGCGCCGCAGCGAAGGTGCTCATCGACCAGAAGCTCGGCGGCGACATCGTCTACATCTCGTCGAAGAACTCGATCTTCGCCGGCCCGAACAACATCGCGTACTCCGCGACCAAGGCCGACCAGGCCCACCAGGTGCGCCTGCTGGCCGCCGAGCTCGGCGACCACGGCATCCGCGTCAACGGCATCAACCCGGATGGCGTCGTGCGCGGCTCCGGCATCTTCGCCGGCGGCTGGGGTGCCAAGCGCGCCGCGGTCTACGGCGTGCCGGAGGAGGAGCTGGGCACGTACTACGCGCAGCGCACCCTGCTGAAGCGCGAGGTGCTGCCGGAGCACGTGGCCAACGCGGTGTTCGTGCTCTGCACGAGCGACCTCGACCACACCACCGGGCTGCACATCCCCGTCGACGCGGGCGTCGCGGCCGCCTTCCTGCGATGACCGCGGGCGCTGGGCGGGCGGCCCGCGCGGCGGCCCACGGTGCCGTCGCCGCGGTCGACCTCGGCGCGACCAGCGGCCGCGTCATGCACGCGCAGGTCGGCCCGGACACCCTCGAGCTGACCGAGGCGGCGCGGTTCCTCAACACGCCCGTCCGGGTGTGGGAGGGGGACGGCACCGGTCTGCACTGGGACGTCACCGGTCTCTACGCCAGCATCCTCGAGGGGCTCGGCACGGTCGCCCGCGCCGAGCCGGACCTCGCCAGCATCGGCATCGACTCGTGGGCGGTCGACTACGGCCTCATCGGGTCCGGGCGCCTGCTCGGCGAGCCCTACCACTACCGCGACGACCGCACGGAGCGGGGTGTCGAGCTGGTCCACGCGGCCGTCGACCCGGCGGAGCTGTACCGCGAGGGCGGCCTGCAGTTCCTCCCATTCAACTCCCTCTACCAGTTGACCGTCGACCGTGAGCGCGGGGCGCTGGATGCCGCAGATCGGTTCCTGCTCGTCCCCGATCTGATCGCCTACTGGCTGACCGGAGAGGAGCACGCGGAGCGGACCAACGCGTCCACCACGGGTCTGCTCGCCGCGGACGGCGCGTGGAACGACACGCTCATCCGGCGCCTCGGGCTGCCGCGCGACCGGTTCGCGCCGCTCGTTGACGCGGGGACGCGGACGGGCGGCCTGCTGCCGGCGCTGGCGTCCGAGTTGCCGTTCGCCGGCGCAGGCCCGGCGGTGACCGCGGTCGGCTCGCACGACACCGCCTCGGCCGTCGTCGCCGTCCCGATGGATGCTGCCCGCGCCGCCTACATCTCCTGCGGCACCTGGGGCCTCGTCGGCGTGGAGCTGGAGCACCGCGTTCTCACCGAGGAGTCGCGCGCGGCCAACTTCACGAACGAGGGCGGGGTGGACGGCCGGGTGCGCTACCTGCACAACGTGATGGGGCTCTGGCTGCTCAGCGAGTCGCTGCGCGAATGGCAGCGCCGCGGTCTGCACGTCACCCTCGAGACCCTGCTCGGCGAGGCCGCCGCGCTCCCCCGCCCGACCGAGCTCTTCGACGCGGAGGACCCGCGCTTCCTCGCACCGGGGGACCTGCCGTCCCGCATCGCCGACTGGTTCGCCGAGCGCGGGATGCTCGCCCCGGCGAGCCCGGCCGGCATCGTCCGGGTCATCATCGAGAGCCTCGCGGAGGCGTTCGCGAACACGGTGCGTCGCGCGGCCGGGCTCTCCGGTGTCCCGGTCGAGACCATCCACATCGTCGGCGGCGGCGCGCGCAACGCGATGCTCTGCCAGGCGACCGCGGACCGCTCCGGCCTGCCCGTGCTGGCCGGCCCGGTGGAGGCGACCGCGCTCGGCAACGCCCTCGTGCAGGCGCGGGCGGTCGGCCTCGTGAGCGGCGACCTGGAGTCGCTGCGCGCGCTGGTCGCGCGGCACTACGCGCCCACCCGCTACGAGCCGACGGGTCGCGTCGTCGCCTGAGCGGTCACCTCAGCAACGGCACCAGGTTCGCCGGCACCCAGCCGGCGAGGGTCGTCGGCGTGGTCGTCGTGTAGTCGCGCGGGTTCTCCGGGGTGTAGCCGTCGCGGATGCCCGCGGTCATGCCGACCAGCGCCTCCACCTGCGCCGGCGTCATCCCGGCCGCGGTCAGGGTCGCGCGGACGTCGTCGTCGCCGAGCTGGACGACGTCGATCGGGCGCCCGACCGCGTCCCCGACGATGGCGGCCACGTCGCGGAACGAGAGGTCCTCCGGACCGTGCACCGCCTGCACGTGCCGACCCGACCAGGAGCGGTCGAGCAGGCGGACCGCCGCGACGGCGGCGATGTCCTCCGGCGCAACCCACGGCATCGGCGCATCCACGTCGAAGGCCGTCGCGATCGTGCCGGCCTTCAGCGAGTCGAGGTCGAAGAGCAGGTTCGAGAAGAAGTAGCCGCAGCGCAGATGGGTCACGTCGACCCCGGCGTCGTCGAGGGCGACCTCGGTCGCGGCGAGGCCGTCGATCTCGCCCGCTCCGTGCCGCCGCTCCGCTCCGGAGCTCGACTGGAACACGACGCGGCGGATGCCGTTCTCCCGCACAGCCGCGAGCAGCGCATCCGTCGCTCGCCGGTATCCCTCGAGGGGATCGTCGAGTCCGCTGGGCGGGACGATCCAGTGCACGGCCTCTACGCCCGCGGTCGCTCTCACGACGGACTCCGTGTCCAGCTGGTCCGTCGCCACGGCGTCGACGAAGCCGCGCGCGGCCTCGTCCAGGCGCTCCGGGTCGCGCACGAGCACGCGCGGTCGCTCCCCGGCCTGGACCACCAGGCGCAGCAGGTGACGACCGACGTTTCCGGTTGGTGTTGTCACAGCGATGGTCATGCGGCCAGCCTCGCCCCGACCACCGACAGCGAGCGGCCGGGCGAGAATGGTCGGGTGATCGTCACCTCCCCCGGCATCGACGCCCTCGCCCGCCGCGCCCTCGCACTCGTGCGGGACGGCGACCGTGCCGTCCTCGGGATCGCCGGCAGTCCCGGCTCGGGCAAGACGACGCTCGCGCGCGCCGTGACCGAGCGAGCGTCCGAGCTGGCGGGCGAGCCGCTGGCCGTGCACCTCCCGATGGACGGCTTCCACCTCGCGAACGCCACGCTCGACGCGCTCGGCCGGCACGACCGCAAAGGGGCGATCGACACGTTCGACGGCTGGGGCTTCCTCGCCCTGCTCGACCGGCTGCGGCGGGAGACGGGCCACACGGTCTACGCGCCCGGCTTCGACCGCGCGGTCGACGAGCCGGTCGCGGGGACGATCGCGATCGAGCCGTCCGCGCGCCTGATCGTGGCGGAGGGCAACTACCTGCTCGCGCCCGCCGCACCATGGTCGGAGGCGTCGGCGCTGCTGGCGGAGGCCTGGTTCGTGGCCGCGCCGGAGGAGGAGCGGCTGCGCCGGCTCGTCGACCGGCACATCAGGCACGGCCGCTCGCCCGGGGCCGCCCTCGCGTGGGCGCGGGACGTCGACGGCGCGAACGCCCGCCTCATCGAGGCGACCCGCGACCGCGCCGCACTGATCGTCCGCTCAGGAGACGCCGCTTAGGCTGGCGGGATGACCGACTCGTTCGACAAAGTGACCGTGTTCGGCGCCGACTGGTGCCGCGACTGCATCCGATCCAAGGCCCTGCTCGACCGGATCGGCGCCGACTACGAGTACATCGACCTGGTCGCGCGCCCGGAGGAGGCCGACCGTGCGAAGGCGATCAGCGGCCGCACGAACATCCCCGTCATCGTCTTCCCCGACGGCCGCCACCTCGTCGAGCCGACCGACCCCGAGCTCCAGGCCGCGCTCTCCCGCTAGCCCCTCCCCGCCGAGGCTAGGCCCGCGAGCACAGGAAAAAGGTCCCGGTCCGCGCCGTTCGGGGCCTTTTTCCTGTGCTCGGCGGCCTGCGCGGCGGGGTCAGTCGGCCGGCGCGAGGCGATCCGGGACGCCATGGCCGGGGAGGATCAGGCGCGGACGGGAGGCGGAGATCGCGGCGATCGTCGCATCCGCCTGGGCCCGGTCGGAGATGAGGAACCCGGGGAAGTTCACGAGGCGTCCGCCCGACACCCTGGCCGCGTCGCCGATGAACGCCGCCCCGCGCCACCAGACGATGTGGTGGCCCGGCGTGTGCCCAGGCCCGGGAGCCGCCACGAGCCCCGGTACGATCTCCGTCTCCGCGTCGTCCGGAAGCGCGGTCAGCTCCGGCAGCTCCGGCTTCCCCAGCCAGCGCATCCGCAGCATCGCCCGCCGGGTCCGCGTCGGCGGCAGGGCGTCGCCGCGCAGGATGCGCACGTCGGCCGCTCCCAGCCACACGGTCGCGCCCGTCGCCCGCTGCACCGCCGCTGCCGCGCCGACGTGGTCGGGGTCGTAGTGGGTGAGCACCACGTCCATCACCGGCAGGATGCGCGCGGCCGCGAGCTCGGCGACCACCTTCTCTCCTCCGGACGCGAGCCCGGTGTCGACGAGAACAGAGCGGTCGCCCGCCTCGACGAGGTACGCGTTGCCGCCTCGCGCCGCATCGAGCCGGTGGATGCTGTCGGTCACTTCGCGCATGGTGGGATGCTAGTCCTCGTGGCCGAACCCGACATCCGTCGTCTGCGCGAGGACGCCGCGGCGCGAGCGGCCGGACGGCCACGGCTCCCGTTCGACGGCTCGATCGCCGACACCACGGTCGGTCCGGTCGCGGCGCGCAGCTACCGCCCGGACCGCGCTCCCGACCCCGCCCTCGCCGGAACCGCCGTGGCGTTCCTGCACGGCGGCTACGGCGTCCTCGGCGACATCGAGCTGCAGGACGGCTACTGCCGACGCATCGCGGGGATCCTGTGCGTTCCCGTCCTCTCGGTCGGCTACCGGCTGGCGCCGGAGGCCAGGCTCGACGATGCGGCGCACGATGCCGTCACGGCGGCGGACGCACTGCGCGGGGGCGGTGGCGACCGTGTCGTGCTGTGGGGCGACTCCGCCGGCGGCGCGGTCGCCATCGCCGCCGCGCGCGCCGCGAGGGCGGACACGCTCGTCCTGAGCAACCCCAACGTGGACCTCACCCTCGCCGGCTACGACGACAGCCTCCCCGGCGGCCCCGCACGCGAACTCTCCGAGTGGGCTTTCGTCCGCTGGAGCGGCGCGACCCGGCCGGCGGACGCCCCCGACCTCGCGGCCGACGTCGCCGGCCTCCCGCCCGTGTTCGCCGCCGTCGGTTCCGAGGATTCCCTGCTCCCCGACGCGCGCCGGCTCGTCGAGCGCTGCAGGGCCGCCGGCATCCGCGCCGAGCTGACCGTCGTCCCCGGGGCTGAGCACGGCTTCATGGGCGGACCGGACCTCGAAGCGGCGGACGACGTCATCCGCGCTGCCGGCCGATTCATCGCGCCGGGCGCACAATCCGATCCACACCTCCTGTTGGACATCTGACTCCACCGGGCGGATGGTGAACTCATGGAGTACACGCACCTCGGCCGTTCCGGCCTGAAAGTCTCCCGTCTCGTCCTCGGCACCATGAACTTCGGGCCGCAGACCAGCCGCGAGGACTCGTTCGACATCATGGACGCCGCGCACGACGCCGGCATCAACTACTTCGACACGGCCAACGTCTACGGCCAGCACACCGGCAAGGGGAACACCGAGTCGATCATCGGCGAGTGGTTCGCGAAGGGCGACGGCCGCCGCGAGCGCACGGTCCTCGCCACCAAGCTGTATGGCGACATGGGCGACTGGCCGAACGACGGCCGGCTCTCCGCCCTCAACATCCGGCGCGCGCTGGATGCGAGCCTGAAGCGCCTGCAGACCGACCATATCGACATCTACCAGTTCCACCACGTCGACAGGGACACTCCCTGGGACGAGATCTGGCAGGCGATGGAGACCGCGGTCGCGCAGGGCAAGATCCTCTACGCCGGGTCGAGCAACTTCGGCGGCTGGCACATCGCCACCGCGCAGGCCGAGGCCCGCAAGCGGAACTTCCTCGGGCTCGTGAGCGAGCAGTCCATCTACAACCTGCTCACCCGCCAGGTGGAGCTGGAGGTGCTCCCCGCCGCGCAGGCCAACGGCGTCGGCGTGATCGCCTGGTCGCCGCTGCACGGCGGCCTGCTCGGCGGCGTCGTCCGCAAGCAGAACGAGGGCAAGCGTCGCCTCGAGGGGCGCGCGGCCGACACCCTCGCCAAGCACAGGGACGCGGTGGAGGCCTACGAGGCGTTCGCCGACGAGCTCGGGCACGAGCCGGGCGACGTCGCACTCGCGTGGCTGCTGACCCGTCCCGGCGTCACGGGCCCGATCATCGGACCGCGCACCCGCGAGCAGCTGGATGCGGGCATCCGCGCCCTCGACGTCACGCTGGACGAGTCGGCCCTCGCCCGCCTCGACGAGATCTTCCCCGGACACAAGACCGCCCCCGAGGACTACGCCTGGTGACCCGGGCGGAAGGAGAACACGAGTGAAGACACGCAGGATCGCCGACGTCGAGGTCTCCGCGATCGGCCTGGGCGGCATGCCCATGTCGATCGAGGGACGGCCGGACCGGAAGCGCTCGATCGCGACCATCCACGCCGCGCTGGAGGAGGGCGTCACCTTCTTCGACACTGCGGACGCGTACCACCTGCACGCAGACGAGGTCGGCCACAACGAGGAGCTGATCGCGGAGGCGCTGCGCAGCTGGGGCGGCGACACCTCGGGCGTGCTCGTCGCCACGAAGGGCGGCCACCTCCGCCCCGGCGACGGCAGCTGGTACGTGGACGGCCGCCCCGAGTACGTGAAGGCGGCAGCCGAGGAGTCGCTCCGCCGACTCGGCGGCGACGCGATCGGGCTGTACCAGTTCCACCGCCCCGACCCGGAGGTGCCCTACGAGGACTCGGTGGGCGCGATCCGCGACCTGCTCGACGACGGGATCATCCGGCTCGCGGGCATCTCGAACGCGAACCCCGAGCAGATCCGCCAGGCGCAGGACATCCTCGGCGGTCGGCTGGCGTCGGTGCAGAACCAGTTCTCGCCGGCGTTCCGCTCGAGCGAGCCGGAGCTGAGGCTCGCCGACGAGCTCGGCATCGCCTTCCTGCCGTGGAGCCCGCTCGGCGGCATCAGCTCAGCGGGCGACCTCGGCGACCGGTTCGCGCCGTTCGCCGAGGTGGCGCAGGCGCGCGGGATCAGCCCGCAGGTCGTCGCGCTCGCCTGGCACCTCGCGCAGAGCCCGCATGTCATCCCCATCCCCGGATCGTCGCGTCCGGAGACCATTCGCGACTCCGTCTCGGCGGTCGACGTGGAGCTGACCCCGGACGAGCTGGCCCGCCTGAACGCCGCCTGACGCGCGGCCCCCGGCCACCCGCCACCCGCCACCCGCCGAGGGGCACGTTGTCGTCACTTCTTCGCCCGAAAAGTGACAACGACGTGCCCCTCGGTGCAGGCGCGACCGCATTCAGGCGACCGGAGCCCCGGCGGTGAGCGCGGCTACGACCTCCGCCGTGACCCGGCTCGACCCGTAGGCGTCGATCCCGTCGAGCGGCAGCCCCTCCGGCGCGGGCAGCCCCGTGTTGACGGCGATCGCGCCCGGCCGGGCCGCGGCCAGCATCCCGAGCGCACGCCGCTGCGCACTCCCCTCCTGCACCGCGTCCACCAGAGCGATCGGCTGCGCGTCGGCCGGCACGGCTGCGAGCGCGTCCGACAGCGCCGCGACGACGTCGCGACCGCCGAGCGGCCCGACCTGCACGCGGCCGGCGCCGAACGCGACCGCGAACGGCTCCGCAACCGACCCGACCACCCCGCTCGCCCGATCGCGCAGGTCGAGCAGGATGCGGTCCCCGCCGCTCAGCGCGGGCGCGCCGTGCACCACGACGGCCTCGAGCACCACCGCGGCCGCGTCGAACGGCTCTCCTGCTTCCGCGTCGACGGCGAGCGCGACCACCCGTTGCGAGAGGGCCGCGACCGAGGCCGCCGCGCGCTCCAGGACGGACACCGGGAGGTCGCCGCCCTCCACCGCGCCGAGCAGCGCATCCCTGACCACCGCGTATTCGGCCTCGTCACTCGGAACACCGCCCGCGGGCGCGTGGTCGAACGGGTTGCCGAGGCAGAGCAGGTCCGCCCCGGCCAGCAGGGCGCGTACCGCGCCGGGGCCGGAGCCGTACTGGGCGCGGATGGCCGCCATGTCGAGGGCGTCCGTCACGATCGCGCCGGTGAAACCGCCTTCCCGCAGCATCCCCAGCACCCGGGCGTCGACCGTGGCGGGAGCGTCGCCGAACGCCTCGACGACGACGTGCGAGGTCATGATCGCGGCGATGCCCGCGTCGATGGCCGCCTGGAACGGTGGCAGGTGCTGCGCCTCCACCTCGTCCCCGGGGAGCGCGACGTACGGAAGCCCGAGGTGCGAATCCACCGCGGTGTCGCCGTGGCCCGGGTAGTGCTTCGCGCAGGCGGCGACACCGGCCGATTGGATGCCGTGGACGCTCGCGGCGACGTGTCGCGACACGAGCTCCGCCGTCGCGCCGAACGACCGCGTGCCGATCACGGGATTGCGCGGGTTCGTGTTGACGTCGGCGACCGGCGCGAGGGCGACGTTCGCCCCGGACGCGCGCACCCGGCGACCGAGCTCCGCCGCGGCTGCCCTGGTGAGAGCGGGATCGTCGACACGCCCCAGCTGCGCGGCGCTCGGCAGCGTGGAGCCGCGCGCCGTCTCCAGGCGCGAGACGCGCCCGCCCTCCTCGTCGATGCCGAGCAGCACGCCAGGGCGCACCGCGAGCCGGCGGGAGAGGGTGCTCACCTGGTCCGGATCGTCCTGATTGATGTTCTGCCCGAAGTACACGGCCCCGGCCAGTCCGCAGTCGAGCTCACGCAGCAGCCAGTCGGGCGCGGATCTGCCAAGGAAGCCCGGCCAGAGCACGCCGGCGACGAGTCTTCGGATGGCGGGATCGGTGGAGCTGTGCATCATCGCGGCATTCCCCTCGCGTCGTTTGGAAATATCCTTCACAACCCGGCTGCAGAATGCAACCCATTTCCAAGAAGGCGCGACACCCGCGTCGAGGAGCGAGTCAGGCGGTCTGGAGCTGCCGCAGGAACGCCGCGGCGGCCGGGCTCGGCTCCTCCGCGACCGCCACCGCGACCGTCCACGTCGGGACGTCGCCGCTCAGCGCGACCGCGCGCAACTGGTCAGGCCGCTTGCGCGCGAAGCTCGCTGGAACCACGGCAACGCCCAGGTTGTAGCCGACGAGGTCGAGCAGCGGATGCACGTCGTTGACCTCCATCGCCGCTCGGTAGTCGAATCCCGCCGCCGCGAACGCGCGACGCGTCAGCGCCTGCGCCCCCCAGCCGTCCTGGAACCCGACCAGCGCCTCGCCGCGCAGCGACTCGATCGGGATGCGCTCCTCGCCGGAGAACCGGTGCTCCGGATGGCAGAGCACGAGCAGCTCCTGCGTGCTGAGCCGCCGCAGCTGAACCCCAGCGGGAGTGTGCCCGGTGTCGACGACGACCGCGACATCCACCCGGCCGCCCGCGACCGCGTCCACGAGCTCGACCGAGCCCGAGTAGCGCAGGCGCACCTCCACGCCCGGGTTCGCCGTGCGGAAGGACGCCAGCTCGGCCGGAAGGTCGACCGAGCCGAGGCACGGCTCCGCCCCGATGGTCAGCCGGCCGCGCACCAGCCCTCGCACGGCAGCGACCGCGTTCCGCGCCGCCGCCGCGCTGGCCAGCGTGCGTACCGAGTCGGCGAGCAGCGCCTGGCCGGCCGTCGTCAGCTCGACCCGCCGGGTGCTCCGGATGAACAGTGAGGTGCCGAGTTCCTGCTCCAGCGACCGGATGGACGCGGAGAGCCCGGACTGCGAGATCTGCAGCAGCTCCGCGGCCCGCGTGAAGTGCTTCTCCTCGGCGACGGTGACGAAGTGCTCGAGCTGACGGAGTTCCATTCAGCAAGAATACTGGTCAATCGACGCGCGCCGACAAGCGCCACCAATCGCCGGCCTGCGCGCGCCGCGCACGCCGTCACGCCACCGACGCCACCGCCGACTCCCCCGCGTCCGCGTCGGGGACGGGATCGATCCGGAACGTCCGATGGAACCGGGTCAGCAGCGCATCGTCGCCGACGGTCACCTCGGCGTCCCCGGTCCCGCCGACGAGAAGCTCGCGGAAGCCGGACATCGGCACCAGCAGCTCGAGCACATCCACCGGGACGATCGCCGCGAGCCTGCGCGTCGGCTGCGGGAGAGCGGCCGGGCCGATCGCGATCAGGTCGAGCGCGCGTCCCGCCACAATCGCACTGATCGAGACGTCGCCGACATGCAGCACGTACTCGGTCGGCGGCAGCGCCTCCGCCTCGTCCGGGCGGAACGCCGCACGCAGCGACACTGCGAGCGCGTCAGCGGTGAGCACCTCGCCGTCGCCGGGGTCGCCGAGCGTCGCCCAGCCCCAGCGTTCCAGTTCGAGCACCACGGGTTCGAGCGCGCGCCCGAGCGGCGTCAGCTCGTATCCGCCCCGGACCGTGGGGACGCGCCGGATGACGCCCGCCTCCTGCAACTCCTTGAGCCGGTCGCTCAGGATGTTCGTCGGGATGCGCGGGAGGCCGGACTTCAGGTCGCTGTACCGCCGCGCACCGGCGAGCAGGTCGCGGACGATGAGCAGAGCCCAGCGTTCCCCGACCCGCTCGACGGCGCGGGCCACTCCCCCGTACTGACCGAACCCCCGCGGCGATCGGGCAGCCATGCGCTCAGGCCGATGCCGAGGCGTCGGCTCCCTGCTCGGTCATGTACGCCTCCGGGCCCTTCTCGGCGGCGGCCGGCGCCATGTAGAGGTAGGACAAGTTGTTGCCGTCCGGGTCCTCCAGGTCGCGCGAGTACATGAAGCCGTAGTCCTGCGCCTCGCGCGGCTCGCTGCCGCCCGCGTTCAGCCCGCGCTCGAGGATGGCGTCGACGCCTTCGCGGGACTCGCACGAGAGCGCCACCATGGCGCCGGCCTGCTTGGCGGGGTCGATGATCTCCTTGTCGGTGAACGTCGCCAGGTATTCACGGGTGAGCACCATGAAGAAGACGTTCTCGTCGAGCACGACGCAGGCCGCGTTCTCGTCGGTGAAGAGCGGGTTGATGGTGTAGCCGAGGGCCTCGTAGAACGCCTTCGAGCGCTCGAGGTCCGAGGTCGGGATGTTCACGAAGATGTTGGTCGCGGTCATGATGTCCTCCTGGATTCGGTGTGCCGCTTTCTGCCCTTAGCTTGCTCTTAACAAGCAGACTTGTCAATAGCAAGTAACGCGCGCATCCATCCTCCCCATCCCACCGCTCGAGTACGCAGAAAATCGCCCCGAAACCGCCGAGTACGGAGAGAATCCGCGTACTCGGCGGCTTCGCGGGCCCGGAGCCTACGGGACGGGGGACGGCTCGGGCGCGGGGTCGGTCGCCTCGGCCACGGCTTCCGCGGACGGGGTGGCCAGCGCCCGGCGGGAGAGCGCGAAGAGCAGCGCGCCCAGACCGAACGTGAGCAGCTCGGTGAACGTCATCGCCCAGATCACCCCGGTCATCCCGAACACCGCGTTGCCGAGCAGCACCACCGGGATGAACAGGATGCCCTGCGCGACGGACATGATCGTGGCGTTCCGCATCTGCTCTGTCGCCTGGAACACCGCGATCACGAGCCCCGTGAAGCCGTTGAACAGCGTCGCCACCAGCATCGCGGTCAGGATGAGCGTGCCGTCCTCCACCACCGACGGGTCGGCGCTGAACAGCGCGAACACCTGGTCGCGGAAGGCGAAGACGATCCCGGAGAACACCAGCGTGATCCCGGCGATCCCGATCGCGCTCCCGGTGATCGCACGGCGCAGCCGGCCGTGGTCCCTGGCGCCGAAGGCGTACGCGAAGAGCGGGATGGCGCCCATGAACACGCCCATGCAGAGCATCTCCGGCAGCTGCGAGATGCGCAGCGCCACTCCCATCGCGGCGAGCAGGGACTGCCCGTAGCCGATCGCGATCCAGTTCATCACCAGCGTGGTGACGATCAGGAAGGACGACATCAGCAGCTCCGAGACGCCGACGCCGAACACCGTCGAAAGCATCTCCCTGTCCACGCGGAAGTGCCGCAGCGCGAGCGAGACGGCCTCGCTCTTCCTGCTCAGCCACCACACGTAGTAGCCGACGGTCACGATGTTCGAGAGGCCGAGAGCGATGCCGGCGCCGAGGACGCCCCAGTTCAGCACCAGGATGAACAGCACGTCGAACACCAGGTTGGCGATCGTCGACGCGATCAGGCCGGTCATGGATGCGACCGCCGCCCCCTCCGCCCGCACCAGCTGCTCGAGCGCGAACGCGGCGACATAGATCGGCGCGAAGGCGAACATCGCGCCGATGTAGAGCGCTGTCGGTCCGAGGGCGCTGCCGCTCGCGCCGACCGCTGCCGCCAGCGGCACGGCGAAGACCACACCGAGCAGGCCGATACCCGCGCCGGCGATCAGTGCGCCCCACAGCGTGAACGAGGACACCTGCTTGATGCGGAGCGCGGCCGCGTCCGCATCCGCGCCCTCCACGTC
The DNA here is from genome assembly GCF_040050925.1 of Leifsonia sp. NPDC080035. Classification (NCBI taxonomy): domain Bacteria; kingdom Bacillati; phylum Actinomycetota; class Actinomycetes; order Micrococcales; family Microbacteriaceae; genus Leifsonia; species Leifsonia sp. NPDC080035. Next base: position 1,699,394 of record NZ_CP157390.1, on the reverse strand, counting down.
CTGCGAGCCGAGCAGGCGCGACACGTAGGTGCCGCCGCCGACGCCGAAGACGCCGCCGACGGCCATGACCAGGGCGAACACAGGGAGGGAGAAGGTGAGGGCGGCGAGCAGCGGGGTCGAGTGCAGCGTCCCGATGAAGCCCGCGTTGATGATGTTGTAGACGGCGCCGACCGAGAAGCCGGCGATCATGGGCACGCAGAGGTGCACGAGCGCCCGCCAGATGGGGGCGGAGGAGAGCGTGGTGCGGTTGTTGGTTTCGGACATGGTGGAACCTCCGTTCCGGTGAACGGCTTCGAAAGCCAGAAGAAGTGAGGGTGCGGAGTCGGTGCTAGCGCCGACCGCGGCCGGGAGGCGGCCCGTCGTCCTGCGCGTCGACACCGTCTGTGACGCGTTCGAGCAGCGCGATGAGCGCATCCTGCTCGGCGTCGTCGAGTGTGGAGAAGAGGCGTTCCTGCGCGGCGGACATGGCCTCGTCGAATCCTGCGATCACCCGGGAGCCCTCCGCCGTCGCACGGACGAGCTTCACGCGCGAGTCCGTCGGCGACGGCTCCCGCGTGATGTAGCCGCGGTCCTCGAGTCCCTGCAGGAGGCTCGTGACACTGGCCGGCGTCGTTCCCGACATCTCGGCGAGCTCGCGGCCGATCACGCCGCGATCCGAGTGGGCGTCGACGTACCCCAGGGTGAACGACTGGGATCGGGTGAGCCCGCTCTCGCGGATCCACTCCTCCCCCGCCGCTCGCTGGGCGAACATCAGCGTGCGCAGGAGCACGGCCAATCGCTCGGTTCTCGCTGTCATAGTTAGAACTCTAATAGTTAGAATTCAAACTGTCAACGCGTTTCGGAAGCGCCGCCGCCCGTCGCCTCGCGGTCGACGCGGCGGAGCGACCGGTCGAACACCGTGATGAGGAGGAACAGCCCCGCCGCGGCGAGCATGAACCACGCCAGCTCGTGCAGGCCGGGAGTGTCCGCGCGCTGCCCGAAGAATGCGCCGGTCGCCGAGGAGGCGAGCATCGCGCCGAGGTACATGAACGTCCGCAGCAGCCCCGCCGAGGCGCCGATCCGCTCCGGATCCGCCTGATAGTAGAGCGTGTTCTGGATGGCGAGATTCACCAGCCCCTGCGGGATGCCGATCACGACGGCGATTCCGAGCAGCGCGAACACCGGCGCACCGTCACCGACGAGCAGCAGCAGCACCGCCATCACCACCTGGGTCAGCGAGCCGAGCAGCAGCTTCCAGCGGATCTCCGGCCGCCGACCGAACACCGAGGCCACCACGATGCCGACCCCGAACGTCGGCAGCAGTACGAGACCGGCTCCCGACGGGCTCAGCCCGCGCCCGCCCTCCAGCCACTGCGTGAAGCCGTAGAGGTAGCAGTAGCTCACCGTCGCGGCGAGCACCGACCGCGCGTAGGTGACGAGCAGCGGAATGTTGCCCGCGAAGACCCGCACGTCGATGAACGGATCCGGTCTCCGCAGCTCCCAGAGCGCGAACCCGGCGCCGAGAAGCGCCGCGAGCGCAAGGAGCCACAGCGTCGTCATCCGGATGTCCATGAGGAACAGCAGCAGCGCGACGAGGGTCGCTGCGAACAGCGCGATGCCGAGGAGGTCCAGTCGCCCGCGCGGCGGCCGCTCGGTGTCGAGCGCGGTCGTCTTCGGCAGGAACAGCAGGCCGAGGACGAGCGCAGCGGCTCCGAGCGGGATGTTGACCGCGAACGTGGCGCGCCACCCGCCGACCTGGATGAGGAGGCCGCCGAGCGTCGGGCCGACGACCGCGATCGTCTGCGTCGTGACCGACAGGGCGGTGAGCACGCCGGCCGGGCTCCGCATCCCGGTGCGCTTGGCCTCGCTGCGGATCAGGTACATCGCCGCCGGGTAGCCGGCGCAGGTGCCGAAGCCGAGGATGACGCGCGCGGCGATGAGGAAGCCGAGGTTCGGCGCCAGCACCCCGACGACGCCGGCGATCGTCGTCAGCAGCGCGCCGGCGAGGAACAGGCGGCGCGGCCCGAACGTGTCCACGAGCCGCCCGATCAGCGGCTGGCCGATGGAGGTCGCGAGGTACAGCGCGGAGACGAGCCATGCCGTCTCGGACGCGGGGGCGCCGAGGGAGGTCGCGATCGGGACGAGCGCCACCGCGATGATCGACGAGTTGATCGGGTTCAGGATGGCGCCGAGCATCATCGGCGACAGCAGCCGCCGATCGAAGCGGTCCGGCGGCGGCGCGTGCCGCGTGACGGTCGCGGTCACGACGCGCTCAGCCTGTTCAGGAGCTCCGCCGCGGCGATCAGCGTCCGCCGCTCGTCCTCGTCGAGCCGCTCCTCGATGACGGCGGCGAGCCACTCGTGCCGCTCACCCAGGATGCCACCCTCGACGGCCTCGCCCGCCTCGGTGAGGGTGATCACCTGGCGTCGCCCGTCGGCCGGATCCGGCGACCGGGCGATCAGTCCTGCGCTCTCGAGCGCGGCCAGCGTGGTGGCCATCGACTGCGGCCGGACCACCTCGAGGCGTGCCAGCTCGGCGGCCATCGAGGCCTCGCCCTTGCCGACGCGCGCGATCACGGACGCCTGCAGAGCGGACAGGGCGCCATCGCCCGTCGAGACCTCGCGCAGCCGTCGACGCAGTCGCGCGAACGCGAGACGCACCTCGAGCGCCGCCTGCCGGGATGTGGATGCGGGAGCCATTTCATCAGTTTAGCTGCTTAATGCGTGTTAATCAGTTACACACTCCTCGATCGCCCTCTACGGACTGCTGGCGGGACGGCACGGGATTCCCCGCGAACGCGCCCGGATGGGCGGCGCACCCGCCCTAGCGTCGATTCCGGCACACCCGCCCATCCCCTCTGAGGAGCCCCATGCGCCCGCTCACCCGCGTCACCGCCGCGATCGCCGGCATCGTCCTCCTGTCCGCCCTCACCGCGTGCGCTTCATCCGCGCCCACCGCCCATCGGAGCACGCCACCGCCCGCCCCGCTGACCGTCGTCGACGGCTGGGTCAAGGCGGCCGACTCGGGCATGACGAGCGCCTTCGCCGCGCTGGAGAACCACGGCACTGCGCCGGTGACGGTGGTCGCGGCGCGCTCCTCCGCCGCCGAGTCCGTCCAGCTGCACGAGACCGTGCAGGACCCCATGGGGTCCTCGTCGATGAAGGAGGCGAAGGCCGGCTTCGCGGTGCCCGCCCACGGGTCGCTCGTGCTCGCCCCCGGCGGCAGGCACATCATGCTGATGGGACTGACCGGTCCCGTCGAGCCCGGCGACTCGGTGACGATCACACTGACCCTGGACGACGGCCGGACCGTCCCGTTCACGGCCACCGCCAAGGCGTACAGCGGCGCGGACGAGTCGTACGACGGCGGCATGAGCGCGACCCCGACGCCCGGTAGCGACGGATGACGGATCGTCGCGTCTCCCGGCGCGGACTGCTCGTCGGCGGTGCGGGGCTCGGCATCGGCGCGGCCGCGGCCGCAGGCGTCGCTGGGTTGGTCGCGGGAGGCGGACCTCCGCCGGAGGCCACCCCGACGGCGCTGAACGGTGAGCGGACCGTCCCGTTCCACGGCCGGCATCAGGCGGGCGTCACCGTCGCACCGCCCGCCCACGTGAGCTACGCCGCGGTCGATCTGGACCCCGCGACCGACCGCGCCGGCCTCGCCCGTTTGATGCGGTTGCTCACCGACGACGCCGCACGACTGACCCAGGGTCGCGGCCCGCTGGCCGACGACGAGCCCGAGCTCGCCGGGGCGCCGGCGGGTCTGACCGTGACCTTCGGCGTCGGTCCGGGATTCGTCGCCCGGGCGGGAGCCGCGGCCCCGGCCTGGCTGCGTCCGCTTCCGGCCTTCTCCGTCGACCGGCTCGACCCGGCCTACTGCGGCGGTGACCTCCTGATCGCCGTCGCGTCGGACGATCCGCTCACCGTCGTGCACGCGACACGGATGCTGCTTAAAGATGTCCGGACGTTCGGCTCGCTCCGCTGGCAGCAGACCGGGTTCCGTCGCGCCGCCGGCTCGGAGACGCCGGGCAGCACGATGCGGAACCTGTTCGGACAGCTGGACGGCACGGCCAACCCACGGCCGGAGGACCCCGACTTCGCGTCGAGCCTGTGGTGCACCGCGGAGCCGCGGTGGCTGGCGGGAGGCACCTCGTTCGTCCTGAGGCGCATCCGCATGGACCTCGACGGCTGGGATCGACTCGACCGGCCCAGCCGCGAGCAGGCGTTGGGGCGAACGCTCCGCACCGGCGCGCCGCTCACCGGCTCGCGGGAGACGGACGATCCCGACCTGCAGGCGGTCGACGCGCACGGCTTCCCCGTCATCCCCGCCTTCGCGCACGTGCGCCGGGCACGCTCCGGCAGAGAGCAGATCCACCGCCGCGGCTACACCTTCACCGAGCCGGCCGGCGCGGCCGGCCTCCTGTTCGGGTCCTACCAGGCCGACGTGGATGCGCAGTTCGTTCCGATCCAGCGCCGCCTCGACGAGCTGGACCTGCTGAACCGGTGGACGACCCCGGTCGGGTCCGCGGTGTTCGCGATCCCGCCGGGATGGGCGCCGGGCGGGTTCGTCGGCGAGACGCTTCTGGGCTGAGCGACGGGGGGGCAGGCTCCCGACGTGGCGCACCCCCGCCGTCCGTCCCGCCTCCCTCAGGCGGCGACGACCGCGGCCTCCTCCTCGGCGGTCGCCGGCACCGTGTCGTCGGCGGCCGCGCGACGCCGGGTCGTGAGCAGGTGGCTGAGGCCGACGAGGCCCACGCCGGACACGGCCCACAGCGCCAGCCGCAGCCCGTCGAATCCGAACTGCTGGCCGGGGAAGTAGGTCAGCGCCCGTGCCGCATCCAGCCACGCCGCGCCGTTCCAGAACGTGTTGAGGCCGGCGAAGAACCACGGCTGCATGTCGTGCGGGAAGATACCGCCCGAACTCGTGAAGTTCAGCATGACGAAGAGCAGCGTCAGCGTCGGCGTCGTCCATTTGCCGAGCACGGGATGCAGTCCGATGCCGATCGCGACGATACCGAAGACGTACAGCGCGCCCAGCAGCCAGATCGTCCACTCGTTCCCGTTCAGCACGTGGTAGATCCCGCCGGCGACGACGACGCCGATCCCGGCCACGACGAGCGCGGTCACCGCGGCGACGGCGAGCCGCCAGCCGATGCCGAGCTTGGCGGTGACGGCCGCGATGGCGATCGCGCTCGAGTAGGCGCCGACGCTCAGCGCCACCATCAGGAAGAACAGGCCCTGCCCGGTCCGGTCGTCGCCGGTCACCGGACGGACGTCCTGGATGCTGACCGGCAGGTGCTGCTTGTAGGCGATCGGCAGGAAGATCTCCTCCGCCGCGGACGCCTGCGCGGTGGAGGCCGCCGTCGAGAGGTAGATCGTCGCGGTCGTCGCGGTCGACTGGTAGGCCGCCGCGAGCTTCTGATCGCGCACCTGCGCCGTGGCCTCGTCCGCGGTGGCGACGGTGGTGACGTCCAGCTCCGAGGGCGCCTCGTCGTTCATGGTCTGGGCGAACACCTCGGCCGCCGGCCCCTGCCCGACGATCGCGATCGGCAGGTCGTGCGGCTGCGGCTGGTGGAACGCCCCGAGGTAGGTGATCGCCATTCCGGCGGCGAGGAAGAGCGGGATGAGGATGTGCGACCCGAGGGCCCGCCAGAACGCGGCGGGCGGCCAGAACCGTGGGCGACGAAGGGCGGGCGGGACGGGGCCGATACGGTGGGCTGACATTCGGGTGGCGGGATCCTCTCGGGCTGCAAAGTTGCGCAGTGCAACATACATCGGACAGTTGCGCAGTGCAACTCCGGCTGCCAAGATGTGCCCATGACCGAGCCGGGACGAGAGGACGCCATCGCCCGCGTCCACCGCGAACTGACCCTCGTCGGCCGCCGGGGCACCGCCCGTGTGCGCCGGGAGAACGAGGCACTCTCGGTCGTCGACCGCTCGCTGCTGACGTTCATCGACGAGCACCCCGGCTGCCGCGCCGTAGACATCGCCGCGCACCTGCAACTGAACCGCTCGACGGTGTCCAGGCAGCTCGGAGCGCTCTTCGGTCACGACCTAGTGGAGGCGGCCGCGGTCGAGAGCGGCGGCCGCGGTCTCTCGCTGCGGCTCACAGCGGCCGGCCGCGCGGCCCTCGACGCCTCGGCGCGGAGCCTGCTCACCACGATGACGCACCGTCTCGGCGACTGGTCGGAGGACGACATCGAGCGTTTCGCCGAGATGCTCGAGCGCTACAACGCCGCCGAGGAGTAACGCCGGCGGGGCCCGCCACCCGGCGGCGCGGGCGCCCCGCCCGGAGACGCGACGACTCCCCCCGCCGTCTACCCGATGACATGCGGGGGGAGCATTCGCAACGACCACGGCGGCTACCCGACGTCACCGCAGCCGTGGGACATCAGCCCTAGTGATGTCCGCGACCCCGGGTGAAGAAGCACCAGCTTGTCTTCCCGGGACGCATCACAACGCTATGGGCCCGATCTCGCCGACCCGTGGGCGCGGCCCGGACTTCCCGAGCGGTGCACTCGGCACTGCGTGCCGGGAGCGGAGCCGACCCGTGCATCCGGCCGCACCCGGAAGGCTCTCCGCGCAGCCGGCCCGGGCGACTCCGTACGACAGGGCGGGTCGTCGGCCCGTCACCCGGCCGACACCGGGCCGGCGCCGACCGGCTCCCGGTCCCCGAGCCCGGCGAGCGCGAACACCTGCCGCAGCGTCTCGTCCAGCTCCTGCGCGAGGCACTCGGCGGCGATGACGTGGTCGGGGCGGAGGATGACGGCGCCCGTCGGCCGCGCGTCGAACCAGGCCTGAAGCGCACCCAGGTCGCCGACCACCACGGTGGACGGCGCGCAGTGTTCGCCCGCCCAGGACTGCTGGACGGCGGGGACGACCTGGACGAGCCGCGCACCGACCGATTCCGCCGCCACCAGCGAGGCGGGCGACAGGAACGCGGCCGGGTCGTTGTTCCAGGCCAGGATGCGCCAGCCCTGGCCGGTCGCGTCGTCGAGCAGCCGCTCGTCGCCGCCCGCCGACCGCACCGCCGGCTGAGGGAACAGGGTGCCGGCCGCGCGATCGACCACACGGGCAGGCAGCGTCTTGAATTCGGGCGCCGGCGTCCGGAGGACCACCCCGCCGTCGTAGGCGGGCTGCGGCTTGAACCTCTGGTCGCGGACCTGGGCCTGCTCCTCCGGCGTCCGGCGAGCCGCCGCCTCGTCGCGGGCGCGCGCCCGTTCCCGGTCGGTGTCGGTCATCTCGTTCGCCATGCTCAGCGAGACGGCCACGATCTGCGTCACGTGGATCATCCGCTCGCTCTCGTAGGTGTCGAGCAGCTCCGGCCCGGCGTGGCCACGCACGACCGAGGCCAGCTTCCAGCCGAGGTTGACCGCGTCGCGGATCCCCGAGTTCCAGCCCTGCCCGCCGACCACCGGCATCACGTGGGCGGCGTCACCGGCGAGCAGAATCCTGCCCTCCCGGAAGCGCTCTGCGATCCGGGCGTGGTGCGTGTAGACGCGGCGCCGGATGATGTCGAGGCCCGCAGGGTCGGGCGTGTGGTTCGCCAGCAGCCCGAACACGAACGCGTCGTCCTCCACCAGCGCCTCGTCCTCGTGCGGGAACAGCTCGAACTCCCACCGCCGGATCCCATGCGGCAAGGCGATCGTGCCGTACCCGCGGTCCGGGTCGCCGCCGAACACCGCGTGCGGCGTGCCGATCGGGTCGTTGCGCACGTCGATGACCAGGCCCCTGTTCTCGCGGGTCTCGCCGGTGAACGGGATCCCCAGCCGCTTCCTGGTCGGCGAGCTGCCGCCGTCGGCGGCGACGACGTAGCGGGCACGCACGGCAGGTCCGCCCGCGACGGCGACGGTGACGCCCTCGGCGTCCTGGACGGTGTCGACCGCCTCCGAGCCGAAGCGCACCTGCACGCACGCGAACCGGTCGAGTCCGTCCAGCAGGACGCGGTCGACCAGTGGCTGCACGAACCCGTTGCGGCGCGGCCAGCCGAACTCGCGCATGCGCGGGTCCACCTCGCCGATGATCGTCCGCTCCCCGTTGATCATGTAGATCTTCTGGTCCGGGATGGTGTGCGGGAGCACCTCGTGGACCAGGCCGATGGTCTGCATCACGCGCAGCGCCTCATCGTCCACCCCGACGGCGCGCGGGTAGTCGATGAGCTCGGCGCCGGCCTCGAGCACGACCGTGGCGACGCCCTGCTGGCCCAGCAGGTTGGCCAGCGTCAGGCCGACCGGCCCCGCGCCGATGACGGCGACGTCGGTATCGAACCCGTCGGTATCGAACCCGTCGGTGGCGGGCGGGAACGGGATGGCTGTCATGTGGTGCTCCTCAGTGCATGGATGGCGGACTGCGCCGCGTGGTTCAGGAAGACGAGGTCGATGCCGAGGCCGACGTAGTCGACCAGCCCGTCGGCGATGAGGCCTCGCGCGTAGGCGGGGGAGGCCGCGTAGCAGCCGAGGGTGAGTCCGGCGGCGCGCACGCGGACCGCGAGGTCCTCGATCGCCGCGCGGACGGGGCCGTCGTCCCAGTCGCCGCGGCCGGGGAGTCCGTAGCTCACCGCCAGGTCGGCCGGCCCGATGTAGACCGAATCCAGCCCCTCGACCGCGAGGATGTCGTCGACGTTCTCGTAGCCGGCGCGCGTCTCGATCTGCACGATCGCGGACGCCGACCGGTTGCCGGCGGCTGTGTAGTCGTCGCCCGGGTAGAGCGCGGGACGCGTCGGACCCAGGCTCCTGCCGCCGAGCGGCGGGTACTTCGTGGCGGCGACCAGAGCAGCGGCCTGCGCCGCCGTCTCCACGGTCGGCGCGATGATGCCGCGCGCGCCCGAGTCGAGCAGGCGCAGGATCGGCGCGGCATCGATGGAACCGACACGCGCGTACGCGTACCGGCCGTGCTCCCGCGGGATGGAACGCAGCAGCCGGCACGCGTCGTCCAGGCCGACCTCGCCGTGCTGGAGGTCGATGATCCTGCCGTCGTAGCCGGCCGCCGACACGAACTCCCCCGCGGCCTGCGAGTTCATCGCCTGGTGGAGCAGCGCCGGGGCGTGCCGAGGGACGGCGTCCGCGCCGATGTCGTCCGTCTTCATCGAGCGTCGCCCGTCTCCGTGGCTTCTGTGGCCTCCGCCAGGCGCCGGGCGTGCGCTGCGGCGTTCGCGCCGCCGAACACGGGGACGATCTCACGGCGGGCGAAGCGCCACTCGCCGTCGACCAGCCGGTACTGCTCGCGGAACTCGCCCACGCTGGCCGGCGTGAGCACATCCTCAGCGGAGTCGCGGAACGTCAGGTAGGCGACCGTGCCGGTCAGCACTCCCGCATCCCAGGCGAGCCGGATCCCGCCGATGAAGTGCCGCCCGACGATGTCGGTCTGCAGCGCGCGCTTCGCGCCCCACGCCTTCACGGCGTCGCGGCCCCTCATCGGTCCGAGCGGTCCGACCGTCTCGGCGTCCTCCGTGTAGAGCTCCCAGGTCGTGTCGGCCTGATCGTGATCCAGCCGATAGAGGAGCTCGGAGATGAGCTGTTCGATCTCGGTGCGGATGGCGGGATCCACGCCATAGCTGCGTTCGGGCATCGAGTGGCCTAGCCTTTCGAGTCGAGGGTCGCGGTCACGCGGCCCAGTCCGGTGATGGTCGCGATGCACTCCACGTCCGGCGGCCAGGGCTCGATGTAGCCGATGGAGCCGGACAGCAGCACCTCGCCGGCGCGCAGCGGTTCGCCGACCCGGATGGCGGTCTGCGCCAGCCAGGCGATGGCGTTGATCGGGTCGCCGAGCACGTTGCTGCCGACACCGCGCGTGATCTCGTCCCCGTCCGCCGTCGCGATGACCAGCTCGACGCTCGTCAGGTCGATGGTGCCGTACGGGTGCCGCTCCTCGCCGAGGACGATTCCGCTGCATCCCGCGTTGTCGGCGATCGTGTCCACGATCTGCCCGACCTCCCCTTCGTAGCGGAAGTCGACCACCTCGAACGCCGGCGTCACGTAGTCGACCGCAGCCGCGATCGCGGCGAGGTCGGCGTCGAGGACGTCGTCCTTCAGCACGAAGGCGACCTCGGCCTCGATCCGCAGGAAGTTGAACGCGGACGCGGGCAGCCGGACGCCGGAGCGGTAGACCATGTCGTCGTGGATGATGCCGTAGTCCGGCTCGTCGATGCCGACGCGGGCCTGCACCTTCGCGTTCGTCAGGCCGACCTTCCGGCCGACGCGCCGCACGCCGAGCTCGCGTTCGCGGAGCGCGGCGAGTTCGGCCGAGATCGCGTACGCGGCCTCCAGGTCGCGCTCCGGCAGGCGCGGACTGACATACGGCACCGTGTAGACGCCGACCCGCGCGTCGTGCAGCTCGCGCGCGATCGCGCGGATCGTCGCCGTGTCCGGCGTCGGGTTCTCGGTCATGCGTTCCTCCTGTTGCGGGAGAGGAAGTCGACGGCGGCGGCGTTGAACGCGTCCGGGTCCTCCCATTGCGGCCAGTGCGCGGCGTCCTCGACGAGGAGGAACTCGCCACGCGGGATCAGGGCGGCGAGGCGTCTGCCCTCGTCCGCATCGCCGGTGGGTTCGTGGTCCGTCCAGACGAAGAGGGTCGGCACGGGGATCGCGGCGAAGTCCTCGTCGGTCACCCGGTTGCGCCAGCGGGTCTCCGGCTGGCGCAGCACCGAGATGTGCGCCATGTTCTCGCCGGTCGGATCCTGGCTGTAGATCGCCTTGCGCACCCGGACCAGCTCGTCCGTGATCTTCTCCGGGTCGTGGATGACCACCTGCAGCCGCTTCTTCACGTTCTCGAACGTGGGGTCGGTCACCGCGCGCATGCTCACCGACTGCGCCTTGTCGACCTGCTGCTCGCCGACCACCCGACCGCCGGGCGCGCTCAGGATGAGCGAACGCAGCTTGTGCGGATGGTGCGCCGCGAACTTCACGGCGATCCAGCCGCCGAGGGACTCGCCCGCCAGGTGGACGCGCCCCAGCCGCATGGCGGTGATCAGGCCGAGCAGGTGCTCCTCGTATTCGGGGATCTCGAGGTCGTGGTCGGTGGGCGTCGTGTAGCCGTGGCCCGGGTAGTCGTAGGCGACCACCCGGAAGCCGGCCTCCACCAGGGCGCGGATGTTCTGCGTCCAGGCCTCGATGTGCCCGCTCGTGCCGTTGGCGAGGACGACCACGTCGTCCCCGCCCCCGACGTCGAGCACCCGGGTCAGCCACGGCCCCACCTCGATGTACTGGAGCCGGTGCGGGAGGTCGGCGACCGCCTCCCAGAACGTGACCATGCGGCTCATGCCGTGCGCGCAGCCTGGATCGCGAAGCCGGACGCCCAGCCCTTCACCGCCCAATAGTGGTCGATCGGCAGCGAGTAGGAGCCGGCCGTGCCGAGGGCCGAGTATGCCGCGATCCAGCTGCGCATCTCGTGCGCGGCGCTCCCGCCCTCGGCGACGAACCAGTCGTTCTGCCAGTCGTCGACGCTGCTCAGGTCACCCGAGCGGAAGGTGTCCAGCAGGAGGGTGTCCCACTCCTCGTTCAGCGGGTCCGAGGGAGCCTTCCCGTCCGCGACCGCCTGGATCGCGGTGATGATGTTCTGCTCGCGCTCGAACCGCTCCTCCTTCGTTGGGGCGTACTCGATGAGGCGCTCCTGCAGGGTTCCGGGGGCACCCTCCCAGCGCGGGATCGGCGGGTTGTGAGAGATCCCGCCGGAGGCGATGAACAGCACCCGCTTGTCCAGCTCCTGCGCGGCCCTGCCGAACGCCTCCCCCATCAGGCGGACACGGGACATCGGCGTCAGCGGAGCGCCGACCGAGTTGACGAACACCGGGACGATCGGCTGGGTGAACCGTTTCCCGAACACGAAGTCAAGCGGCTGCACGACCCCGTGGTCGACTGTCATCCGCTCGGACCGGCCGATGTCGATCCCCTGCTCGAGCACGAGGCGGTGCAGCTCCCTCGCCGTGTCGGAGTCGACCGGGAGCGGCCCCGCCGTCGTGCCGTAGTCGCCGACGCCGCTCGCCTGCGCTCCGACCGCCCAAGGGGTGATCAGCGAGTAGAGCTGGCCGTTGAAGTGGTCGGGCCCGAAGACCACCACCACCTCGGGGTCGAAGTCGGCGACGAAGCCGCGGACCTCCCCGATCGCGGAGTTGATCTCCGCGAGCGTGCTCCCGCCCGGATCGACGTTCTCGTAGGAGGGGGCGTGCGACAGTGCTGCGACGGCCAGGGTCATGGTGTTTTCCTCTCGGATGGATGGATGTCGTGGTGAGCGTCGGACGGCGTCACGGCGCCGGTTCGGGTTGGAGCTCGATACCGTCGGCGGGGTCGAGGGACTCCGCCGTGGCGGCACGGGCGCGCTGCGCCTTCTCGAGGATCGCCAGCGCGACCACCGTCAGAGCTGAGAAGACCAAGGGCAGCGAGAAGATCAGGAACACCGTCGACACCGGGATGCCGGCGTCGAACGCGGCCCCGGCGAGGATCGGCGACGCGATGCCGCCGATCCGGCCGGCGCCGGCGACGATCCCGTACCCCGTCGCCCTGGCCAGCGTCGGGTACATCAGCGGCACGATCTGGTAGAAGCCGACCACACCGGCGCTGAAGAAGAACGAGGCGGCGAAGATGTCGACGAAGGCCAGCGGGATCATGGTCTCGATCGAACCGAAGACGGCGAGGCCGATCGCGCCGATGACCAGGAAGATCGGGGTCAGGATGCGCGGATTGACCCGCTTGGAGATGAAGCCGAACACCAGGTTCCCGATCACGCCGCCGAGGCCGAGCGACAGGGTCGTCGGCGCGGCGTAGGACGGCACCTGGGTGGCCTGCGCCAGCGTGTTCGGCGCCCACGAGTTGGCGAAGTAGAACACCAGCAGGAAGGCGATGTAGCCGACCATCATCAGGAGCGTCTGGGCGATCAACCGCTTCGAGAAGACGATGCGCAGCGCGCCCGTGTGCTCGCGCTGCCCCCGCTGGTTCGCGGGCAGCTCCGGGAGGGCGGGGTGCCCCATCCGCGCGAGCATGCGGTTCACCCGGTCGAGTGTCCCCGGCTGCCGCCGCGCGGCCAGCCAGGCGATGGACTCGGGGAACGCCACGATCGCGAGGATGAGCGCGATCGCCGACAGCACGACGCCCGCCCAGAACGCGAACCTCCAGCCGAGCGACGGCAGCAGCGGCCCGATCACGATCGCGCCGATGACGGCGCCGATGTTGATGCCCGCCGCGTAGACCGCCATCACCACGGGATACGCGCGCCGGTTGGAGTACTCGGATGCGATGACCCCGACCACCGAGATCAGGGCCCCGACGCCCAGGCCGGTCACGATCCGCGAGAGCAGGATCCCGGCCATGTCGGTCGCGAAGGGTGCGATCAGCATCCCGGCCAGAACGATCACGGTGCCGACGATCGCGATGCGTCGCCGCCCGATCCGGTCGGCGAGGGGCGCCACGAGGATCGAGCCGATCACCATGCCGATCAGCGCGCCGGAGAGCACGACGCCGATCATGCTCGACGAGGAGGCGAACTCCTTCGTCACGTAGGGAGCGGCGAACACCATCATGGCGGTGTCGTAGCCCTCGAGGACGGTCAGGACGATGGCCACCACGATGGCCATGATCTGGAACCGGCTCATCCGAGAGCCGGCAATCAATTCAGCGATGTTCATGTGTGCCTCTCTGCACGAGATCGACGTTGATCCTTACGTGCCGAATCATCTAGAGCAAATGTTCTAGAATCAAGATTCAAGCGCGTGGCAAGAAATATATGAGCCCTATGCTTGACGTGTCAAGCGGGCGGGCGGCGGGCAGAGAGGCACGGGATGGCAAGGCGTCAGAACACGCACCAGAAGACTCCGGAGAACGAGAAGGCGATTCTGGATGCCGTGCTCTCCCTCGCGGTCGAGGCCGGCTACGAGGGAACGACGATGGCGGACGTCGCCCGGGTGTCCGGCCTCCCGGTCGGTTCGGTCTACTGGCACTTCGAGAACAAGGAGAAGCTGTTCTCCGCGCTGCTCGACTACTGCTTCGAGTTCTGGCGCGATGCCCACGCCGGCCAGACGCAGCGCGAGCTCCTGCACAGCTTCATCGCCGACTCGTCCGCGAGCCCGTCGAGCCCGAAGGACAACCGGGACGCCCTCCGGCTCATCGGCCCCACGTTCGCTCTGGAGAAGCGGCTGGAGGACAACGAGGCCCGCCAGAAGTACCTGCAGATCCGCAAGCAGATGTTCGACACCGCGCTCGCACAGGTCGGCGGTGAGTTCCCGGAGGAGGCGCTGGAGGCCGACCCGGACTTCGCGGCCAAGATCGTCGCGTTCAGCCGTGCCCTCACCGAGGGCACCTACGTGTCGGTCTCGGCGGGCGACGACGTGGATTTCGGCGGCCTGGCCGACCTGTCCACGCTCGCGATCGAGCTGCTGACGGAGCACTACGCGAAGCTGGGCGCCGAGAAGCGGGCGGCCGGGAACCGTTCGGAGGTGGACGAATAGTGCCGGATACCCGGAAGGTGGCGATCGTCGTCGGAGCGGGCTCCGGCATCGGCGCCGCCAGCGCCACCGAGCTCGCCGCGTCCGGCTACCGGGTCGTCACGATGTCCCCGTCCGGCCGGGCGTCCGCACTGGCGGAGACACTCGGCGGGGTCGGCCTCGACGGCTCCAACCGCAAGGTCGAGGACCTGCAGGCGGTCGTCGACCTCGCGATGTCCACGTACGGTCGCGTGGATGCGGTCGTCAACTGCTCGGGACACGCGGCGCGCGGGAAGGTGCTCGAGCTCAGCGATCAGGACTGGTCCGACGGACTCGAGCTGTACCTCCTGAACGTCGTCCGCATGGCCCGGATCGTCACGCCGCACCTGCTGGAGGCCGGAGGCGGCTCCATCGTCAACATCTCGACCAGCTCCCCGTTCGAGCCGAACCCGAACTACCCGGTGTCCGCCACCATTCGCGCGGGCTTGGCCGTCTTCACGAAGCTCTACGCGGACGAGTACGGGCCCTCCGGCATCCGGATGAACAACGTGCTGCCCGGCTTCACCAAGGAGGACCCCGGCTCCGTGCCGGCCGAGTGGACCCGCTCGATCCCGCTGCGCCGCGCCGCCTCCACCACCGAGGTCGCGCGCGTGGTGCGCTTCCTCGCGAGCGACGAGGCCAGTTACATCACCGGCCAGAACATCCGCGTCGACGGCGGCGTCACCCGCGCGGTCTGAGCCTGCGCGGGCGACGCCCTACAACCGGTCCGCGTAGAACTGCAGCGCCTGGCGCGAGCCGATGTCGAGCTTGCGGAGCAGGTGGTGGATGTGGCTCTCCACCGTGCGGACGCTGACGACCAGGCGCGCCGCGATCTCCGGGTTGGTGAGCCCCTCGATGGCGAGCCTCGCGACCTCGCGCTCCCGCTCGCTGAGCGAGTGGGTCGACGATGAGAAGCGTTCGGTGTGGATGCGCCGTGGATGCTGCAGCTCGCCGAGTCGCAGCTCGTACTCGGCGGCCCGTCCGGCGCCCGCGGCGTCGCGGTCCTCCGTGAACCGCATGGCCGCCTTGCGTGCGGCGGTCAGAGCCAGACCGCGTTGGCCCGACTCCTCCAGCGATGCCACCGCAGCCATGAGCGCCCGGGCGTCGCGGTCCGCGTTCGCCCTCAGGTAGTGCAGCCGCGACTCGAGCAGCGCACCGCCCAGCTCGCCGGCACGCTCGGAGGCGAGAGCGAACCGTTCCTCGTCGAACAGGACCTCGAGGGAGGAGAGATAGCCGTAGCACGCGGCGAACCGGTTGCCGTTCTCCCATGCGGTCTCCGCCGCGCGCCACAGCGTCTCGGCGGCCGCGTCCGGGTCGCCGAGAGCCTGCAGCTGAGCGGACGCCATCGCCGACGACTGCGCAGGCAGCGGCCCCTCGGCGAAGCGCAGCGACGAGATCGCCCGCACGTAGCGTTCGCCGAGGGTCGTGTTCCCGCGCCGGATGGCGACGAGGGCCGCGCAGGTCATCAGCATCAACTGGGTGCCGGGCGGGAGCGGGGGCGGGTCACCGGCCGCGAACGCACTGTCGAGCACCTCGTCCACCGCGTCGTAGTCGCCGGTCAGCACGAGTGCGCACGAGACGACGGCGCTGTAGGCGCGGACCGCCTCGATGTCCAGCAGCCCGCGCGCCTCGTCCAGCCCGTGCATCATGGAGGCGACGGCCGCATCCAGCCGCCCGAGCGCCACGTCCGCCAGGCCGGCGTAGACCCGCGAGTAGTAGGAGGCGCCGTTGCGGTCGAGGCGCGCGACGCGGGCGTAGAGCCGTTTCACATCGGCGAACTCGCCGCGGGTCAGGTGCAGGAGCATCTGCACCTCCAGCATGCGGATGCGGACGCCGAGCGGGGCGTCCTCGACGGTCGATGCTTCAGGGAGGCAGAGCCCCGCGTGGTCACCTCCGGAGTGGGTGATGATGGCGACGCGTTCGGTCTCCAGGAGCGCGGCGAAATCGCCGACCGTGAGGCTCTGCTCTGCGAGGTCCGCGAGCGCGGACTCGACGTCACCGCGCACGTAGGCGGTCCAGCGCGCGCGAAGCACCGCGAACTCCGCCCGGTCTTCGCGCTCCCCGGAGTTGGACTCGCTGCAGGCCATCACCTTCTCGAGTGCGGGATCGGCCGGATCGGCGTGCAGCATGGAGGCGGCGAACCGCACCGCTGTCGCCGCCGAGGGGTTCGTCGTCCACTCCGCCCCCGCCACGATCCGGCGGGCGCGATCGCGCTCCCGCAGGAGCCGGACGATGAGCGCGTCGTTGTCGACCGGCGGCCGGTGGACGGCGGACTCCCGCGCCAGCAGCGCACCGATCGTGTCCGAGGTGCCGAGCTTGTCGACGATGAGGTCAGCGATCCGCACCCGGCGCACCCCGGCCGGCTGGTGGCGGAAGAACTCGACCAGAAGCGGGGGGATCACCGTGACCAGCTGCCTGTGGCCCGACGGGACCAGGCGGATCAGCGCCCGCTCCTCCAGCTGCTCCAGCGCCCGATCGTCAACGAGTTTCCGCACGGTATCCAGATCGGCGACCCCGACCAGCGCGATGGTCTCCAGGGCGTCCCTGGCCGCCGGGCCGACACCGTCCAGATGCGCTTCGACCAGGGTCGACAGCGCCGGGCTCCACAGGTCGCGCACCGCCGCCCAGCTGCCGTCATCATCCGGCTGGATGCGCCCCTCCCGACGCGCGACCTCGGCCATGCTCAATGCCAGGCCGATGCTGCCGCCGGACTTCGCGTACAGCCGGCTCATCGTCCCGCCCTCGATCGGACCGCCCAGCTCGCTCTCGATGACGGTCTCCAGGTCCTCGAACCGCAACGGTGTCATCTCCACCATGATCGCCGGGTCGACCGTCGACGCGGTCAAGCCGCTCGGGGTGTGGCGGGCGCAGCGTCCATGCAGCCGGGTCCGCACCATCGGCAACCCCGTCACGCGCCGGACGGCCTCCGCGACTCCCCAGGACGCCTCATCCACGTCCTCCCAGTCGTCGATGAACAGCACGGAGCGCGGCCGCTCGGTGAGCTGGCGAAGCGCGTTCGCCGTCGCCTGCAGGGTGGACACTCCGCGCGCGTCGCTCGGAGCGCCGATGCCCGCGAGGTGCATCGCCGCGAACGGCTGCTCGCGCAGAGACACAACGCCCCGGACCGCGATGACGGCCCAATCCTGGTCCGTCAGGCGGGACCGCAACTGGCTCAGGAACGCACTGCGCCCGCTGGCCCGGTCGCCCATGACGTCGACGCTGGTGCCCGCTGTGACCAGCGCCAGCGCCATCTCGAGCTCGTCGCCGCGGCCCAGGAACACGGGATCCTTCTTGCGCACGGGGATCACGCCCTCACGGGACGCGGTGAACGGGTGGTGGTGTACATGTCGGCACTCCTCATCGAGAGAAAACGGGGTGCGCGCGATCGAGGGCGGAGCGCCTCGGCGCCGCCCGCGGAAACGCGGGGCGCTGGATCGCGTGCGTGGATGCTGTGGTGGGTACGAGTGGGCGGACGGCGCCGGCCGCCTCGGCGCTACGCCCTGTCTGCTCTGCGGTCGCTTCGGAGGGGCGCGTGCGTCACGGAGAGGACGGCGAACGGCGGCCGTAGGCGGGGACCGGGGGCTGAACGAGGAAACACTGCGTACCACTTTCGGGTTGATATGCGACTTCCGGCACTACGCTAGGCAGCCACTCGCGGTCGCTCAGGGCCGTGCGCCTCCCGGTCAGTCCCTTTGCGTCGAATCGCGCCGATCGGTCAGCCCACTCTTCACGTTGTTCCGTACGTGACCGCCCGGGACTACGTGGCCGGGACGAGCCCGCTCCGTGCATCCGGCAGACCGACAGGTCGGTGCCCGAGAGAGAATGGACCGTGCACAATCTCGGTCTCCTCTTCGACGTCGACGGCCCCATCGCGAGCCCCGTCACCCGTACGATCGCCATCCGCAGCATCGTCACCGATCTCGTGGCGATGGCGGCGGCGGGAGTGCCGATCGCGTTCATCACGGGCCGGTCCGGCGACTTCATCCGCCACCAGGTCGTGGCGCCGCTGTGCGCCGCGGGACTCGACGATGCGCTCGCCCGCCAGGGGTCGCGGATGTTCGGCGTCTTCGAGAAGGGCGGCGCGTGGGCGCCGATCACCGGCGAGGGGATGGGCGAGGTCACCGTGGACGACTCGGTGGCGCTTCCCGAGGAGGCCGTGAACGGCATCCGCTCGCTGGTGCGCGACCGGTTCGCGGACACGATGTTCTTCGACGAGACGAAGCGCGCGATGATCTCGGTCGAGCAGCGGACCGACGTGGATGCGGACACCTATCGCGAGTCGCAGCTCCGTTTCCAGGACGAGGCGTTCGAGCTGCTGACCGGCCTCGGGCTGGGCCTGCGCTACGGCGAGCGGGAGGCCTCCGACGCGGAGGGCGCCGTGCCCTTCCGCATCGACCCGACGATCATCTCGACCGATATCGAGTCGGTCCTGCTCGACAAGGACCGCGGCGCCCGGCGCGCGTTCGACTACTTCGCCGCCCGTGGCCCGCTGCCGGCGCGCTGGCGCTCGGTGGGCGATTCGCGCAGCGACTACAAGATGGCCGACTTCGTGCACAGCACCGGGAGGGACGTCGCGCACGTGGACGTGCGTCCCGCCGACGGCATCCTCGAACGGCCGTACGAGGTGATCACGATCGGCGACGCCACGCACGACGAGGCCGGGGCCGAGTTCCTCGCGCACTGGCGCCGCGAGCTCGGGCTCGCCGACGCGTAGGCGCGCTCAGGCCGCGCGGCGGCGCACCGACGCGATCGACTCGACCATCTCGCGGGCGAGCGTCACGGCTCCTGCCCGTTCCGCCGCCTCGAGCGCGTCCGCCTGAGCCGCGTCCGCGCCGCCGAACCACGACGCGATCGTGACACCGTGGCCGGGCCGGTCGACGACCTCGACCGTGTCACCCGCACCGACGGTTCCGGCGTGCACGATCGACAGGTACGCGCCGACCCGGTTCGCCTGGGTGAAGCGCTTCACCCACTGCTGCTCCCTCATCCGGCGCTGGAAGGTCGCGCACGGCGTCCGCGGGCAGGTCACCTCCACCACCAGCTCGTCGCCGATCCGCCAGCGCTCCCCGATCTCCGCGCCGTTCACGTCGAGCCCTGCGGTGCGCAGGTTCTCGCCGAACAGACCGGCGGGGATGGGCCGGCCGAGCTCGGCCGCCCAGAACTCGGCGTCCTCCTCCGCGTACGCGTACAGCGCCTTGCTCGGCCCGCCGTGGTTCTTGCGGTCCGCCTGGACGTCCGCGCGCAGTCCGAGCGGGCGCGCCTTCACCCGGCCGTCGACCGGGCGCTTGTCGATCGCCGTCACGCCGACCGAGCTCGCGTCGGGGAGCAGCTGCTCGACACGGCACACCGCCAGGATCCTCGCCATGCCCTCCAGTATGGCCGACCGTGTCAGCGCGACGCGGTCAGCGCGACGCGGTCAGCGCACCCCGCGCATCATCTTGAGCACCCACGGGCTCATCAGCCCGAGGATCACGCCGATCACGACCGCGATGCCGCCGATCACGCCGAAGTAGATGCCCTCCGTCTCCGGCGCGTAGAGCTTCGCGAGCTGCCCCGCCATCGCGGTCCCGAGCGCCACGGAGAGGAAGTACAGCGCGACCATCTGCGCCTGGAACGCGTGCGGCGCCAGTTTGGTCGAGGCGGACAGCCCCACCGGCGAGATCAGCAGCTCGGCGATCGTGAACACGAGCAGGATGCCCACCACCGCCAGAAGCGGCGTGCTGTTCTTGCCGCCGCCGGCCCAGAACAGGAACAGGAAGAACGCCACGCCCATCACCACGGTCCCCGCGGCAAACTTGAGCGGGGTGGACGGCTGCTTGTCGCCCCACTTCGTCCAGATCGCGGCGAAGACGCCGGAGAGCACGATGATGAAGATCGGGTTGATCGACTGCACCCACGAGACCGGGAACTCCCAGCCGAACAGGTTCCGATTCAGGCGCTCGTCCGAGTAGATCGTGACGACCGTGAACTGCTGCTGGTACAGCGACCAGAACGCGGCGTTCGTGATGAACAGCGGGATGAAGGCGATGATGCGCGAGCGCTCGTCGCCGTTCAGCAGCCGCGACGAGAGGATGACCGCGAAGTAGGCGATCGCCGAGACGATGACGACGCCGATCACCCAGAGCGCGAGGTTCTGCGCGGTGACCACGCCGGAGAACACCAGGACGAGGATGACGATGACCGCGGCGATCCCGATCCCGATGACGAGCGGGTACCGGCGGGAGGGCAGCGGGTTCGGGATCTCCCTGGCCCGATCCGGGAGCCGCCGGCGGCCGAGGGAGTACTGGATGAGGCCGATGGCCATCCCCACCGCGGCGAGCGCGAAGCCCCAGTGGAAGCCGAGGGTGGACTGCAGCAGGCCCGTCAGCAGCGGTCCGAGGAGCCCGCCGAGGTTGATGCCGAGGTAGAAGAGCGAGAAGCCGGCGTCGCGACGGGAGTCGTGCTCGTCGTACAGCGTCCCGACGATCCGGGTGGCGTTGGCCTTGAGCCCGCCGCTGCCGATCGCGACGAACAGGAGGCCGGCGATGACGCCCGCGTAGCTGGGCAGCAGGGCGAGCGAGATGTGCCCGGCCATGATGACGACCGCGCTCCAGAACAGCACGCGCTCCGAGCCGAACAGCCGGTCGGCGAGCCACGCGCCGAGGATGGTCGAGAGGTAGACCGCTCCGCCGTATGCCCCGACGATCCCGGCGGCGGTGGCCTGGTCGATCCCCAGGCCCCCGCGCTCGGCGGAGTAGTAGAGGTAGATGAGCAGGATGCCCTGCATCCCGTAGAACGAGAAGCGCTCCCACATCTCCACGCCGAAGATGTTGGCGAGCGCGCGCGGCTGCCCGAAGAAGCCGTGGCTGGGGTCGGCGACCTTCGTGTTGCTCCCGCGGTCCGGTTCCTCGTCTCTGGTGGCACTCATGGCGCCCATGCTCCCACCGTCCACGCGGGAGGTGAACGCCCGTTCTCAGCGTCCGGAGAGGTCCAGCAGCACTACTTCCAGCTGTTCGACCGCCCAGTCGAGGTCGGCCGGGTCCACCACGATCGGCGGGGCGAGCCGGATGGTGGAGCCGTGGGTGTCCTTCGCGAGCACGCCGCGCTCCATCAGGAGTTCGCATACCTCCCGCCCTGTCGCGAGGTCCGGGTCGATGTCGATCCCGGCCCAGAGCCCGGCTCCCCGCACCGCCAGCACCCCGTGGCCGATCAGCCGTTCGAGGCCCGCGTGCAGGCGTCTGCCCAGGAGTTCGGCCCGCTCCTGCGGCTCGCCGGTCGCCAGCAGTGCCACGACCGCGCGGCCGACCGCCGCGGCCAGCGGGTTGCCGCCGAAGGTGGAGCCGTGCTCGCCCGGGCGGAGCACGCCCAGCACATCCCGGTCGCCCACGACCGCGGACACCGGGACGATGCCACCGCCGAGCGCCTTGCCGAGCAGGTACAGGTCCGGGACGACCCCGGCCAGGTCGCACGCGAAGGTGGCGCCGGTGCGGCCGAGCCCGGACTGGATCTCGTCGGCGATGAAGAGGATGCGGCGCTCGTCGCACAGTGCCCGTACCGCGGGCAGGAAGTCCGGCGGCGGGACGACGATGCCCGCCTCGCCCTGGATCGGCTCGACCAGCACCGCGACCGTGTCCTCGTCGACGGCCGCGGCGAGCGCCGCCGCGTCGCCGTACGGCACGGTGCGGAAGCCCGGCGTGTACGGACCGAAGTCGTCGCGCGCGTCCGGGTCGTCGCTGAAGCTGACGATGGTGGTCGTGCGCCCGTGGAAGTTCCCGGCCATCACGATGATGTTCGCCGCGCCGTCCGGCACGCCCTTCACCCGGTATCCCCAGGCCCTCGCCACCTTGATGGCCGATTCGACCGCCTCGGCGCCGGTGTTCATCGGCAGCACCATGTCCTTGCCCGCGAGCTGCGCGAGCTCGGCGACGAAGGGCCCGAGCTGGTCGTTGTGGAACGCGCGGCTGGTGAGGGTGATCCGGTCGAGCTGCGCTCGTGCCGCATCCAGCAGCACCGGGTTGGAGTGCCCGAAGTTCACCGCCGAGTACGCGGCGAGGCAGTCGAGGTAGCGGCGGCCGTCGATGTCGGTGACCCACGCGCCCTGACCCTCCGCGACGACGACAGGAAGCGGATGGTAGTTGTGGGCGGCGTGCTCCTCCTCCTGCGCGATCGCCTCGGTCTGGCGCTCGCTCGGCGCGACGGTGACCGGGTGGATGCGGTGGGCCGCGGTCTCCCGCGCGACGGTCTCGCTCATCTGCTGTCTCCTCAGCGTCGCAGTTCCAGCGTGCAGCACTTGACGCCGCCCCCGCCGAGCAGCAGCTCGGAGAGGTCGACGCCGATCGGGTCGTAGCCGTGCTCGCGCAGCTGCGCCGCGAAACCCGCGGCGCGGGAGGCGATGACCACGTTGCGTCCGTCCGAGAACGCGTTGAGCCCGAGCACGGCCGCATCCGTGTCGGTCACCAGGATCGCGTCCGGGAAGCGCTCCTCGAGCCGGGCGCGGCTGGGCGGGTCGAACGCGGACGGCAGGTAGGCGATGTGCTCCTGCCCCGGGGTGGAGTCCAGCACGGCGAGCGCCGTGTCCAGGTGGTAGAAGCTCGGATCGGTCAGCCGCAGGGTCAGCACCTCACGGCCGAAGACCCGCGCCAGCTCGTCGTGGCTCGCGTCGCTGCTGCGGAAGCCGGTGCCGGCGAGGATGGTGTCGCCGACGAGCAGGAAGTCGCCCTCGCCCTCGTTCACCTGCTCCGGGACGATGACCTCGTAGCCGTTGGCGCGGAACCAGTCCATGTACGCCGGGCCTTCCGGCCGTCGCTCCGGGTAGGCGAAGCTCGCACCGTAGGCCACGTTGCCGATCACGAAG
This sequence comes from Leifsonia sp. NPDC080035, assembly GCF_040050925.1. Classification (NCBI taxonomy): domain Bacteria; kingdom Bacillati; phylum Actinomycetota; class Actinomycetes; order Micrococcales; family Microbacteriaceae; genus Leifsonia; species Leifsonia sp. NPDC080035. The sequence goes on along the minus strand of NZ_CP157390.1, from coordinate 1,676,134 downwards.
CCGCCGTTGGCCGCGTAGATCATGTCGGGCAGACCTTCGAGCGGTTCGATGAGCCGGACATCGAATCCGAGCTCACGATACGTGTCGTGGAGTCGCTGCCATTGGCGCACGGCGAGGGAGGTGTCCGTCGGCAGCCCGGGGTTCATCCACGGGTTGATCCGGTAGACGACGGCGAAGTGCTCGGGGCGGCACATCAGCACGGTGCGGGGCCGCGCCGTGCGCTCCGGCTCCCCCGAGCGCGCCACGGCCTCCTCGTCGGTGATCGACATGAGGCTAGTGTCACACGCGGAAGTCGGCGATTGGATGCGTCCTCGCGCACGAAATCACCGCTCCGGGCAGGTTCGCACACGATCCTTGCTCGGCCGCTGGACTCGGGTCGATTGCGTCCCCGCGCACGATTCGCGCGTGAGGCTCGCTGAGACGCAACGATCCACCATATGCTTCCTCTCGTGGACAACCTCGATCGCAGCATCCTCGACCTTCTCCGCCAGAACGCGCGGGCCGGCTACGGCGACATCGGATCGGTGGTGGGGCTGTCCGCGTCGGCGGTGAAGCGCCGCGTCGACCGCCTGGTGGCCGACGGGGTGATCCGCGGATTCACCATTCAGGTCGACCCGGCGATCGACGGCATGAGCACCGAGGCGTACGTCGAACTGTTCTGCCGCGGGACGGTGTCGCCCGAGGAGCTGCTGCGCATCCTCTCCGCCGTGCCGGAGGTCGTCGACGCCGGGACCGTCACGGGCAGCGCCGACGCCATCGTCCACATCCGCTCGCGCGACATCCCGAGCCTCGAGGCGGCCCTGGAGAAGGTGCGCCTCGCACCCAACGTCGACCACACGCGCAGCGCGATCGTGCTCTCCCGCCTGATCAACCGCGGCAACGGCTGAGCTGTCGCGAATCTTCTATCGCCGCGGAGCCGGGCGTCGCAGACTCGTCACATGACCACGACAGCACGCGCGAGCATCCACGTCGACGCCACCCCGGACGCGGTCTGGCACGCCATCACCGACCCGGCGACCATCGCCCGCTTCCTGTTCGGGACCCGCGTCGTCACCGACTGGACCGAGGGCTCCCCGATCGTCTACCGCGGCGAGTGGGAGGGCGAACCGTACGAGGACAAGGGCACGATCCTCGAGTTCGTGCCGAACGAGCGGTTCGTCAGCAGCTACTACAGTCCGCTCAGCGGGAAGCCGGACGTGCCGGAGAGCTACCAGACCGTCTCCTACCTCCTCGCGGCCGACGGGGACGGCACGCTCGTCACCATCACGCAGGACGGCTGCGCCGATGATGCGGAGGCGCAGCGGATGGGCGACAACTGGGCGATGACGCTCGGGTCGCTCAAGTCCGTGGTCGAGGAATCCTGAGGCTCGTTCTGCGAGAACGTTCAGCGGGTGCACAGTCGAGCGGCGGTTGAACCGAGCACCGGCACGGTGAACAGTGGCACGATGGGCGCATGAAGCTGCTCGTTGTCGAAGACGATCCGGACATGGGAGGCCTCGTCCAGCGAGGTCTCGCCGCCGAGGGATACGACGTCACGCTGGTCACCAACGGCGTCGACGCGCTGATCGCGCTACGCAGCGACGCCTACTCGGCCGCCGCCATCGACGTGATGCTTCCCGGGATGAGCGGGTTCGAGCTGTGCCGCCACATCCGTGAGGCCGCCAACCCGATGCCCATCCTGCTGCTCACCGCGCGCGACGCGATCGAAGACCGCGTGCACGGCCTCGACTCCGGCGCGGACGACTACCTCACCAAGCCGTTCGCCTTCGCCGAGCTGGCCGCGCGGGTACGCGCGCTGCTGCGCCGCGAGCCGAGCGGGATGCGCCCGCAAGTGACCGTCGGGCGGCTCACCATCGACTCGCACGAGCACCAGGCGCTGGTCTCCGGTCACGAGATGCCGCTCAGCCGCAGGGAGTTCACCCTGCTGCGCCTTTTCGCGACGAACCCGGACAAGACCCTCTCGCGTTCGGACATCCTGGAGTCGGTGTGGGGGACGACCGAGAACATCGGCACCAACGTCATCGACCAGTACGTGTCGTACCTGCGCAAGAAGCTGGACCTCGCGGGCGCCGGCCTGTCCATCGTCACGGAGCGCGGCCGCGGCTACCGGCTCGACGCCAAGAACGCGCTCGATGCGAAGCCCCAGGGCGGCGCGGCGCCGGCCGGGCAGACACCGGCAGGGCAGACGTCGGCGCACCCGGCCTCGGAGACCGCGACGCCGTGAGCTGGCTGCGGCGCCTGTCGATCACGGCGCGGATCACGATCGGCAGCCTGATCGTCGCCGCACTGTTCGGGCTGGTCGCGGTCGTCGTGATCCGGATCGGCGTCGCCTCCATCCTCCACAACGCGACCGTGACCCTGCTCGGCAACGACATCACAGCGCCCGCGGCGTCGGTGGTGGCGAGCCCGTCCGGCCCGTTCGACCTGCCGGGCGGCGGCCAGGAGCTCGCGGTCGTCGGCACGGACGGCACGGCGCTGGCCACCACTCTCCCCGACGCGCTCGAGGAGCGGCTGCCCCAGCTGCTGAAGCTCGGGCAGGATGCGGAGTCCGTGCAGATCGGCGACGACACCTACCTGGTTCTCGTGCGCCCGGTGGAGACCAAGGTCGGCACGATGCACATCGTCGCAGCCCGCAACGACGAGACCACGGCGCTCATCCTCGACCGGCTCACGCTCGCGCTGCTCGTCGGCGCCGGCGTGCTGATCCTCGGTTTCGGCGCGGCGTCCTGGCTGCTGGCGCGCGCCGCGCTGCGGCCGGTGAGCCGGATGCGCGAGCAGGCCGACCGCATCGCGGGGGCCGGCGGACGCGACCGGGACGACGCGGGGCTGCTCACCGTCGGTCCGGCGCGCGACGAGCTGTCGGAGCTCGCGACCACGCTGAACGACCTCATCCGCCGCCTGCGCGCGTCCGCCGACCGCGAGCGCCAGATGGTGTCCGACGCCAGCCACGAGCTGCGCACGCCGCTCGCCGTGCTGCGCGGCCAGCTCGAACTGGCGGAGCTGGATGCCGGAGACCCGGACGCGCTCCTGTCCGACGTCCGCTCCTCGCACGCCACCGCGCTCCGGCTCGGGCAGCTTGCGAACAACCTCCTCGAGCTCTCCCGCATCGAGGCCGGCCCGATCAGCGGCCGGACCGACTGGCGGACGCTCGTCGACGAGCTCACCGACGCGGTGGACCGGGCGCGGCTCCTGGTCAGCAGCGACGAGGAGGCGCGGGCGATCTCGGTCGACTACGACTACGACCCGCGCCGCCGGCCCGCACCGGACGCACGGGTGTCGCTCTCCCCCACCGACTTCGGGCGCATCCTGGACAACCTGCTCGGCAACGCGATCACCGCGATCCGCGGACTCCCGATGGAGGCCGACACTGCGGGGCACGACGACACGGTCACCGCGCGGCTGCACGTCGACGACGGCACGGCGGTGCTCACCGTCACCGACTCCGGCCCGGGGATGCCGGAGTCGTTCATCCCCGTCGCGCTCGACCGCTTCACCCGCGCCGACGGCGCGCGCACCTCGAAGTCGGGCGGCAGCGGGGGGCTCGGCCTCGCGATCGTCGCCGCTCTGGCCGAGGCCGCGGGCGGCTCGGTGGAGCTCGCCAACGTCCCCGGGGCCGGTCTCGCAGTCACCGTGCGGCTGCCGCTGGTGTCCGCCTAGGCCGACCGGCGCTCGGCCGGCCGCGGGTGTCGGTGCGGCGGCGCGCCGTCAGTGTCCGCTGTGGTCGGAGTCGACGCCCGCGCCGGGGCCTTCGTCGAGCCGGTCGAGCGCCGCCAGGTCGTCCGCGTCGAGAACGAAGTCGAAGACGGCGAGGTTGGCGGCCATGCGCTGCGGGTCCCGGGACTTCGGGATGGCGACGAGGCCGTTCTGCACGTGCCAGCGCAGCACGATCTGCGCGGGCGTGCGGCCGTGCTTGGCGGCGAGGTCCGCGAGGATCGGGTCGCCGAGCAGGTCGCCCGAGCCGCCGATGGGGCTCCAGGACTCGGTGACGATGCCGTGCTCCTCGTCGTAGGCGCGGTGGTCGAGGCGCGGGATGGCGGGGCTGAGCTGGACCTGGTTGACCGCAGGCGTCACGCCGGTCTCGGCGATGAGCCGGTCGATGTGGGCCGGCTTGAAGTTGGAGACGCCGATGGCGCGCGCCTTACCGGACTCGCGCAGCCGGATGAACGTCTTCCAGGTGTCGACGAACAGGTCCCGCGCGGGCAGCGGCCAGTGGATGAGCAGCAGGTCGACGTACTCCATCCCGAGCCGGTCCAGGCTGGCGTCGAGACCGGCGACCGCGCGGTCGTCGCCCTGGTAGCCGCCGTCGAGTTTCGTCGTGACGAACCAGTCCTCGCGGTCGATCCCGCTCGCCGCGACACCGCGGCCGACGCCCACCTCGTTGCCGTACTTCGCGGCGGTGTCGACGTGCCTGTACCCGACGGCGGCCGCATCCACGATCGCGCGCTCCACCTCGGCGTCGTCGAGCGGCCAGGTGCCGAGACCGACCTGCGGGATGCTGCCGCCGGAGTTCAGGGGCAGCAGCGGGACGGCGGGCAGCGCGATGGGGGAATCGGTCATGCGCACCACCCTACGCCCGGGTAGTGTGGCGGCCGACGGAAGGAGCACCATGGCGGACGAACCCCTGCCCACCGACCCGGACGACGTCGCGGAGGCGGTCGAATCGGCGCTGGACAGCGAGGATGTCACGCTGCTGCGTCGCCTCGCCGCCGCCGGGAGCAGCGACGCGGAGGATGCCCTGGTCGAGCTCGCGGCGGAGCGGGGCGACCTCGAGGAGCTGCGCCGGCTCGCCGCCGCGGGGAACGCCGACGCGGCGGACGAGCTCGCGGAGCTGGAGGACGAGGAGGAGTAGTCCTCCGCCGCGCCACCGCTCAGGCGGGTGCGCCGAGCCTCAGGTGCAGCAGCGGATACGGTCGGCCCGCCTCGTCGGTCTCGCTGCGGCCGACGACCTCGAAGCCGTGGTGCGCGTAGAACCCGGCGGCCTGGGCGTTCTGCTCGTTGACGTCGACCCTGGTGACGCCGTGCTCAGCGATCGCGTGCGCGAGAAGCGCGGTGCCGACTCCGCGTCCCCGCCGGGTCGCGTCGACGAACAGCATCTCCAGTGCGCCGTCGAGCACACCGGAGAACCCCACCGGCTCGCCGCCCACCTCCGCGACGGAGAGGATGACCGCGGGGAGGTAGTCGGACTGCAGCACGGCCTCGATCTGGTCCCGGTCGGCGTCGGCGAGGAAGTCGTGCGTCGCGTCGACGGCGCTCCGCCAGATCCGGGCGAGCGCCGGGTACTCCGCCGGCCCGATCGAGGGGCGGACGGTGACGGCGGAGGCGCTGGCGTCGTTCCGTGCGGGCATACCGCCATCCTCTCAGAGGACGAGGACCGGACCGGAGCGCCTGCCTCCGGTCAGATGACCCCCTCCGACAGCCTGGTCGGGTTGCCGAACCGGTGGTTCGTGATCGAGATCGCCTGCTCGTGGAGGAACGGAAGCACCTCCACGCGCCCCGACGGGGTGACCTCGCCCGCGTACACGGCGACATCGGGCGACCCGCCCAGCGCCGCGGCGAGCGCGGACGCGTCGCCGCCGATCAGCCGGATCCGGTGCGCCGCGATCCGGTGCCCGCGCACCCGCGACAGCCAGTGCGCGTCCGTCTCCACGACGACCTCGACCTCGCGCTCGCGGAGGACCTGGAGCATCGGCTTCGGCAGCGTCAGGGCCGTGCTCACCGTGAAGCGCGACCGCGCGACCGTCGCGGCCGCCATCACCCGGAGGAGCTCCGGCAGCGACGCGCCCTCGGAGAGGCGGATCGCGACAGGGACCGGCCGGTATCGGAACAGGTTGCGCTCCACGCCCAGCCCGGACACGTCCTTGGTCTGGTGGAACTCGGTCGCGACCGCGATGGCGTCGCTCAGCGCGGATCGGCGCACGAGGTCGAAGGCCGGGTAGTCCATGGAGGACTGCCCCGACTCGATCAACTGGGTGACGCGCGGTTCGAGGCCGCGCAGGTGCAGGCTGGAGCTGGTGCGGCCCGCATCCGCCCGCCAGTTGCCAAGGCCGACGAGGTAGTTCGGTCCTCCGGCCTTGGTGCCGGCACCGACGGAGGAGCGCTTCCAGCCGCCGAACGGCTGCCGCCGCACGATCGCGCCCGTGATGCCGCGGTTGACGTAGAGGTTGCCGGCCTCCACCGTGTCGAGCCAGAGCGCGAGTTCGTCGGAGTCGAGCGAGTGGAGTCCCGCGGTGAGGCCGTACTCGATGGCGTTCTGGAAGCGGATCGCCTCCTCCAGGTTGCGCGCCGTCATGATGCCGAGCACCGGCCCGAAGAACTCGGTGAGGTGGAAGTACGATCCCGGCTGGACCCCGGTGCGGATACCCGGGGACCAGAGCCGTCCCGTGTCGTCGAGCCGGCGTGGCTGGACCAGCCACTCCTCTTCCGCGCCCAACGTGGTGAGCGCGTGCAGCAGCTTGCCGGAGGCCGGTTCGATCAGCGGTCCCATCTGGCTCGTCGCGTCCTGCGGATAGCCGACGCGCATGCTCGTCGCTGCGTCCACCAGCTGATGCCGGAAGCGCTCCGACTTCGCGACCGAGCCGACGAGGATGACCAGGCTCGCGGCCGAGCACTTCTGGCCGGCGTGCCCGAACGCGCTCTTGACGATGTCCGAGACGGCGAGGTCGTAATCGGCGCTCGGCGTGACGATGATCGCGTTCTTCCCGCTGGTCTCTGCGAGCAGCGGGAGGTCGGGACGCCACGAGCGGAACAGCTTCGCCGTCTCGTACGACCCGGTGAGGATGACCCTGTCGACGCGTGCATCGGCGACGAGACGCTGCCCGAGGTCGCTCTCGGCGACATCCACCAGCGCAAGGACCTCGCGCGGAACGCCGGCCTCCCAGAGCGCCTCGACCATCACGGCCCCGGCCCGCTTGGCCTGCGGCGCCGGCTTGATGACGACGCCGCTGCCCGCGGCGAGCGCGGCGAGCACGCCGCCCGCCGGGATGGCGACAGGGAAGTTCCACGGCGGCGTGACGACGGTCAGCCGCGACGGGACGAACCGTGCCCCCTGCACCGTGTCGAGGTCGCGGGCGAGCGTCGCGTAGTAGTGGGCGAAGTCGACCGCCTCGCTCACCTCGGGGTCGGCCTCCGCGATCGTCTTGCCGGTCTCGGCCGCCATCACCTCGATGAGCCGGTCGCGGTTCGCCTCGAGCGCGTGTCCGGCGCGGTCGAGCACGGCCGCCCGCTCGCGTCCGCTGAGCGATCCCCACCAGCCGCCCGCCGTGTGCACGCCCTGGATGATGCCGTCGAGCGCCTCTGCGTCCGTCACCGCCGCTGCCTGGATGCTCGCGACGCCCAGTTCGCTCTGCGCCGAGCGCTGCAGGATCCGTCGCCCCCACGCGCGGTTGGCGGCGAGCGAGGGATCGGTGTCCGCGGCGTTGCGGAAGCCGTCGGCCGCCGCCGGCACCGAGCCGGCATCGAGGGCGCCGAGTCCAGCGGCCCCCGAGGAGCCGCGGGTCAGACCCAGCACGACACTCGTCAGTCCCTCGTCACCGCGTCCGTCAGCGGGCTCCGACGCCACGGGCGGCCGGGTGAACGCGGGAGCGGTCGCCTCGTCCCATTCGCGCGATCGGTCCTGCTGCCGGTTGGGCAACGGCGCCGCACCGTGCGGCAGCCCGTCGTTCTCGAGGTCGGCGACCGAGGCGAGGAACCGCGCCTTCTCCCGCTCGAAGAGCTCCGGATCGCTGTCGAGCTCGAACACGGCCGACATGAAGTTCTCCTGGCTCGCGTTCTCTTCGAGCCGGCGGATCAGGTACGAGATGGCGACGTCGAACTCCGCGGGGTTCACCACCGGCGTGTAGAGGAGCAGTTGCCCGACGGTCCCCTTCACGGCTTCGGCCTGCGCCGTCGCCATGCCGAGCAGCATCTCGAAGTCGATGCGATCGGTGACCCCCCGCTCCGACGCGAGCAGCCAGGCGTACGCGACGTCGAACAGGTTGTGGCCGGCCACGCCGATCTTCACCGCGTCCGTGTGCTCGGGCGTGAGCGCCCAGTCGAGGACCCGCTTGTAGTTCGTGTCCGTCGCCTGCTTGCTCCCGTACGTCGCGAGCGGCCAGTCGTGCATGGCGGCGTCCACGCGCTCCATCGCGAGGTTCGCGCCCTTCACGACGCGCACCTTGATCGGTGCGCCTCCCTGGATGCGCCGCTGCGTCGACCACTCGGTCAGCCGCTGCAGCGCATCCAGCGCGTCCGGCAGGTAGGCCTGCAGCACGATGCCCGCCTCCAGCCCGAGCAGTTGCGGCTTGCTCAGGATGCCCGTGAAGACGGCCATGGTCAGGTCGAGGTCGCGGTACTCCTCCATGTCGAGGTTGATGAACTTGGGGGTCGGCGAGGACGCAGCGAGCTCGTAGAGCGGGGTCAGGCGGTCGATCACGCGCTCGACCGTCTCGTCGAACGACCACATCGAGAGCTGGGAGGCGATCGACGAGACCTTGATGGAGACGTAGTCGACGTCGTCCCTGGCCAGAAGCGCGCGCGTGCCCTCGAGACGGCGCGCCGCCTCCTTCTCGCCGAGCACGGCCTCGCCGAGGAGGTTGAGGTTGAGCCGGGCGCCGTGCCCGGCCGGATCGTTCGGCGTGCGCAGGTGGGCGATCGCCGGTCCCAGCTTCTCGGGCGTCGCGTCGACGACGAGGTGGCCGACCATGCGGCGCATTACTCGCCGCGCGGTCGGGATCACCACCCACGGGACGACCGGGCCGAACACACCGCCGAGCCAGATGGCGAGGCGCATGTACCAGGGCAGGAACGCCGGGATCTTCTTGGCGACCCGCTGCAGGTTGTAGCCCGCGACGAAGAGGTCCTGCGGACGGGCGACGCCGTCCACGAACCCGACGGCGAACTCGAGGCCGTCCGGGTCCTTGAGCACACCGGCCAGGCGCTCGGCTGCCGGATCCTGTGGCGGCGTGCCGCCGTCCGCGCCGGAGCTCTGCTCGAGCCAGCGCCGAACCAGCGCGATCGCCTCCTGGGCGAGCCGCCCCGGAGCGGCCTCCGCGGAGCGCGACGCCACCCCGTCCGTGTGATCAACCATGTCCACGACTGTATTTCCTCCGAATAGCGGCTCCGAGGCGACCGCCCGGATCCGGGGAGAAGTCGCAGGATGCACGAGCCTGTGCAGAACATTCTGAGGCCGCCATTATGCTCAGCGACAGCGAACGTTTCCGAAGGGTATCGTTCGGCTCAGCTGAATGATGGGAGCAACCGATGCTGGACGTCCGAAAGCTGCGCCTGCTGCGGGAGCTCAAGATCCGCGGCACCGTCGCCGGCGTCGCCGAGGCCCTCTCGTACAGCCCGTCGTCGGTGTCCCAGCAACTCGCGGCCCTCGAGAAGGAGGTGGGCGCCGTCCTGCTGGTGAAGTCCGGGCGCCGGCTCCGGTTCACGCCGCAGGGCGAACTCCTCGCCCAGCACACCGCGGCCATCCTGGACGCCCTGGACCTCGCGGAGTCCGCCGTCGCCGACGCCGTGACCACGGTGTCCGGCCTCGTGCGCATCGCGGTCTTCCAGTCGGCCGCGCACGCCATCCTCCCTGGCGCCCTCTCCGCGCTTGCGCGCGACTACCCCGAGCTGCGTGTCGAGGTGACCGAGCGCGAGCCCGAGCAGGGGCTCTTCGAGGTGTCGGCGCGCGACTTCGATCTCGTCATCGCCGAGCAGTATCCCGGAAGCACCCGCGCGCTGCGCAGCGGCCTCGACCGCGCGGAACTCGCCACCGACAGCATCCACCTCGCCAGCTCGCGGGAACGCGGCTCGCGCATTCGCACCGACTCGCTCGCGGAGGCGGCAGCGCTGCCGTGGGTGCTCGAACCGGAGGGCACGGCCGCGCGCACCTGGGCCGTCCAGCTCTGCCGTGCCGCCGGGTTCGAACCGGATGTGCGCTTCGAGACGGCAGACCTCGTCGCCCACATCCGCCTGATCGCGTCGGGCAACGCCGTCGGCCTCCTTCCCGACCTGGTGTGGGCGGGAGAAGAGCCGGCCGTCCGCCTCCTGCCGCTGCCCGGTTCGCCCCGCCGCACGGTCTTCACCTCGGCCAGGCGGGCGTCCGCGGCGAGCCCCGGCGTCGTCGCGGCACGTCGCGCGCTGGCGCAGGCGGTCCCGGAGCACGCCCGGCCGTGACGGTCCCCTAGGCTCTGTTCCATGACCGACCCTGCTCTCTCCCCCGCGCCGACGCACGATGTGGTGATCGTCGGCGGAGGTCACAACGGACTCACCGCGGCCGCCTACCTCGCCGCCGCAGGCAAGAGCGTCATCCTGCTCGAACGACTGCCGGATGTCGGCGGCGCGGCCGTGAGCGCTCAGGCGTTCTCCGGCATCGAGGCGAGACTGTCCCGCTACTCCTACCTGGTCAGCCTGCTGCCGCAGCGCATCATCGACGACCTGGGCCTGGACATCCGGCTCGTCCGCCGCCGCTACTCCTCGTACACCCCGGTTCCCGGCGATCCGGACGGCGCCGGCCTGCTCATCGACAACACGGACGCCGACGCGACCGCCGCATCCTTCGCCCGCATCGGCGCGGCCGACGACGCCGAGCGGTTCACCGGATTCTACGAGTCCACGACCGCGGTCGCGCGCGCGCTCTGGCCGACCGTGACGGAGCCGCTCCTCACCCGCAGCGAGGCCAAGGCCCTCGTAGGCGACGACGATCTCTGGGATGCGCTCATCGAGAAGCCGATCGGGGGATTCATCGAGTCACGGCTCGAAAGCGACCTCGTCCGCGGCGTCGCGGCGACGGACGCCCTCATCGGCACCTTCGCCAGCGTCTCCGACCCCTCCCTCGCCCAGAACCGCTGCTTCCTCTACCACGTCATCGGCCAGGGCACGGGCCAATGGGATGTGCCCGTCGGCGGGATGGGCGCCGTCACCGGCGAGCTGGCCCGCGTCGCGCGCGAGGCCGGCGCCCGCATCGTCACGGACGCCGAGGTCACCTCCATCGCGCCGGACGGCACCGTCGTCTACACGCGCAACGGGCACGAGCGTCACGTCGTCGGCGAGCACGTGCTGGTGAACGTCGCTCCCGCCGTCCTCGACCGGCTGCTCGGGGATGCGGCGAGCGCCGAGAAGCGTCCCGTCGCCGAGGGCGCCCAGGTCAAGGTGAACCTGCTGCTCGAGCGCCTGCCGCGCCTCCGCGACGAGGCGATCGACCCGAAGGCGGCCTTCGGCGGCACCTTCCACATCAACGAGACCTACACGCAGCTCGAGGAGGCGTACACGGGGATGACCCGCGGCGTCATGCCCGAGCTGCTGCCGTGCGAGATCTACTGCCACACCCTCGCCGACCCGAGCATCCTCGACCCGGACCTGGCCGAGTCCGGCGCGCAGACGATCACCGTGTTCGGACTGCACACACCCGACCGCTGGCTGACCGACGACAACAACGACGAGACCCGCAGACGGCTCCAGGATGCGGTGCTCGCGTCGCTGAACTCCGTGCTGGCCGAGCCCATCGAGTCCCTGCTGCTGACCGACGCGGACGGCAATCCGTGCATCGAGACGAAGACCACCCGTGACCTCGAGCACACCCTCAACATGCCGGGCGGCAACATCTTCCATGGGCCGCTCTCCTGGCCGTTCGCCGAGGACGACGACGCCCTTGACACCCCCGCGGAGCGCTGGGGTGTCGCCACGGCGCACCCCCGCATCCTGATGTGCGGCTCCGGCGCGCGCCGCGGCGGCGCGGTGAGCGGCCTCGGCGGCCACAACGCCGCGATGGCCGTGCTGGAGGGCTGAGAGGACTCGAACACGGACCCGCGGGCTCCCCCTGCCGGAACCCCGGGGACGTGACTAAGGTGGGGCTCACCAAGGGGGCGGACTCTCCGGGAGGTCACCATGATGCCGCAGCCGACAGGTCGACTGGTTCGCAAGGACGACGGGGTGTATGTGGTCCTCGACCGCATCTTCAAGTCTCCGATCGAAGAGGTGTGGACCTACTTCAGCCGCTCCCCGAGGCTCGCGCTCTGGGTCGGCGAGTACACGGGCACCGGCTCGACCGGGGCCGTCAAGTTCCGCATGAACGCGGAAGGCGACGACGCCGAGTGGGAGAACGTCGCCGTCATGCTCTGCGAGGCGCCGCACCGACTCCACGTGGATGTGGGCAAGGCGCCGGACTCCCTCGTCATGTTCGTGCACCTCACCGAGGCGAGCGGCCACACCACGGTCACCTTCGGCCAGCGGCTGCGCTCGGTGTCCACCTCGGCCGACTACTGCATCGGCTGGGACTACTACCTCGACCGGCTCGTCGCCGCCCACGACGGCAAGCCGATGCCGAAGTGGGACGACTACTACCCGGCGATGCGCGACCACTACGAGACGCTCTGCCGCGAGCTCGACCACGACCTGCGCGCAGAGCACCAGACGGCTCAGCGCGACGGCACCACCGGCTGACCGCCGCAGCGCCCCCGTCGGCTGCGCGTCGGCGCCGCGCCGGCTTCAGTGCCAGCGGTGGTCCTGGACGGCCATGCGCGGGCCACGGCGCTGGAACCGGAAGCCGCTGGCGAGGATGAGCCGCACGACGCGCTGGCGGTGCCCCCGCCACGGTTCGAGGAGCTCCAGCATCCCGTCGTCGTCGACGCGCTCGCCGATCAGCGCCTCGCCGACGTAGTGGGCGAGGTGGTAGTCGCCGACGCTGACGAGGTCGGGATGCGCGTGCGAGCGCTGCAGGGTCTCGGCGGCGGTCCAGATCCCGATGCCGGGAACCGTCTGCAGCGCGGCGGCCGCGTCGTCCAGCGTCGCCGATCCACCGGTCGCGCGTTCGAGGGACGGCGCCACCGCGAGCACGGCCTGCGCCGCGCGGGACCGCCGTGGGTCGACGCCCGCGCGATGCCAGTCCCAGGACGGGACCCCCCGCCACTGCTCCAGGGTCGGGGTGACGCGCATCCCCTCCGGGGCCGGGCCGGGCGCGGGCTCTCCGTACCAGCGGAGCAGGCGGGCCCAGGACCGGTAGGCCTCCAGACTGGTGACGCGCTGCTCGATGATCGCGGGGAGGAGCGCCTCGAGCAACCGCCCGGTCTTCGCCAGGCGCAGGCCCGGGTTCCTGTGCAGGCTCCCGCGCAGCAGCACGTTGCCGGAGACGTCGAGCGCCGACCAGTCGTCCTCGCTCCCGAGCAGCGCGGGCAGCGCGGCGACGACCCACTCCGCCCCTGGGCCCCAGGCGGAGGCCGCGATGGAGCCGTCGGCCGCCGGGCGCAGGACGCGCAGCGTCGCGGCGCCGAGCGGGGTGCGCCAGGTGCGCCACACGCCGCGGAGGTCCCACTGGGTCGTCGGGTCGTACGGCCCCCGGCCGAGGAGCCCGAGCGTCGCCGCCACGTCGACCTGCGCCTTGGGCCGGTACACCGTCTCCACGGGACGCCCGGAACGGGCGCTCTCGGGCAGGACGGCGGTCATGCACGGAATCGTACGTCACGCTCCTGACGGTCAGCGCGCGCCGCCCTCTACCCGGGTGTCGGTGGAGTCCCCTACTGTCACCCCATGGGAATCGATATCGACGCCGGGACCCTCGCGCGGCTGCGCGACACTGTCCACGGCACCGTCTTCACACGCGGCGACGACGGCCTCGCGGCCGAGGTCGCCTGCTTCAACCCGGCCATCCGCCACGATCCGGATGTCGTCGTCGCCGCGCGCGACGAGCACGACGTCGCCGCCGCCGTCCGCTTCGCCCGCGACACCGGCCTGCCGGTGCGCGTGCAGGCCACCGGCCACGGTGCCGAGGCACCGATCACGGGCGGCCTCGTCGTGTCGACGCGCGCGCTCGACACCCTCGAGGTGGATGCGGACCTCCGGCACGTGCGCATCGGCGCCGGGGTGCGCTGGGCGCCGGTGATCGCTGCGGCCGCGGAGCACGGCCTGGCACCGGTGACCGGGTCGTCCACCAGCGTCGGCGCCGTCGGCTACACGCTCGGCGGCGGCCTCGGGCCGCTCGCCCGCAGCCACGGCTTCACGGCCGACTGGGTGCGCGGGTTCCGCGTGGTCACGGCGGACGGCGAGGTGGTGGTCGCGGACGCGTCGACGCATCCCGAGCTGTTCTGGGCGCTGCGCGGAGGGAAGGGCGGCCTCGGCATCGTCACCGAGATGACGCTCGAACTCGTCCCGCTCACCACCCTCTACGCCGGCAGCGTCTTCTTCGAGGGGGACGCGATCGAGCCCGCGTTCCGCGCGTGGGTGGATTGGGCGGCGCAGCTGTCGGAGGCGGCGACGACCTCGGCGGTGTTCCTGCGCATCCCGGACGTCGACGGCCCTCCGCCGCCGCTGCGCGGCCGGTCGGTGCTGAGCGTTCGCTTCGCGTTCCCCGGCGACCCGGCCGAGGGCGAGGAGCTGTTCGCTCCGATGCGCGCGGCCGCGCCGGTCTACCTCGACTTCGTCGGCGAGATCCCGACCACCGCGGTCGCGACCATCCACAACGACCCCGAGCAGGGCGCCCCGAGCTGGGTGCGCGGCCTGATGCTGGACGACTTCGATGCGGCCGACGGCGACGCGCTGCTGCGCCTGGCCGGCCCCGGCGCGCAGTCGCCGTTCCTCGCGGTCGAGATCCGACAGCTCGGCGGCGCCACCGCGCGTGACACCCACGACGGCACGGCGGTCGGCGGCAGGGACAGCCGCTACACGGTGAGCACGATCGCCGGCGACCCGTCGACGTTCGATGCGCTGGCGCCCGCGGCGGCCGCGTCCATCGCGGAGGCGCTGGGCCACCGGGTCTCCGCGGTGACCAACGTGAACTGGGCGGCCGATCTGAGTGACGCCGCGTCGTTCGAGAACAGCTGGCCTCCGGCGGTGTTCGAACGGCTCAGCGCCGCGCGAGCGGAGTACGACCCCGATCGGGTCTTCGCGTTCGGCCCCGCCTGACGCCGCGGCGCGACGCTCGGCGCGTCCTCCCGCTCACTCGCTCCAGACGCTCGGCGCCTCGGCGCGTGTGGACGGGAGGGCCGCGTCCGATCCCCACTGCAGCAGCCATTCCGGCACGGTCACGTCGGTCGGCGCCGGCCCGACGGCCTCCAGCAGCTCGGGGATGGACACCACGCCGCCGCCGCGCTTGAGGAAACGCCCCCGGATGAACGCCTGAGTGTAGATCTCGCCGTCGACGGTGAACCGCTGCTCCAGGTACACCGCCTTCTCGTCGAAGCCGAGGATGCGCGACTCGACCACGAACGTCTGCCACAATTCCAGCGACTTGCGGAACGAGATGGTCTCGGACGCGACCACCGGGTACCAGCCGCGGTCCTTGAAGATCTGCCAGACCCCGTTGCGCACCAGCAGATCGAACCGGCCGATATCGGCGATCGACAGGTACACCCCGTTGTTCATGTGCTTCAGGATGTCGAGGTCCGTCGGCAGCACGCGGAACTTCGTGCGCGCGACGTCCCAGTGCCGCAGCCGCGGCCCGAACCGGGAGAGGAAGAAGTGGAGCAGGGTCCGGAAGATCATGTGCACGCGGTCATGCTAGCGATGCGCCAACGGATCGCAACGTCTGTTGTCGACACTCTCCAACGCGCCGGTGTCTCGGACGACCCGGATTGTGCGCACGGCTGCGAGCTGCGGCTTGGGATGCGGCTCAGCGCTCGAGCGGGACCTCGACAAGGCTGACACCCACCGGCGGCGCCGAGAGCGCCTGGTCGAGCTCCCCCTTGGTCCGCGCGATCCGATGGTCCCAGCCGTAGGCGCGCGCCAGTGACGCCACGTCGACGGTCTGCGGCGTGTACTGCACCCGATCGAACGCGGTCGCCGGCGCCGTGGACGCGACCTCCAGGGAGTCGAAGATGGTGCCTCCACCATCGTTGCCGACCACGACCTGCAGGTTCGGGCGCGCCTCGCCGGTCACCCCGAGCAGGGCGCCGGCGTCGTGCAGGAGCGCGAGATCCCCGAGCAGCACCCGGGTGATGCCCGCTGCCGACCCGTCCTCGGCCGCCGCGGCCTGGCCGGCGACCGCGATCCCGGTCGCCGTGGCGATGGTGCCGTCGATTCCCGCGAGCCCGCGGTTGGCGTGAACCGGGATCCGCTTGCCGGGCACGATCCTGTCGACGTCGCGGATGAGCCGGGATGCGCCGATGACCAGGCGGTCATGCGGCCAGGTGTACCGCCAGAGGGCCTCGGCGAGCAAGGCGCGGGTGACGGGCGCGCGGACGGCCGCCAGCTCGGCCTTCGCGAACGCGAGGGCATCGGCGGGATCGTACGAGCGTGCCTTCTCGACGTCGGGGGCGGCCGCGGCAGGATCGGCAGCGCTTTCGGCAGCCTCGACGATCCGGCGGCTCGCGAACACCCAGCTCCCGACCCACGCGCGCACCTCCGGCGACCGCAGGTCGACGTCGGCCGGCGGGCGGATCGCGCCGACCACGCGCGCGCGGCGCCCGGGGTTATAGACCTGTCGTCCGCTCGGCGCGACGACGATCACCTCGACGTCCGTTCTGGTCAGCAGTGCGGGGACCTCGCGGCTCAGCGTCGGATGCCCGAACACCACGGCGCGCTCCACCCGTCCACCGAAGGCCTCGTCGCGGAGCAGTTCGCGGTAGACGACGACGAGATTCGGCCCGAACCGGGCACCGCTCGACACCTCCGCAAGCAGCGGGACTCCCGCCGCACGCGCGAACCCCTCCGCTTCCGGCCCGGCGTCCGCCCCGGCGATGACGACGGTGCGCGGGCCGTCCTGGAGCTCCACGGTGTCGCGACCGAGAGCGGAAGCAGGCGCGATCGCGGGTACGTCAGCGGGCTCGATGCGATCGAGTGCGGGCACGGCGACAGAGAGCGGCTCCCTGAAGGCGACGTTGAGATGCACGGGGCCGGGATCGGCGTCGTCGGCTCCCACGGCCGCACGCACCGCGGCGAGCGCGACCCGGTCGGCCTCGACGAGCTCCGCCTCGCCGCCCTCGGGCGCCGGGACGTCGCGGGCGAAGCGGATCACGTCACCGTAGATCCCGACCTGCCGCGTCGTCTGGTTCGACCGGATGCCGCGCAGCTCCTCCGGGCGGTCCGCGGTGACGACGATGAGCGGGACTCCCGCCTCGTGGGCCTCGAGCACAGCGGGATGCAGGTTGGCGGTCGCGGTCCCGCTGGTCGTCACGACGACCGCGGGGGCGCCGGACTCGCGTCCGATGCCGAGCGCCAGGAACCCGCCGACACGCTCGTCGATGCGCACATGCAGGCGCGCCGAACCGTTCCGCTCGAGCTCGGCCGCGGCGAGCGCGAGCGCCTGGGAACGCGAGCCGGGGCTAATGACGATGTGCCGCACGCCCGCACGGACGAACCCCGTCAGCAGTGCGAGCGCGACATCCGTGGCGGGATTCTGCGTGAGCGGGATGCGCGGGAGGGGCGCACTCGTGCTCTGGTCGACGGGAGCGCCCGGGATCCGGGCGTCAGGCATCCCGGCGGCCGGTCTGGTCGTCGGGTCCGTTGTCGTCGAGCTCGGCGAGCTCCTTCTCGAGCTGCCGGATGCGCTCCTCCTGGTCGTGGTCGAGCCGCAGCTTGCCGAGGAAGGCGGGGTCATCGTCCGGGGCGACGATCCGGCGCTCGCTCTCCGCACGGCGCCGGCCGCGCCCGATCAGGAACCAGAGGATTCCACCGATGACCGGGAAGATGATGATCACGAGCAGCCACACGGGCTTCGGAAGGCCGCGCACCCGGGAACGGTCGAAGAGAGCGCAGTCTGCCACCGAATAGATGTAGAAAACCGCGGCCGCGACGCCGAGGACTATCCAGAGGCGAACCATGCGTCAATCGTAACTCTCAGACGCGGTGCCTAAGCTGGGAGGGTGAAGCGGATTCCCTCCTGGTTGACCTACACCGTGCTGCGCCTCCTGGTGTTCGCGGTGCCGCTCGCCGTGCTGCTTCTCCTCGGCGTGGTGTGGTGGGCCTCGGTGATCGCGGCGGCCCTGATCGGCCTCTGCCTGTCGTACATCTTCCTGAGCCGACCTCGCAACGCGGTCTCGTCCGACCTGTACGCCGCGCGCCATCGGGACACGCCGGCGACGTCGGCCGACGACGACGACGAGGATGCGGCGGTCGACGCGGCGGAGTCCGCGCCGAACGACCCGAACCGGTCCGACCGCTCGGCCTGACCGGTCGAGCCCGACCTGCGCAGGGTCAGAACGCGTAGGCTGCCCCGAGCGCGATCGCGACCAGCAGCCCCGTGAAGCTGGTGAGCTGCAGCGCGGTGATGAGTTCGCGCGGCGTCCGGGCGAAGATCGTGATGACGCACGCCGGGAGCGCGGCGAGCAGGGCGAACATCCCGAACCAGGCGAGCGGGTAGAACACCGCGAGCACCGCGAGGATGCCGAACGGCACCAACAGGAACACGCAGAACGCGACCCGGGACGCCACCCGGCCGAGCAGCACCGCCAACGTGCGCTTCCTGGCCAGCCGGTCGGGCTCGATGTCGCGGATGTTGTTGACCATCAGCACGGCGCAGGCGATGAGTCCCGCGATGATCGCGCCGAACCAGGACTCCTGGTTCACGACGCCGGCCAGCATGTACGTGGTGCCCGCGGTGGCGACGAGTCCGAAGAAGACGAACACGAACAGCTCGCCGAGACCGTAGTAGCCGTAGGGTCGCTTGCCGCCGGTGTAGAACCAGGCGGCGGCGATCGCCGCGGCGCCCACCAGGATGACCCACCACTGCAGGGTGAGGACGACCAGGATCAGGCCGGCAACTGCCGCGAGCCCGAAGAACACGAGCGCGACGGTCAGCACCTTCCGAGGCGCCGCCTTCCCCGAACCGGTGAGCCGGCCGGGACCGACGCGGTATTCGTCCGTGCCACGGATTCCGTCCGAGTAGTCGTTCGCATAGTTGACGCCGATCTGCAGCAGCACGGCGACGGCGAGGCACAGCAGCGACCGGATCGGGTGCCAGATCCCGGCGCCCTCCGCGACCTTCGCCGCGCCGACACCGATGAGCACAGGAGCCACCGCGAGCGGGAGCGTCCGCAGCCGTGCCCCCGCGATCCAGTCGGCGGCGGTGGCCGGCTTGGCCGCGGCGCGAGCGGCGCCGGGACGGCCGCTCTTGCCGCCGCGGGGTCCGCGCGCGGGCGGCGGTGCCATCCGTTGCATTCGAGGCTTGTTCTGGCTCATCACAGTGCGAATCTTAACAAGAAGGCCTATGTACCCGTGTCCGCGACGGCCGCACCGCCGCCCACCCCGGCGATCCGCGCGGCGGCCTGGCGATCCGGCTTCCCGCTGCTCAGCCGAGGCATGACGGTCACGGTGACGATCCGCGCCGGGGCTGCGGCGCGGCCGAGCTGGTCGGCGACCCGGACGCGCAGGTCGTCGAGCCCGATCTCCGGGGCCCCGGCGACGACGACCACCGGCACCTGTCCCCACTGGGCGTCGTCGGCCGCGACGACCACGGCTCCTGCGAAGCCGGGAACCGCGTGGACGACCCGCTCCACCGTGTCGAGCAGCACCTTCTCACCGCCGGAGATGATCACGTTGTCCGACCTGCCGAGCACCGTCACGCGCCCGTCCTCGACCGTTCCGAGGTCGCCCGTGCGATACCACCGGGCTCCGCCCTCCTCGTGAAAGGCCGCAGCGGTGCGGTCCGGGTCGCCGAGATAGCCTTCCGCGAGCGACGGCCCACTGATCTCGAGCAGCCCGTCCACCTCTCTCACAACCGTGGTCCCGATCGGGACGCCGCTGTACACGCACCCGCCCGCCGTCTCGCTGGACCCGTAGGTGCTCAGGATTCGCGCCCCGGCCGCTTCGGCGCGCTCGCGGAGCGCGGGCGGCAGCGCCTGGCCGCCCACGAGGATCCCGTCGAACCGGCGCAGCGCCCGCGCCACCTCCCGTGCTCCACCCTCCGCAGCCTCCACGAGCCGAGCGAGCTGGACGGGCACGAGCGAGGTGTAGCGGTAGTCGTGTTCGAGCAGGGCCGCCGCATCGGCGAACCGCTGCGGGTCGAAATGGCCGTCGCCGTACGGGACGGGCTCGGTCTCGGCAGCGAGCGAGCGCACGAGGACCTGCGCTCCCGCGACGTAGTGCGCCGGCAGCGCGAGCAGCCACTGCCCTTGCCCGCCCATGGCGCCGGCGGACGCGGCGGCGCTGGCGAGCAGAGCGTCCGCCGACAGGGCCACACGTTTCGGACGCCCCGTGGAACCAGACGTCTCGATCACGAGCGCGACGTTCTGCGCGACCCGCTCGTCGGCGGATGGCCAGTCCGTCGCCCGCGCGACGCCCTCCCGCGGCACCACCGCCGGACCGCCGCCGCCGAGCGCGTCGCGCAGCGCCTCGAAGACGTCGATCGGCCGAGTCGCGTCGACCACCCGCAGTGATCGCATGGTGCGCCTCCCGCTCAGTACTGCCAGGGGAACGGCGACCAGTCAGGTTCCCGCTTCTCGAGGAACGCGTCCCGCCCTTCGACCGCTTCGTCAGTCCCGTAAGCGAGCCGCGTCGCCTCACCCGCGAACACCTGCTGGCCGACCATCCCGTCGTCTACCGCGTTGAACGCGAACTTCAGCATCCTGATCGCGGTCGGCGACTTGGTGAGGATCTCGTTCGCCCAGTCCAGAGCGGTCGCCTCGAGCTCGGCGTGCGGCACGACCGCGTTCACGGCTCCCATTTCGTACGCCCGCTGCGCCGAGTACTCGCGAGCGAGGAAGAAGACCTCACGACCGACCTTCTGCCCGACCTGGCGCGCGAAGTAGGCGCTGCCGTAGCCGGCGTCGAACGAGCCGACGTCGGCGTCCGTCTGCTTGAACCGTCCGTGCTCGGCGCTCGCGATCGTCAGATCGCACACCACGTGCAACGAGTGGCCGCCACCCGCGGCCCACCCCGGCACGACCGCGATGACCACCTTTGGCATGAACCGGATCAGGCGCTGCACCTCCAGGATGTGCAGCCGGCCGCTCCGGGCGGAGTCGATGCTGGACGCCGTCTCACCCTCCGCGTACTTGTAGCCGTCCCGGCCTCGGATCCGCTGGTCGCCGCCCGAGCAGAACGCCCAGCCGCCGTCCTTCGGGCTCGGGCCGTTGCCGGTGAGCAGCACGACGCCGATCCGCGGGTTCGTCCGGGCGTCCTCGAGCGCCGCGTAAAGCTCGTCGACCGTGTGCGGCCGGAACGCGTTGCGCACCTCCGGCCGGTTGAACGCCACCCGCGCGATCCGTCCCGATACGTCGTGGTGGTAGGTGATGTCGCTGAGGCCCTCGAAGCCCGGCACGGGGTTCCACACGGCGGGATCGAAGAGTTCTGAGACGTTCGCTGACATGCATCCAGCCTACGATCGTCCGCTGCGCGCGGAGGACCCGTGCCAGACTTGTGGAATGACGCCGGAACTCGTCGACCTGTTGGGGAGTGCAAGAGTCGTCCGCCTGCCGATGAGGACGCGCTTCCGGGGGATCACGGAACGTGAGGCCGTGCTGTTCGAAGGCCCCGAGGGCTGGACGGAGTTCTCGCCGTTCCTCGAGTACGACGACGACGAGTCGGCGTCATGGCTGCACGCCGCGATCGATTTCGGCTGGCGCGCGGCGCCCGCCCTGCTCCGCGACAGGCTCCCGGTCAACGCGACCGTCCCCGCCGTGCCCGCGGACGCGGTCCCCGGTGTCCTCGCACGCTACCCGGGAGCACGGACCGCCAAAGTGAAGGTGGCAGAGCCCGGCCAGTCGCTGACCGACGACGTCGCGCGGGTCCGCGCCGTGCGAGAGCAGCTCGGCCCGGAGGGTCGCCTCCGTGTGGACGCGAACACGCTGTGGAACGTGGACGAGGCCGAGCACGCCATCCACGCCCTCGCGCCGTTCGACCTGGAGTACGTCGAGCAGCCGTGCGCCGGCATCGACGAGCTGGCGGAGATCCGCCGTCGGACGAAGTACATGGGCATCCCGATCGCAGCGGACGAGAGCGTCCGCAAGGCGAGCGACCCGCTCGCCGTCGCTCGGGCGGGGGCGGCGGACATCCTCATCGTGAAGGCGCAACCGCTCGGCGGCATCCACTCCGCGCTGCGGATCGTCGCGGAGGCCGGCCTTCCCGTCGTCGTCTCGAGCGCCATCGACACCTCGGTCGGCATCGCGATGGGGGCGCACCTTGCCGCGTCCGTCCCCGAGCTGGACTTCGACTGCGGCCTCGGCACCGTCGCGATGTTCGTCCAGGACGTCGCCGAGGAGCCGCTCCTACCCGTGGCCGGGGGGATCCCCGTCGCGCGCCCCGCGGTCGACGCCGGTCGGCTCGCGGAACTCGAAGCGCCCGCCGAGCGTCGCGACTGGTGGCTCGAGCGGGTCCGGCGCTGCTACCGGGTGCTGGAGCGCACGGCGGCGCTCTGACGCCGGCGCCCAGCGTCGCTCAGGCGTACAGCCGCACCGGCACCTCGAGTCCGTAGATCGCGCGTCCCGAGTTCCAGATGGCCGCGCACGCGGCGCGGAGCAGATCGAGCTCGTCGCCCTCCTTGAGGATGCGCACGTCATTGCCGTCGATCGCGACGGTGGAGTCCCCCACGGTCACAGCGCCGTTCCGCGCGGTGACGGTCTCGGGGTACGGCTCGCTCAACCCGCGCAGGTCGCGCAGGATGTAGGTCGGCCGGGAGTCCGCGTCGGCGGCGATCAGCTGCTTCGCGCCGTCGATGCCCGTGAGCACGAGCACCGAGTCGATTCCGGCCCGGTTGGCACCCAGGATGTCCGTGTCCAGCCGGTCGCCGATGAAGAGCGGCTTGTCGGCGCTGAAGCGCGCGACCGCCTCCTCGAAGATCGCGACCTCTGGCTTCCCTGCGACCAGCGGCAGCCGTCCCGCCGCCGTGTGCACGGCGGACACGAGCGTCCCGTTCCCCGGCGCGATGCCGCGGGCGACGGGAATCGTCCAGTCGGTGTTGGTCGCGATCCAGGGACGCTCGGCCTCCGTGCGTCCCTGAAGCGCGAACGCCGCCTCGGCGAGATGCTGCCAACCGACCTCGGGAGAGAAGCCCTGGATGACGGCGGCGGGGTCGTCCTCCGCCGACCGGGTCACGGAGAAGCCCGCCTTCTGCACCTCGTCGACGAGGCCGTCGCCGCCGATGACGAGCACCGTCGAACCCGCCGCGATGTGCGAGCCGAGCAGCCGGACCGCGGCCTGCGGCGAGGTCACGACGTCCGTCGGCCGAACAGCGAGGCCGAGGTCGCTCAGGTGCGACGCGACAGCGGCGTCCGTGCGGGACGCGTTGTTCGTGATGTAACCGACTCGCACGGTTTCGGCGGCGCTGTTGAGACTCTCGACAGCGAACGGGATGGCGTCGGGGCCTTTGTAGACGACACCGTCCAGGTCGGCCAGCAGCAGATCGACGCCGTCCAGGGGCGTCGCGTTCTCACTCTTGCGTCGGAACAGTGCCATCGTCCGGCGTGCCCTCCTGGTCGTCGCGGGTCTCGCGCTCGTCACCCTCGTCCGGCACAGCCTCGACCGCCGGGGCAGACTCGACCGCGGGCTCGTCCGGCTCCGCCTCGAAGATGACGTCGTACTCCTCCTCGATGACGTGGATCGTCTCGAGCTCGTCATCCGCGTGCGCCTGAGCCAGCGCTTCCTCGGCGCGGTCGGCGCGGTCCCGCCAGGTGGCGGCCTGCTCATCCCGCCCGAGCTCCTCCAGAACCTCCGCGTAGGCGTGGAACAGGTCGGGGCTCCAGCTGAACGCGCGGTCCGGGTCGAGCTGCGGGATCTCGAGCTCCGCCAGGGCCGCCTCGGGCTGGTTCAGGTCGAGACGCGCGCCCGACATGGCGATCGCGAGCGAGGCCTGCACCTCGGCGGGCAGCGTCGAGCGGTCGACCGACCGGCCGAGCTCGAGCGCGCGGTCGGGGCGTCCGACGCCTCGCTCGCTGTCCACCATCAGGGCGATCTGGTCGTTCAGGCCGGTGATGCGCCGGTAGGTGCGGAGCTCGCGCAGCGCGAGCGCGAAGTCGCCGGTGGCGTACGCGGTGATGGCCAGTGTCTCTCGGACCACACCGATGCGTCCGGCGCGTCGAGCCGCGGAGAGCGCGTGCAGGTGCGCGAGCTCGGGGTCGTCCTCGATGAGCTGGGACACCATGACCAGGTGCCGAGCGACCCAATCCGCGTTGTCCTTGCTCAGCGTCTTGAGCTCGACCCGCGCGCCCTTGTCCAGCTGCCGGGCCTCGATGCTGTCGGGGACCTCGGGATCGTCGTGCCGCGGCCGCACGGACCGCAGCTCCCTGGCGCGGGCGGCCTCCTGCTCCTCCTGAGCGGAGAGCGTGCGTGCATCGCGGTCACCGCGGGCGGGCTTGCCGCCCCTGGTCCAGAGCTTCTCGTCGTCGCGGCGATCGCCACGTCCGGAGCCGCCCCGGGCGCCGCCCGAGCCGTAACCGTCGCGCTTCGCTCCTCCGCCTCCGCCTCCACGGGAGCCGGACCCCGCCGTGCCTCCGCTACGACGCTCCGCGCCGGAGCCGGGACGGCCGTACTCGCGGCGATCGCCCGTGCCCGACGCGCCGCCGCGGTAGCCTCCGCGAGACGCCGGGGCGCCTCCTCGCTCAGAGCCTCCGCGTGGCTGGCGGTCCCTTCCGCCGTCACCGCCGCGGTAGCCGCGGTCTCCGCGGTCGTCTCGCCCGGCGCGCGGAGCGCTGCCGCCGCGGCTCGGGCGGGCAGTGCCCTCGCCCTGACCATCGCGTCCGCGGTAGCCTCCCTGCTGGCCCCGGGCGGGTCGCTCGTCTCCGCCGGAACCGCGGCGGGGAGCACCGCTGGAACGGCCGTCGCCGGTCGGGCGACCGGTCCCGCGGCCGTCTCGACCTCGGTAACCATCGCGCGGAGCCCCGGAGCGCGGAGCACCGGAACGGGGCGCGCCACCCTCTCGTGGACCGCCGGAACGTCCGCCGGCACCGCCATCGCGCGGCCCACGACGGTCGTCACGCCGTGCGCGGTCGGCCGGACGGCCGTTCCTGTCGTCGTCTGCCGGTGTATCGCTCACGACTTCTCCTCGGTGCCGGGATCCTCCCAGCCTACGTGCGTGGTCCGCGCCGGCGTATCGCCCGGGACGCGGAAAAGACCTGTTAACGCGAAATGGCCACCCATCACTGGGTGGCCATCTCACAAAGAAGTCCGGCGGTGTCCTACTCTCCCACAGGGTCCCCCCTGCAGTACCATCGGCGCAGAGAGTCTTAGCTTCCGGGTTCGGAATGTAACCGGGCGTTTCCCTCTCGCTATGGCCGCCGAAACACTATTGATGTATCAAAGTGAACGATCAAGCTTCGCTTGAATCAGTTCTCGACCGTACATCGAGAACCACATAGTGGACGCGTGCAATCTCATGGCCCCTCATACCAGCCTTACAACAGTATGAGAGTGGTGATTATCAAGTTATCGGCTTATTAGTACCGGTCAGCTCCATGGGTCTTTAGTCCCCACTTCCACATCCGGCCTATCAACCCAGTAGTCTAGCTGGGAGCCTCTCGCCCGAAGGCATGGAAATCTCATCTTGAGGCCGGCTTCCCGCTTAGATGCTTTCAGCGGTTATCCATCCCGAACGTAGCTAACCAGCGGTGCTCCTGGCGGAACAACTGGCACACCAGAGGTTCGTCCAACCCGGTCCTCTCGTACTAGGGTCAGATCCTCTCAAATTTCCTACGCGCGCAGCGGATAGGGACCGAACTGTCTCACGACGTTCTAAACCCAGCTCGCGTACCGCTTTAATGGGCGAACAGCCCAACCCTTGGGACCTACTCCAGCCCCAGGATGCGACGAGCCGACATCGAGGTGCCAAACCATGCCGTCGATATGGACTCTTGGGCAAGATCAGCCTGTTATCCCCGAGGTACCTTTTATCCGTTGAGCGACAGCGCTTCCACAAGCCACTGCCGGATCACTAGTCCCGACTTTCGTCCCTGCTCGACTTGTCAGTCTCACAGTCAAGCTCCCTTGTGCACTTACACTCGACACCTGATTGCCAACCAGGTTGAGGGAACCTTTGGGCGCCTCCGTTACTTTTTGGGAGGCAACCGCCCCAGTTAAACTACCCACCAGGCACTGTCCCTGAACCGGATTACGGTTCTAAGTTAGATATCCAGAGTGACCAGAGTGGTATTTCAACAATGACTCCACGAACACTGGCGTGCCCGCTTCAAAGTCTCCCACCTATCCTACACAAGCCACACCGAACACCAATACCAAGCTGTAGTAAAGGTCACGGGGTCTTTCCGTCCTGCTGCGCGTAACGAGCATCTTTACTCGTAGTGCAATTTCGCCGAGTTCGCGGTTGAGACAGCTGGGAAGTCGTTACGCCATTCGTGCAGGTCGGAACTTACCCGACAAGGAATTTCGCTACCTTAGGATGGTTATAGTTACCACCGCCGTTTACTGGGGCTTAAATTCTGAGCTTCGCCGAAGCTAACCCTTCCTCTTAACCTTCCAGCACCGGGCAGGCGTCAGTCCGTATACATCGTCTTGCGACTTGGCACGGACCTGTGTTTTTAGTAAACAGTCGCTTCCCACTGGTCTCTGCGGCCTTCAAACGCTCCAGGAGTAAATCCCTTCACGCCTCAGGCCCCCCTTCTCCCGAAGTTACGGGGGCATTTTGCCGAGTTCCTTAACCACGATTCTCTCGATCTCCTTGGTATTCTCTACCTGACCACCTGAGTCGGTTTGGGGTACGGGCGGCTTGAACCTCGCGTCGATGCTTTTCTCGGCAGCATAGGATCACTGAATTCGCCTTGACGGCTATGCATAAGATCTCAGGCTATGTAAGAGACGGATTTGCCTATCTCTTGCCCTACATCCTTACCCCGGGACAACCATCGCCCGGTACAGCTACCTTCCTGCGTCACACCTGTTAATACGCTAGCCGCACCAGCATGGGGTCGAGCGTTAGGCCCGGACCTTCACCCCGAAGGGATCCGTGTCCAGGATTAGGACTCTTAGCACCACTGGATTAGCTTGGGCGGTTCTTCGCCGGTACGGGAATATCAACCCGTTGTCCATCGACTACGCCTGTCGGCCTCGCCTTAGGTCCCGACTTACCCAGGGCGGATTAGCCTGGCCCTGGAACCCTTGGTCTTTCGGAGGACGGGTTTCTCACCCGTCTTTCGCTACTCATGCCTGCATTCTCACTCGTGTGGCGTCCACGGCTGGTTTACACCGCCGCTTCACTCGCCACACGACGCTCTCCTACCCATCAACACGGCTGGACCACGAAGGCCTACCAATAATGTCAATGCCACAACTTCGGTGGCGTGCTTGAGCCCCGTTACATTGTCGGCGCGGAATCACTTGACCAGTGAGCTATTACGCACTCTTTCAAGGGTGGCTGCTTCTAAGCCAACCTCCTGGTTGTCTGTGCAACTCCACATCCTTTCCCACTTAGCACGCGCTTAGGGACCTTAGTTGGTGGTCTGGGTTGTTTCCCTCTCGACGATGAAGCTTATCCCCCACCGTCTCACTGCTGCGCTCTCACTTACCGGCATTCGGAGTTTGGCTGACGTCAGTAACCTTTTGGGGCCCATCGGCCATCCAGTAGCTCTACCTCCGGCAAGAAACACGCAACGCTGCACCTAAATGCATTTCGGAGAGAACCAGCTATCACGAAGTTTGATTGGCCTTTCACCCCTATCCACAGCTCATCCCCTCAGTTTTCAACCTAAGTGGGTTCGGCCCTCCACGACGTCTTACCGTCGCTTCAGCCTGGCCATGGATAGATCACTTCGCTTCGGGTCTAGGACATGCGACTGAATCGCCCTATTCAGACTCGCTTTCGCTACGGCTACCCCTCACGGGTTAACCTCGCCACATATCGCTAACTCGCAGGCTCATTCTTCAAAAGGCACGCTGTCACCCCTACAAGGAGGCTCCAACGGTTTGTAAGCAAACGGTTTCAGGTACTATTTCACTCCCCTCCCGGGGTACTTTTCACCTTTCCCTCACGGTACTTGTCCGCTATCGGTCATCTGGGAGTATTTAGGCTTATCAGGTGGTCCTGACAGATTCACACGGGATTTCTCGGGCCCCGTGCTACTTGGGATACTCTTCGCGCCATTGGACCATTTCGGCTACGGGGTTGGCACCCTCTATGACTGGCCTTTCAATGCCATTCGCCTATGATCCTCTGTAACGCTTGCAGTTCGGCAGAAGCTGCTGAAAAGTCCCGCAACCCCGACCATGCAACGCCTGCCGGCTATCACACATGATCGGTTTAGCCTCTTCCGGTTTCGCTCGCCACTACTAACGGAATCGCTTTTGCTTTCTCTTCCTGTGGGTACTGAGATGTTTCACTTCCCCACGTTCCCTCTACCCGCCCTATATATTCAGGCGGGAGTCACTGGGTCACCTTACGGGCCCAGCGGGGTTTCCCCATTCGGAAATCCTCGGATCAAAGTTCGTTTATCAACTCCCCGAGGCTTATCGCAGATTACTACGTCCTTCTTCGGCTCCAGATGCCAAGGCATCCACCGTTTGCTCTTGGAAACTTGAAATCACATGAGTTTTAGAATCGATCGGCTCACCCGAAGGTGAGCAGATTGACCAATGATCTAATAAATCAGATCATCTTTGTGATCCGAACCCGAAGGTTCGAATCTAAGATGCTCGCGTCCACTGTGTAGTTCTCAAAGTACGGGCGGTACCTTTTCCGCCGGCCGAGTTATGACCAACAAGAAAAGGTCCGAGTTCCCAGTTCTCATCGTTCGATGAGGCCCGGTCCCTCAGGACCCAACAGCGTGCATGTGCGGGGCTTCCGGGTCCGAACCGTTCCTTCCTCCGAAGAGGCGTACTGAGTTCGAGCTGTTCGGCTCCGCACCAATGTCAATGTTCCACCCATGAGCTACCGGCTGAGACGTTCGCTCAGATCCGGCGCCTGGACACTTCCGTCGGTAAAACCAACGTTGTGCCAGATGCTCCTTAGAAAGGAGGTGATCCAGCCGCACCTTCCGGTACGGCTACCTTGTTACGACTTAGTCCTAATCACCGATCCCACCTTCGACGGCTCCCTCCACAAGGGTTGGGCCACCGGCTTCGGGTGTTACCGACTTTCATGACTTGACGGGCGGTGTGTACAAGGCCCGGGAACGTATTCACCGCAGCGTTGCTGATCTGCGATTACTAGCGACTCCGACTTCATGAGGTCGAGTTGCAGACCTCAATCCGAACTGAGACCGGCTTTTTGGGATTCGCTCCACCTTACGGTATTGCAGCCCTTTGTACCGGCCATTGTAGCATGCGTGAAGCCCAAGACATAAGGGGCATGATGATTTGACGTCATCCCCACCTTCCTCCGAGTTGACCCCGGCAGTCTCCTATGAGTTCCCGCCATTACGCGCTGGCAACATAGAACGAGGGTTGCGCTCGTTGCGGGACTTAACCCAACATCTCACGACACGAGCTGACGACAACCATGCACCACCTGTTCACGAGTGTCCAAAGAGTTCCCTATTTCTAGGGCGTTCTCGTGTATGTCAAGCCTTGGTAAGGTTCTTCGCGTTGCATCGAATTAATCCGCATGCTCCGCCGCTTGTGCGGGCCCCCGTCAATTCCTTTGAGTTTTAGCCTTGCGGCCGTACTCCCCAGGCGGGGCGCTTAATGCGTTAGCTGCGACACGGAAACCGTGGAATGGTCCCCACATCTAGCGCCCAACGTTTACGGCGTGGACTACCAGGGTATCTAATCCTGTTCGCTCCCCACGCTTTCGCTCCTCAGCGTCAGTTACGGCCCAGAGAACTGCCTTCGCCATCGGTGTTCCTCCTGATATCTGCGCATTCCACCGCTACACCAGGAATTCCATTCTCCCCTACCGCACTCTAGTCTGCCCGTACCCACTGCAGGCCCGAGGTTGAGCCTCGGGATTTCACAGCAGACGCGACAGACCGCCTACGAGCTCTTTACGCCCAATAATTCCGGACAACGCTCGCACCCTACGTATTACCGCGGCTGCTGGCACGTAGTTAGCCGGTGCTTTTTCTGCAGGTACCGTCACTTTCGCTTCTTCCCTACTAAAAGAGGTTTACAACCCGAAGGCCGTCATCCCTCACGCGGCGTTGCTGCATCAGGCTTGCGCCCATTGTGCAATATTCCCCACTGCTGCCTCCCGTAGGAGTCTGGGCCGTGTCTCAGTCCCAGTGTGGCCGGTCACCCTCTCAGGCCGGCTACCCGTCGTAGGCTTGGTGAGCCGTTACCTCACCAACTACCTGATAGGCCGCGAGTCCATCCTTGACCGAAGTTCTTTCCACGTACAGGAGATGCCTCCGTACGTCATATCCGGTATTAGCTTCCGTTTCCGGAGGTTATCCCAGAGTCAAGGGCAGGTTACTCACGTGTTACTCACCCGTTCGCCACTAATTCCCAAGAGCAAGCTCCTGGTTCATCGTTCGACTTGCATGTGTTAAGCACGCCGCCAGCGTTCGTCCTGAGCCAGGATCAAACTCTCCGTAAAATGTTTAGCTCCAAGACGCAAGCGTCTGGAAACATAGTGCAGGATCGGAGAGGAATATCTCTTCTCACTGCGAGTTTGTCTTGACTAAATTCGAATGTCTGACATTCGTTATCTAATCCAAAGGAATCTCTTGCATCGACTTTCAGACCGAGGTCTTAGGTCAATGCCGAGGTTGTTTGGCATTTGACATTGTGCACGCTGTTGAGTTCTCAAGGATCGGACGCTCTCACCTTCAACCCTCTCGGGCTTCTCTGTGAGGCAACTTCTCTACCTTACCACTCTCAGTCAGTTTGTCAAGTCGGCCGTTTCGCGCTCTTTCGTTCATCCATCGTGGGATACATCCGATTTGCACGACCCGAACCGGTTAGACCTGCTCAGTGAGTGGGGTGTTAATCCTAAGCGCAACAAAGCAACTCTTTCAAGTTGAGATTTGCCGCTAGGCTAAGGATTCGGTCCCGCTTGAGGCCGGGGAGCTCTTCCGCTCTCCCGCACCTTTGGGGTGACAAGTAAGTACTTTACGCAGGTCCCCAGAGGCCCGCAAATCCGGCCCGCATCCCGGGCGTGTCGCACGCCACTTCCGCGTGATTCCGCGGATCTGCGTCCGCCGACGTCGCAAGACCGCGCGTTAAACGCATCCGCCCCGGCTCTGGAAAGAACCGGGGCGGAGGTGAAAGCGGGCTTTCGGGTCAGAGACCCGAGTAGGCGTGCAGTCCGTGGAAGAACACGTTGACGATGCCGAAGTTGAACAGCACCGCGGCGAAGCCGATGATGGCCAGCCACGCGGAGCGGGATCCTCGCCATCCACGCGTCGCACGCGCGTGGATGTAGCCGGCATAGATCACCCAGATGATGAACGTCCAGACTTCCTTCGTGTCCCAGCCCCAGTAACGACCCCACGCCTTCTCCGCCCAGATGGCTCCGGCGATCAGAGTGAAGGTCCAGGCGATGAAGCCGACGATGTTGATCCGGTACGCCAGGTTCTCGAGCGCGACCGAGCTCGGCAGCGTCGCGAGGAACCGGAACTGCTGCGGGCGGGACTCCTCAACTTGACGCTCCCGGCGGTACTGCAGCAGCTGCAGTCCCGATAGGGCGAAGCCCAGTGCGAAGAACGCCGTGCCCAGCACGGCCACGATGATGTGGATGACGAGCCAGTACGACTGGAGCGCCGGCTGCAGCGGGACCACCGGCACGAAGTAGCGCAACAGCGCGATGCCCTGCAGGACGAGCACCAACCCCACGATGAACGTGCCGAGGTACTTGATCGGCCACTTGAGGTTCGCGACCAGGAACACCCCGACGATGACGAGCGTCCCCGTCATCGAGAACTCCCACATGTTGGCCCACGGGACGCGCGCGGCCGCGATGCCACGGAGGACGGTGGCCACCAGGTGGAAGGCGAAACCGGCGATGGTCAGGCCGAACGCCCAGCGGATCGAGGCGGACGACTCGGCGCCGTTCATCACCTCGTCCTCGACGCGCGAGCTGATCCGCGAGGAGAGCCGGCCGAGCGCGGACGACGGCGGCGGCGTGGACGCTGCTCCCGACGCGGGCGGGCCGCCGACAGAGGTGGTCGACGAACCGATGGTCGCCCCGGCGCCGACCGGTGCCGCGACCTCCGCCCGCCTGGCGACTGCGCTCGGGACGGATGCCGCCTCGGCGGCGGTCACTCGCGCGCTGCGGCGGGCGAGGTCGAGCGCGAAGGCGATGAACGCCGCCGCGTAGAACCCCATCGCCACGTAGATCAACACCGTGGAGAGGGTGGACAGAGTCTCGGTCACAGTTTCAAGCCTAGTTCTTCGGGGGTCGGGTGAGGAGGGCGGCGTGCTCGTCGGCGACGGCGGTCACGGCGGCGAGGAGGTTCGGGTCCTCGCCGCGGGCGAGACCGGCGTACTCCAGCGTGAGCGAGCCGTCCGGGTTCTCGACGGCCTTCACCCACAGCCTGCGCCGCGGGACGAACAGGGAGGTCAGCAGGCCACCGAGGATCAGGATGGCGAAGACGAGCACCCAGCCCTGCGCGGGATCGTGGTGCACGTCGAGCGTCGCGTAGCGCTTGACGTCGCCGAGGTGGATGGTGCCGAGGCCGTTCGGGAGCTCGACGGTCTCCCCCGGCTTCAGTTGCAGCGCCTTGGTCGAGGTGCCGGGGCCGGCCACCTGCTTCATCTTGTCGGTGTTCAGGCTGTACACGGACTGCGGGACGCCGGTGTCGAGGCCCAGGTCGCCGACGTAGACGTTGAGGCTCAGCACCGGGTCGTTCAGTCCGGGGAAGGTTGACGTCAGCGCACCCGACGCGGTCCCGCTCTTCCCGACCGTCGGATAGAAGAAGCCGATCATCCCGACCTGCTCCTTCAGCCCGTCCGGCACCTTCACCCAGCCGAGCGAGGTGAGCTGCGCATCCTCGGCGATGAACGGCACCGCGTCGTCGAAGACCACCTTGCCGTTCGTATCGCGCACGGTGATCGTCGGCGCGTAGCCGTTGCCGAGCAGGTACACGTTCGTTCCGCCGATCGCCAACGGGTCGTTGACCTTGATGACCGCCTTCGACGAGGAGTCGCCAGGGCCCGTCGTCGTGACGTTCGCCGTGTAGTCGAGCGGGGTGCCCTTGGCGTTCACGTTCTGCGTCTCGTACTGGACCTTGAGGTCGTCCACCCGGACGGAGAACGGCTCCAGCGATGAGTCCGTGAAGAACCGGCCGGGATTGAACGAGTTGTACGACGGGACGCTGTTCACGAAGCTCTGGCCCTCCACCACGACCTTCTGGCCGGTGTAGCCGAAGCCGCCCCCGAGGCCGACGGCGAGCAGGACGCCGAGGAGCGCGATGTGGAAGACGAGGTTCCCGGTCTCCCGTAGGTAGCCGCGCTCGGCCGAGACCGAAACGCTCCGGGCGTCCTGATACAGCGAGACGCGGTAGCGGGAACGGCGCAGGATGTCGCGAGCGGTCTCGATCGGGTCCGGGGCATCGGCGCGCAGCTCGGCCGGCATGATGCGAGCCTGGAAGCCGGCCATGCGGGTGAGCCGCACCGGCGTCTTCGGGGGCTTGGCCCGCATCGCCTGGAAGTGGTGTTTGGTGCGCGGGATGATGCAGCCGATGAGCGAGGCGAACAGCAGTAGGTAGATCGCGGAGAACCAGGCCGACGTGTAGACGTCGAAGAGCTGGAACTTGTCCAGGACGGGCGCGAGCTGCGGGTTCTCGCTGAAGTACTTGGTGACGCCGTTGGGGTCCGCGCCGCGCTGCGGGAAGAGCGAGCCGGGGACGGCCGCGATCGCCAGCAGGAGCAGCAGGAACAGCGCCGTGCGCATGCTCGTGAGCTGCCTCCAGCACCAGCGCAGCCAGCCGGCGGGTCCGAGTTTCGGCTGGACGACTCCGGGATCTTCGCGCGGCGGCGCGGAGTCGATGTGGTCAGAGGGCCGGGACAAAACCGTTGATCACCGCCAGGAAGGAGGACATGAGGGCGGTCCAGAGACCGGTGACCATCAGGACGCCGATCGCCACGAGGAGAGCGCCGCCGATGATGTTGATGGCCCGGATGTGCCGCTTGAGGAAGGCGACGGAGCCGGCGACCCAGTCGAGCCCGAGCGCGACGAGGAGGAACGGGATGCCGAGGCCGATGCAGTAGACGAGCATCAGGAGCGCGCCGCGCCACGGCGAACCGGAGCCGACGCTGAGGGAGAGGATCGCTCCGAGGGTCGGGCCGATGCACGGCGTCCAGCCGAGGCCGAACACGATGCCGAGCAGCGGCGCGCCGATCAGGCCGGTCGCCGGCCGCCAGCTCGGTTTGATGGTGCGCTGCAGGAACGAGAACTGGCCGATGAAGACGAGGCCGAGCAGGATCACCACGACGCCCATGACGCGGATGACCACCTCCTGCCAGCGCACGAGCCAGAACCCCAGCGCGCCGAACGCAGCACCGTAGGCGATGAACACCAGCGCGAACCCGAGCACGAACAGGGCGACCCCGGTGAGCACGCGTCCTCGGTCGCGCTTGGCCCCTGGGTCCGTCGTCCCTCCCACATAGGCGAGGTAGCCGGGGACGAGCGGCAGCACACAGGGCGATGCGAAGGAGACCAGGCCCGCCACGAGCGCGATCGGCAGCGCAACGAGCAGCTGCCCGCTGACGACGATCTGACCGATGTTCACGTCAGTGCTCGGCCACGGCGTCGGAGATCAGTGTGTCCAGGATGCTGCGGTCCGGGATGGCGCCGAGGATGCGTGCGGAGACCCGGCCCTCCTTGTCGATGACGAGGGTGGTCGGAGTCGCCTTCGGCGGGACGGTCTTGCTGAACGCGAGCAGCACGGAGCCGGTGTCGCGGTCGAGCACCGACGGGTAGGTGACGCCCTTGTCCTTCTCGAAGCTCTCGGCGGTGCTGGCCGTGTCGTAGAGGTTCACGCCGAGGAAGCCGACGCCCTCGGAGGCGTACTTCTTCGAGAGCGCCTCGAGGTCGCCCGCCTCGACGCGGCACGGCGGGCAGCCCGCGTACCAGAAGTTCACAACGAGGACCTTGCCCGCGTAATCCTTGTTCGACACCTTCGCGCCGTCGATGAGCGTGCCGGAGAAGCTCACCGGCTCGCCGCGATTGCCCGCGGCGAACTCGCTGACGCTTCCGTCGCCCGCGATGTAGTTCTGGCCGCTGCCCGAGCGGTACTGCTGGGCCAGGTTGTCGTTCGCGGTGCAGCCCGTGAGGAACAGGGCGGCCGCGGCGACGGCGGCGGGCAGCGCGAGCCGCAGCCTGCGCCGGGTTGCGGCACGAGAACTGCGGAGGGTCGGGGCGGTCATACGGCTCCCACGTCGGTGGCGGAGGTGCTCAGCGCGGACGCGGGCTCGACGTAGCCGACCTCCACGATGCGTGGGGTGGGTGCGGCGGGCGCGGTTGGTGCGGCCTCTGCGGCAGGCGCGCCGGCGCCCGGCACCGTCTGGCCCGTCGACGACGGCTCCGACGGCTCCGCCGGCTCCGTGGTGCGCTCGAAGGTCGTGATGCTGGAGAGCGCGCAGCGCCGCTTGCGCGGGTCGTGCGGGAAGCGCTCGCCCAAGACGGTGAGGTGGGCGACCCAGATCGGGAGCTGGTGGCTCACGAGGACCACGTCGCCGGATTCCACCGAATCGAACGCGTCGTCGATCGCGGCCATCATCCTGGCCGAGATGCGCGCGTACGGCTCCCCCCAGCTCGGGCGGAGCGGGTTCACGACGAACGGCCAGTTGAGGGGGTTCTTGAGCGCGCGGCTCATCACGGTGCCCTCGAAGTGGTTCGTCGGCTCGATGATCCGATCCTCGATCGCGGGGTCGAGGCCGAACGCGACCGCGATCGGCGCCGCGGATTCGCGGGTCCGCTGCAGAGGTGACACCCGTAGTGACGCGATCGGCCGGTTGCGTGCGACGAGGTCGTCGGCCGCCGCCTGCGCCATCCGGTGGCCGAGTTTGGAGAGGCCGAAGCCCGGCAGCCTGCCATACAGGATGCCGTCGGGATTGAACACCTCGCCATGACGGACGAGGTGGACCTGGCTCGCTACCACCGCTCCAGTCTACGGAGGCGCTTCCCTTGAATTCACTGAGCGTGCGCGCGGCAGGCGTGCATACGGGCCGGAGGGTAGGCTTGGCGATCGTGACCGCACGCGTTTTGATCAAGGACCTGGCCGCCGCTCCCGACGGCCCCGTGAGCGTCGCCGGATGGGTCGAGACCGTCCGCGACCAGAAGAAGGTGCAGTTCGTCGTGCTCCGCGATGAGTCGGGCGCGGTGCAGTTGGTCAACCCGCGCACGGTCGCCGAGGACGGCACCGTCGTGGCCGACGAGCCGGCGGTCACGATCTCTGGACTCTCTCAGGGCACGTTCGTGCGCGCCACCGGCGAGCTCAAGCACGACGAGCGCGTGAAGCTCGGCGGCATCGAGATCAAGCTGAGCACGCTGACCGTTGAGACCGCGGCCATCCCGGAGACCCCGATCGCGGCGGACAGCGGCATCGACAAGCGCATGGACTGGCGCTTCCTCGACCTGCGCGAGCCGAAGCACAACCTGATCTTCCGGGTGCAGACCACGTTCGAGCACGCGCTTCGCCAGTACTGGGTGGACAACGGCTTCATCGAGATCCACACGCCCAAGCTGATGGCCTCCGCCTCCGAGTCGCGCGCCGAGCTCTTCGAGCTGCCCTACTTCGAGACCACCGCGTACCTCGCGCAGAGCCCGCAGATCTTCAAGCAGATGGCGCAGGCGGCCGGCTTCGGACGCGTGTTCGAGATCGGCCCGGCGTTCCGCGCCGACCCCAGCTTCACGAGCCGGCACGCCACCGAATTCACCAGCATCGACACCGAGATGAGCTGGATCGACAGCCACGAAGACGTGATGAAGGTGCACGAGGACCTCATCGTCGCCGGATTCACCGCGGTCAAGGAGAAGCACGGCGAGGAGATCAAGGCGCTGTTCGACGTCGAGGTCACGGTGCCGACCACGCCGTTCCCGCGCATCCCGCTGGCCGAGGCGAAGCGGATCGTCGCCGAGCGCGGCTACGAGGTGCCGCGCGCGGACGACGACATGGACCCGGAGGGCGAGCGCCAGATCTCCGCGTACGTGAAGGAGACCTACGGACACGAGTTCGTGTTCCTGACGGACTACGCCGCCACGATCCGCCCGTACTACCACATGCGTCACGACGACGACCCGACGCTCACCAAGAGCTACGACCTGATCTACAACGGGGTCGAGATCTCGACGGGCGCCCAGCGCGAGCACCGCGTCGACATCCTGGTGGAGCAGGCCCGCGACAAGGGCCTGGACCCCGAGGAGATCGACCTCGAGTTCTTCCGCTACGGCATCCCGCCTCACGGTGGTTTCGGGATGGGTCTCGCCCGTGTGCTGATGCTCATGCTGCACCTGGCGAACCTGCGCGAGACGACCTACCTCTTCCGCGGACCGACCCGCCTGAACCCGTAGCGGCGACGCCGGAGGACGGCAGAGCAGTCCAGCGCTCGCCCGCCACGAGCACGTGGCCGAGGAAGCGCAGGCCGATGGTGGCCGCGGCCTGGTCGAGGCGGCGGGTGAGCATGATGTCGGCGACCGACGCATCCAGGACTCCGGACGGATGGTTGTGCGCGACCGCGAACGCGCGGCCGCCGCGTGTGAGCACGGCCTGGAGGACGTCCGCCGGCTGCACGCTCGTCTCGTCCACTCCCCCGTCACGCACCAGCACGAGCTCGAGCGGGCGAGCGGCACGGTCGGCGATGACAACGACGAAGCGCTCGCTGTCCCGGTGGAGCAGCTCGGGCCGCACGATGTCGGCGATCGCGTTGTCGTCGACCAGTCGCGTCCAGGCGGACGAGGTGCCCGCCCGACGCCAGATCTCGATGATGGCCACGAGGCGGCCTGCGGTCGCCGGACCGACGCCGGGGAGGGTCTCGAGCCGGGCGAAGTCCATCGTCGCGAGCCCGGGGAACCCGCCGGTGCGACGCAGGATGGAGCGCGCGAGCGCGAGGACGCTCCGGCCGGTCTGACCGGATCCGAGCACGAGCGCGAGCACCTCGTCGTCGGTGAGCGACCCGACGCCGAGGCGTCGCATCCTCTCGCGGGGACGGTCGTGGTTCGGGACGTTCGCAAGCGGCTCACCCTCTTCTTCGGCGTCGGACATGGCTTCACGCTAGGAGCCGCGTCGCGCCCCGATGGCGACCGTCGAGGATCTGTGGAGAGGCCGTGCCCGCAAGCGAGCTGTGCAGAAGTCCGGTGCCGGGGACGCCCCGCCCGCGCGGTGTGAGAATGGAAGCACACCCACCGGCAACGAAGGAGTCGCCACCCATGACCAGTCCGAACGACGTCGTCATCCTGTCCGCAGCCCGCACACCCCTGGGCAAGATCAAGGGCGCACTCGCACCGCTGAGCGCCGTGCAACTGGGCACCATCGCTCTGCGGCGCGCGCTGGATCAGTCCGGTGTCGGCGCCGAGGACGTGGACGCCGTGATCTTCGGCCAGGTGCTGCAGGCGGGCGCGGGTCAGAACCCCGCCCGGCAGACCGCGATCGGCGCCGGCATCGGCTGGAACGTCCCGGCGACGACGATCAACAAGGTGTGCCTTTCGGGCCTCGCCGCCGTGATCGACGCGGCCCGTCTGATCCGCGCCGGCGAGGCGACCGTCGTCGCCGCGGGCGGACAGGAATCGATGACGAACGCGCCGCACATCCTGCCCGGCTCGCGCACGGGGTGGACGTACGGATCGCTCGAGGTGCTCGACACCGCGGCCTACGACGGTCTCACCGACGCATTCGATGGGATCTCGATGGGCGCGTCGACCGAGAGCTACACGGGGAAGCTCGGGCTGAGCCGGGAGGCGCAGGACGCGTTCTCGGCGGCGTCGCACCGCCGCGCAGGCGAGGCGGCGGCGGCGGGCGTATTCGACGCCGAGATCGCGCCGGTGAGCATCCCACAGCGGAAGGGCGACCCCGTCGTCGTCACGGCCGACGAGGGCGTCCGACCCGACTCGACCGCGGAGGTCCTCGCCAAGCTGCGGCCGAGCTTCGCCGAGGGCGGCACGCTGACCGCGGGGAACTCGTCCCCGCTCAGCGACGGCGCCGCCGCGCTGATCCTCACCAGCCGCGAGAACGCGGAGCGGCTCGGCCTGGAATGGCTCGCCGTGATCGGCGCGAGCGGCCAGGTCGCCGGACCGGACAACTCGCTGCACTCGCAGCCGTCCCACGCCATCGAGGCGGCGCTCGCCCGCACGGACTGGGAGGTCGACGACCTCGACCTGATCGAGATCAACGAGGCGTTCGCCGCGGTCGCGCTGCAGTCGATGAAGGACCTCGGGATCGACGCGGAGCGGGTGAACATCCACGGCGGGGCGATCGCGCTCGGGCACCCCATCGGCGCCTCCGGGGCACGGCTCGCGGCGCACGCGGCGCACGAGCTGGCCCGGCGGGGCAGCGGCCGCGCGGCCGTCGCGCTCTGCGGCGGCGGCGGGCAGGGGGATGCGCTGCTGCTCTGGCGCTGAGTCGGGCGTCGACCAGGGAGCGCCACGTCGATTCGTGGCGAACGCACGCGATTCGTCACGAATGGCGCACATTCGTGACGAATCGCGGCGGCAGTGGGACGAATCGGGGCGGTAGGGGGCGATCGGGGCGTGCGGCGTCAGCCCAGGCGGCCGCGCCTGGCGTCAGCCCAGGTGGCGCTCCTCCGGGCCCGTGTACTGGGAGAGCGGGCGGATGAGGGAGTTGGCGGCGTACTGCTCGAACACGTGGGCGGTCCATCCCGTCACCCGTGCCGCCGCGAAAAGCGGGGTGAACGTCTCGGTGTCGAAACCCATCAGGTTGTAGGCGGGGCCGGACGGGTAGTCGAGGTTCGGCTTGATGTTCTTGCGGTCCCCCATCGCCTTCTCGAGGGCGTTGTAGAGCTCGAGCATGTCCTGGCGGTCGTAGTGCTCCGCCAACTTCTCGAGCGACGCCTTCATCGTGGGGACCCGGGAGTCGCCGTTCTTGTAGACGCGGTGGCCGAACCCCATGATCTTGCGCTTCTCGGCGAGCGCCGCATCCAGCCACTCCTCCGCCTTGTCCGCGCTGCCGATCTCGTCGAACGCGTGCATGACCGCCTCGTTGGCGCCGCCGTGCAGCGGGCCCTTGAGCGCGCCGATCGCACCGGTGACGGCCGAGTAGACGTCCGACAGGGTGGAGGCGATGACACGCGCCGTGAAGGTGGACGCGTTGAACGAGTGCTCCGCGTAGAGGATGAGCGACACCCGGAACGCGTCGACCACGACGTCGTCCGGCACCTCGCCGAACGTCAGCCAGAGGAAGTTGCGTGAGTAGTCGAGGTCGTCGCGCGGCTCCACGGGCTCCAGGCCGCGGCGGCGGCGCTGGATGTAGGCGACGATCGTCGGCAGCTGGGCGAACAGGTAGACGGCGCGGCCCTGGTTGAGCTCCGGGTCGAGGATGCCGTTCTCCTGCTCGAGCGTCGGGTCGAGGCCGCCGAGCTGGCTGACCGCCGTGCGCAGCGCATCCATCGGGTGGGCGGAGGCGGGGATGTCGTCGAGCGCGCGACGGGTGCGGTCGTCGAGGCCGCGCAAGCCGCGCTCCAGCTTCTCGAACCCGGCGAGCTGTTCGGCGTTCGGCAGGTCCCCGTGCCAGAGCAGCCAGGCGACCTCCTCGAACGAGCACGACGCGGCGAGCTCCTGGACCGGGTAGCCGCGGTACAGCAGCGAGTTGGTCTGCGGGTTGACGGACGAGATCGTCGTGGTGTCGACCACGACGCCGGCGAGGCCCTTGTGGATCTCGGGGTCGGTCATGCTTGCTGCTCCTTCGCTGCTGGCTGGGGTGGTGCCGTTACGCGCTAGCGGCGCACCTCGAAGTTGTAGACGGAGGTATCGAACGCGTTGTAGCCCTCGTAGTCAATCAGGTCGTACAGGTCGGCGCGATGCTGCATCTCGCCCAGCTTCGGCTTCAGCGTGCCCTCGGCGACGAGCTGGTCGAGGCCGCGCTCGGCCGCTCCCATCGCGAGGCGCAGCAGGGAGACGGGCCAGATGACGATGTTCACGCCGACGTCGCGCAGCTGGTCGACGGTGAAGAGGTCGCTCTTTCCGAACTCTGTCATGTTGGCGAGGATCGGCACGTCGACGGCCGCCCGGATCGCCGCGAACTCGGAGAGGTCGGCCATTGCTTCGGGGAAGATCGCGTCGGCGC
The DNA here is from genome assembly GCF_040050925.1 of Leifsonia sp. NPDC080035. Classification (NCBI taxonomy): domain Bacteria; kingdom Bacillati; phylum Actinomycetota; class Actinomycetes; order Micrococcales; family Microbacteriaceae; genus Leifsonia; species Leifsonia sp. NPDC080035. Next base: position 1,635,185 of record NZ_CP157390.1, on the reverse strand, counting down.
CGGCGTCCACGAGCGCGCGTGCGCGATCGATCGCCGCATCCAGCCCGTCCACCGCGCGGATGTCGGTGCGGGCCATGATCAGCAGGTTCTTGTCGCGGCGGGCGTCGGCGGCGGCGCGGATGCGCTTGAGCGCGGTGTCCTCGTCCACCACCTGCTTGCCGTCGAGGTGGCCGCAGCGCTTCGGGTTGACCTGGTCCTCGATGTGCAGGCCGGCGACGCCGGCGTCCTCGAGGGTCTGAACCGTACGGGCGACGTTCATCGGCTCGCCGAAACCGGTGTCGGCGTCCACCAGGGCGGGCAGGTCCGTCATCCGCGCGATCTGGGCGGAGCGGCCAGCGACCTCGCTGAGCGTGGTGAGTCCGATGTCCGGGAGACCGAGGTCGGCGGAGAGGACGGCTCCGGAGATGTAGACGCCCTCGAAGCCCTTGCGCTCGATGAGGCGCGCGCTGAGCGGGTTGAAGGCGCCGGGCATCCGCACCAGCTCGCCGGAGGCCAGCCGGGCACGGAAGGCCGCGCGCTTCTCGTGCGCGGGAACGGACGAGTACAGCATCAGAAGAGTCCCTTCGGTGCCGGGACGCCGGCGAGCAGGCCGGGCCGCGCGGTGATGGTGAGGCCGCCGAGCTCGGCGGCGCTGAGCTCGGGGAGACGCTCGGCGACGCCGAGGAAGCGCTCGATCTCGGCCTCCTCGAGCACGTCGGCAGCGAGCGAGCGGAACTTGGCGACGTAGTCGGCGCGGGCGAACGGGCGGGCGCCCAGCGGATGCGCGTCGGCGACCGCGATCTCCTCGGAGATGACCCTGCCGTCCGCCATCCGGATCTCGACGCGGCCGCCGAACGCCTTCTCGTCGGGATCGGTGGAGTGGTAGCGGCGGGTCCACTCCGGGTCCTCCGCCGTGGTCACCTTGCCCCAGAGCGCGACCGTGTCGGGACGCGCGGCGCGTGTCGGGAGGTACGACTCGACGTGGTGCCAGCCGCCGTCCTGCAGGGCGACCGTGAAGATGTACGGGATGCTGTGGTCCAGCGTCTCCCGCGAGGCCGTCGGATCGTACTTCTGCGGGTCGTTCGCGCCGGAGCCGATGACGTAGTGGGTGTGGTGCGAGGTGTGGATGAGGATGCTCTCTACCCGCTCCGGGTCTGCCACCTCCGGGTGTTCGCGGTGCAGCTTGCGGGCGAGGTCGATCCACGCCTGCGCCTGGTACTCCGCGGAATGCTCCTTGGTGTACGAGTCGAGGATGGCGCGCTTCGCCTCCCCCGGGCCGGGCAGCGGGACCTCGTAGCGCGCATCCGGGCCGTCCAGCAGCCACGCGATCACGCCGTCCTCGCCCTCGTAGATCGGGGTCGGGCTGGTCTCGCCGCGCATCGCCCTGTCGATCGCCTCGACCGCCATCTTCCCGGCGAACGCGGGCGCGTGGGCCTTCCAGCTGGAGATCGCGCCCTTGCGGGACTGGCGGGTGGCGGTGGTCGTGTGCAGCGCCTGGCCGACGGCCTGGAAGATCACCCGCGGGTCGAGGCCGAGGAGCGTGCCGATGCCGGCCGCGGCGCTCGGGCCCAGATGCGCGACGTGGTCGATCTTGTGCGCGTGCAGGCTGATCGCGCGGGCCAGGTCGATCTGGATCTCGTACCCGGTCGCGATCCCGCGCACCAGGTCGCGTCCGGTGAGCCCGAACGCGCGGCCGGCGTGCTGCGCCACGGCGGTGATCGGCGGGATGTTGTCGCCGGGATGCGAGTACTCGGCCGCGAGGAACGTGTCGTGGTAGTCGAGCTCGCGGACCGCGACACCGTTCGCCCACGCCGCCCACTCCGGGCTGACGCGGACGGCCGGCGTCTCGCCGAACACGGTGGCGCCGTCCTGGGGACGCTCGCCGACGATCTCCTCCAGCTGCGCCGTCGGCAGCGGATGCGCGAGCGCCTGCGACCGGGCCGACACGACGGGCCGGCGGGTGAGCGACGCGGCGGCAACGGCCGCGTTGTCGATGACGCGGTTGATCACCATGTCGGCGACCTCCGCATCCACCTCGACAGGGTCTGCGGCGACCTCGGCGATCTTCCACGCGAGCTGGTCTTCGACGGCGAGGTTCTCCTCGCTCCTGTGCACACGAACGTTGTGGAGCTTCACGTATCGAACCTACCTCCCCTACGCTCTCGCTATGGTCCCGGGTCCCTCGCTCCTCGCGTTCGCGCTCGCCGCGGTGGCGCTCATCGTCATCCCCGGCCCCAGCGTGCTGTTCGTGATCGGCCGTTCGCTGGCGCTCGGCCGGCTCGGCGGTCTGCTGAGCGTGCTCGGGAACGCGATCGGGATGCTCCCGCTGATCGTGGCCGTGTCGCTCGGGATCGGCGCGGTGGTCGCGCAGTCGCTCGTGCTGTTCACGATCATCAAGTTCGCCGGAGCCGCGTACCTGATCTACCTCGGCATCCAGGCCATCCGCCACCGGCGGCACACGGCCGTGACGCACGAGGCGGCGCCGCCGAGCAGGTCGCGCTGGCGCATCCTCGGGGAGGGGTTCCTGGTGGGGCTGACCAACCCGAAGTCGCTGGTGTTCTTCGTGGCGGTGCTGCCGCAGTTCGTCGACTACCGGGCGGGTGGCATCCCGCTGCAGCTGTTCGAGCTCGGGCTCGTCTTCCTCGTGCTCGCGCTGTTCTTCGACAGCGTCTGGGCGGTCGCGGCGGGCACGGCACGGCACTGGTTCGGCCGGTCCCCCAAGCGCGTGGAGCGCCTGGGGGCGACCGGTGGCGTGATGATGATCGGCCTGGGCGGGGTGCTCGCGCTCACGGGCGCGAAGCACTGATCGGAGCGGCCGGTGCCGCCGTGGAGGCGGGCGCGGCCGGGTCGGCCGGGCCTCAGATGTCGCCCGCGGTGGCGACCGGCACGAGCAGCGCCCTGGCCAGCACGTGGAAGTTCGCGTTGAAGCCGAGGATCGCCGGGGTCGACTCCGGGTCGAGGTCGAGGTGGTCGACGTCGAGGGCGTGCACGATCACGTAGTAGTGGTGCGTGCCGGTGCCGGGAGGCGGTCCGGCTCCCGTGAAGCTCTTGGAGCCCAGCTCGTTGGAGAGCATCGCGGCGCCCTGCGGCAGACCAGTGCCGCCCTCCGCACCGGCGTTCTCCGGGAGCGAGGTGACGTCGGCGGGGATGTTGTAGACGGCCCAGTGCCAGAAGCCGGAGCCGGTCGGGGCGTCCGGGTCGTGGATGGTGACGGCGAAGCTCTTCGTCTCGGCCGGGAATCCGCTCCACTCCAGCTGCGGCGAGATGTCCCCTCCGCCTCCGCCCGCGCCCCACTGGGCCTTGGCGAGCGGACGGTCGTCGGCGATGTCGTCGCTGGTGAGGGTGAAATGAGGGACGGCGCGGAAGCGCTCCAGGGGATCGTTCGGCATGGCCGCCACGTTACGCCCGCTGCGCGGCGCCGGTCACCTCGGTCGTCGTGCCGCGGCGGCGGAACCGGCGCGGCAGACCCGTGATGCCCCAGACGGTGACCCGCAGCATCGCCTCGGCCACAATGCCGCCCGTCATCTTCGACGCCCCGCGCTCGCGTTCAACGAACGTGATCGGCACCTCCCGGACGCGGAGCCCCGCGTCGTAGGCGCGGCGCAGCATGTCGATCTGGAAGCAGTAGCCCTGGCTCTCGACGTCGTCCAGGTGGATGCGGCGGAGCGCGTCGGCGGTGAACACGCGGTACCCTCCGGTGACGTCCCGCACAGGGACGCCGAGCGCCATGCGCGAGTAGGCGCTGCCGCCGCGGGAGAGCAGGCGGCGGTGGGCGGGCCAGTTGACGACGCCGCCGCCGGCGACCCAGCGCGAGCCGAGCACGAGGTCGGCGCCCTCCTGCTGTGACGCGGAGGGCCCGTCCGGCCGCCCGGCCTCCACATCGGGGCGGCGCAGTGCGGCGAGCAGGTCGTGGAGCTGCTCGGGCTTGTGCGAGCCGTCGGCGTCCATCTCCACGATGGCGTCGTAGCCGGCGTCGAGCGCGAACCGCATCCCCGCCTTGTACGCGGCGCCCAGGCCGTCCTTGCCCGCGCGATGGAGGACGTGGACGCTGGCGTCGGTCGCGGCGAGCGCGTCCGCGATCTCGCCCGTCCCGTCCGGCGACGAATCGTCGACGATGAGGACATCGACCTCGGGGGCGGACGCCCGCACCCGCCCGACGATCGGGCCGACGTTCTCCCGTTCGTTGTAGGTCGGGATGATCACGAGCGTTCGCATGGTCTCACCATCCTCCCCCAGGCTGAACAGCAGGCTAACGAACCTGTCAGTATCCGAAGTATCAGCCTTGCTACCATTCCGTGGGTGCCCGTCCCGAAAGTCCTGCTCTATTACGTGTTCGCCCCGCTGCCCGACCCGGAGGCGATCCGGCTGTGGCAGCGGGAGCTGTGCGAGTCGCTCGGGCTGCGCGGGCGCATCCTGATCTCCGGCGACGGCCTCAACGGGACCCTCGGCGGCGAACTCGGCGCCCTCAAACGTTACCTCCGCACGACGAAGGAGTATCCCGCGTTCCGCGGCCTCGACGTGAAGTGGAGCGAGGGCAGCGGGCTGGACGAGGACGGCCGCAGCCTCGACTTCCCGCGGCTCTCCGTCCGGGTGCGCGAGGAGATCGTGTCCTTCGGAGCGCCGGCGGAGCTCCGCGTCGGTGCGGACGGCGTGATCGGCGGCGGCGAGCGCCTCGACCCCGCCGCGCTGCACGAGCTCGTGGCGACGCGCGAGGACGTCGTGTTCTTCGACGGCCGCAACCGCTTCGAGGCCGAGATCGGCCGGTTCCGGGATGCGGTGGTGCCGGACGTGGCGACCACCCGCGAGTTCGTCGCCGAGCTCGACAGCGGGAGGTACGACCACCTCAAGGACAAGCCGGTCGTCACCTACTGCACCGGCGGCATCCGGTGCGAGGTGCTCTCCGGGCTGATGCGGTCGCGGGGCTTCGGCGAGGTGTACCAGCTCGACGGCGGGGTGGTGCGTTACGGAGAGGCGTTCGGTGATGACGGGCTCTGGGAGGGTTCCCTCTACGTGTTCGACGGGCGCGGATCGGTGACGTTCTCCGATCACGCGGCGGTCGTCGGGCGGTGCGCGGGATGCGGCGGAGCGACCAGCAGGATGCGCAACTGCGTCGACCCGTCCTGCCGCGAGCAGTTGGTGGTGTGCGAAGCGTGCGACGTCGTCGCCTGCGCCGCGCACTGACTCCCCCCGCTCTCCCTCACCGTTGCGCTGACCGCGGACGCCATCCACCGACATCCGGGAAAGATTGCTGAGGATTCGGCGTTGCCGCCATCATGAACAGCATGGATCCGGTCACAACAATCGTCTGGATCGTGTCGTTCGTCGTCGTCACGGTCGCCGTCACGGGGCTCTCGCGCCGTGTCGGCTGGTCGGCCCCCGTTGTGCTCGTCGTGGTGGGCGCGATCGCGTCCTTCATCCCCGGCGTGCCGCAGGTCACGCTGGAACCCGAGGTCGTGCTCTACGGGCTGCTCCCGCCGTTGCTGTTCGCGGCCGCGGTGCAGACCTCGATCGTGGACGTGCGGGCGAGGCGCGACGGCATCCTGCTGCTCTCGGTCGGGCTGGTCGCCTTCACGGTCATCGTGGTCGGATTCGCGACCTGGCTGGTGGTGCCGGCGATCACGCTCGCGGCGGCCTTCGCGTTCGGGGCGGTCGTCGCGCCGACGGACACGGTGGCCGTCACCGCCATCGCGGGCCGCGGCCATCTGCCCAGACGACTGGTCACCGTGCTCGAGGGCGAGAGCCTGCTCAACGACGCCACCGCCCTCGTCGCCCTGAACGCGAGCATCGCGGCGATCGTCAGCGTGATCAACCCGTGGACGATCGCGGGCGACTTCGTGCTGGCCGTCGTGGTCGGCGTCGGGGTCGGGCTGCTGGTGGGCTGGGTGCTCGCGCTGATCAGGAAGCAGCTGCGCGCGCCGGTCCTCGACACCTCGCTCGGGCTCGTCACGCCGTACATCGCGTTCATCCCCTCGCAGTTCCTGCACGGCTCCGGCATCCTCTCGGTCGTCGTCGCCGGGCTGTACCTGGGTTACCGCTCGCCGACGATCCAGACGGCGGAGGCGCGCATCGCCGAGACGATCAACTGGCGCACGGTGCAGTTCCTGCTCGAGAACGCGGTCTTCCTCTTCATCGGGCTGGAGCTCTCCAGCATCCTCGGCGCGGCGTTCCGGTCCGGCATCACCGTCGGGCAGACGGTGCTGATCAGCGTCGTCGTGCTGGTGGCACTGTTCCTCGCGCGCTTCCTCTGGATGGTGGGCACGACGGCCCTGTACCGCTACGGGCCGCAGCGGCTGCGGGAACGCGGCTGGAGCTGGCCCACCGGCATCGCGGTCTCGTTCGCCGGCATCCGCGGCGTCGTCACCCTGGCCGCCGCCTTCCTGCTGCCGGATGGGACACCGCACAAGGAGTTCCTGCAGCTGCTCGCGTTCATCGTGGTGGTCGCCACCCTGCTCGAGGGGCTCGCGCTGCCGTGGATCATCCGCCGGCTCCGGCTGCCCGCCCCAGACTTCGCCCAAGAGGCGAGCGAGATGCAGCGTCTGCTCGCGGAGGCGCAGTCGGCGGGGCTCGAGCACCTGGAGGCGCAGGTGACCGGCGACGAGGACGATCGCGTGATCGAGCGCCTGCGGATCAATGCGGTGTTCCTCTCCGACGCGCTGGAGAACCCGACGCCGGAGGACACCGAGGACGCGCCTCTCGAATACCGCCGCCTCCGCCGCTCGATGATCGTGGCGGAGCGGCAGGCGGTTCTGGAGGCGCGGGCGGAGGGGCGCTACCAGGAGCCCGCCGTGCGGTCCGTGCTGGCATTCCTGGACGCGGAGGAGGCGGCGCTCAAGTCCTCGGGCCCGGGAGGCAAGAAGAACCTGATGTGACTCAGCGCAGCGTCGTGCGGTCCGCCGGTCTGCGGGCGGCCTCGAGCGACTGCTCCTCCGCTGCTGCGGCGGCGAGCGCGCGGGACCGAACGCCCCTGCCGTGCGTCCGTGGGCGCCTCGCCCACTGGCGGGAGGCCTGCGAGGAGAGCGCGAGCACGACGAGGATGTCGAGCGGTAGTCCCAGGATGTTGCTGCGCAGGGTGATCTGCGGTCCTCCGTTGAAGAAGTCGATCGCCGCGAGCACGATCAGCAGCGCGCTGAACGACATGGACGCGATCCTCGCCCAGTTGCTGCCGGTGAACACGAGCAGCGCCAGCAGGAAATAGAAGACGAGACCTGCGGCGAACGCGCCCATCACGATCCCGAACACCAGGTCGGCCGCGTGCCGCTCGTCCGGCGTGAGCGTGGTCCCGGCGGCGGCGAACTCCGCCTGGATCACGTGCGGCCAGCTGAGAACGGTGAGGACCACCGTCAGGGTGCCGGAGGCGATGCGCAGCAGCATGAGCAGGGCTCCGAGGACCGTCGGCACCGGGCGGCGCTCGGCCCGAGCGACGCGGCGGGCGTCGGCATCCGCGGCGACCGCGACGGCCCGGGGCTCCACGCTCACCTGGGTCAGGTCGACAACGGGCAGATCGCCGTCCGTCTCGATGTTGTCGCCGCCTCCGTTGCGGGAGTGGTATCCGCTGGAGAAGTCCTTCAGCACCGCCACCTCCGCGCCGACGCCGGCGTGCATCAGGGTGGACACGATGTGGTCGCGCTCGATGTCGGTGTTCGCGTCGATCTTGTGCGTGATCTGCAGCGTGAACAGGGAGAAGCCGACCGAGCGGTCGAACGTCCCCGCCGCCAGCCATTCCACGCGGTGGCCGCCGGGGAGCAGCCAGCCCTCCGGGCAGCGCCAGAACCGCACGTGGTGCCGCTTGGCGGGATTGCCCAGCACCTCCTGCTGATACGCCACGTCCTGCTGGTGCCCGAACAGGAACAGCGGGCTCACCGGCGCCTCGTCGTAGCTGCGGCGCAGCAGGGTGGAGGTGACGATCCGTCGGCTGGAGGCGAGCGTCACGTCGTCGGCGCGCGTCCAGCCCGCCGCGCGCATGGCCTCGTCGAGCTGCGCCTCCGAGCCGAGCAGGGCGAGGTTGATCGGGTCGCCGAGCAGGCCGTCGCTCGTGCGGGCACGGCCGATGAAGTAGTCCGGCACGTAGATCTGAGTGAGGATGCGGTGCAGGCGGGGCAGCACGAGGTAGGCGAGCACGAGCCAGAACAGCACGAAGAACAGGAGCAGGAACCAGCCCCAGGCGAAACTCTCGGTGAGGACGATCCACGCCAGCCAGATGGCCGCCACTCCGCCGAAGACGAAGAAGACGTAGTCCAACACGGCGTTGACCGAGACCCGGCGCGCGGTCGGCGACCACGTCTTGGGCGGAGGCGCGGGCGCGACCGGATGCTCGCCGCCGGCGGGCCCCGGCGGCTGCGCGGACTCCCTGGTCCCGGCCATGGGGTCATCCTAGAGCCGTGCCGCGCGCGGCCGTAGTGTGAGCCCATGACCACGATCAGCGAACGCGGCGCCGAACTCCGCCGTCTGCACGTCGCCCCGGAACTGCTCCAGGTGGTGAACGTCTGGGATGCGATCTCGGCCAGGGCCGTCGCCGCCCTGCCCGAGACGCGCGCTCTCGCCACCGCGAGCCACTCCATCGCCGCGAGCCTCGGCTACGAGGACGGCGAGAACATCCCGCTCGCCGAGATGCTCGACATGGTGCGCCGGATCGTGGAGGCGACCGACCTGCCCGTGAGCGCCGACCTGGAGGCCGGCTACGGGAACGCGGGCGACACCATCCGTCGGGCGATCGGCGTCGGCGCGGTCGGCGCGAACCTCGAAGACCAGATGAAGCCGTTCGACGACGCCGTGCGCGCGGTGCGCGAGGCCGTCGCCGCAGCCGAGGCGGAGGGCGTCCCGTTCGCGCTCAACGCCAGGACCGACGCGTTCCTGCGCGACACGCTTCCGGACGCCGAGCAGAAGACCGAGGAGGCGATCCGCCGCGGCAGGGCGTTCCTCGACGAGGGCGCCACGTGCGTGTTCGTGCCGGGGAAGCTCGACGAGGCGACGGTGCAGCGTCTCGTCGGCGGCCTCGGCGAGCGCAGGCTCAGCGTCATCGCCGTCCCAGGGTCGCTGTCCCCCGCGCGACTCGCGGAACTCGGCGTCGCCCGCGTCTCCTACGGCCCATGGACGCAGCGCGTCGCACTGACCAGCCTGCAGCTGCTGGCCACTGAGCTCTACGCCGGCGGCGCGCTGCCCGAGGGGACGCGGGTGCTGAACTGACCCCGGACGGACGGCGGGGCGCCCGCGTAGGGTGTGAGGCATGAGCGACTTCCGGGCGATCGTCATCGAGCAGGAGACCGACGGGGGACGCATCCTCTCCCACAGCGCCGAGCTGCGGGAGGTGCCGGAGACCTTCCTCATGGACGGCGACGTGACCATCGCTGTCGAATACTCCGACCTCAACTACAAGGACGGACTCGCGATCGCCGGGCGTCCCGGGGTCGCGCGGGTCTCCCCGCTGATCCCCGGCATCGACCTGGTGGGCACGGTGACGACCTCCTCCGACCCGCGCTGGCGCGAGGGCGACCGCGTCGTCCTGAACGGCGACGGCATCGGCGAGAGCCATCACGGCGGGCTGGCCCAGCGCGCCCGCGTGCGCGGCGACGCGCTGGTGCGCATCCCGGACTCTCTCACGTCCGAACAGGCGGCTGCGATCGGCACGGCCGGGTTCACGGCGATGCTGTCGGTCCTCGCGCTGGAGCGCAACGGCGTCGACCCGGCGGAGGTGGCAGCCTCCGGCAGCAGCGTGCTCGTCACCGGAGCCGCGGGAGGCGTCGGCTCGGTGGCGATCGCGGTGCTCGCGAAACTCGGCTACCCGGTTACGGCATCCACCGGTCGGCCGGAGGAGCAGGGCGGCTACCTCACCGATCTCGGAGCAACGGCCATCATCGACCGCACCGAGCTCGAGGAGGAGGGCCGGCCGCTGCAGAGCCAGCGCTGGGCCGGAGCGGTGGACGCGGTCGGCAGCAGGACGCTCGCCAACGTGCTCGCGCAGACCAGGTACGGCGGAACGGTCACCGCGTGCGGCCTCGCCCAGGGACCGGACCTGCCCGCGACGGTGCTCCCGTTCATACTCCGCGGCGTCAGCCTGATCGGCATCAACTCGGTGGAGGCGCCCGCCGCGCTCCGCGAGACCGCATGGCGACGGCTCGCCACCGACCTCGACGAAGAGGCGCTCGCCGCCATGACGCGTTTCGTGACACTGGACGAGGTGATCCCGGCCGCCGAGGACATCCTCGCGGGGCGGCTGCACGGCCGCACGGTCGTCGACGTCCGCGCGCAGGCCGACGTCCGCGGTTAGCGGGAGCGCCGGACCGGGCCGGCGTGACGGTACCCGTATGCTGGCCGCATGATCGTCCTCGCCACTGTCGTGGTCACGCTGGCCGCCGCGCTGCACATCGGGATCTTCGTGATGGAGAGCGTCGCCTGGGCGCGGCCCGCGGTGTGGAAGCGCTTCGGCGTCGCCGACCAGGCGGCGGCGGACACGACGAAGCCGATGGCGTACAACCAGGGCTTCTACAACCTGTTCCTGGCGATCGGCGCCATCATCGGCCTCATCCTGTACGGGGTCGGGATGCACGCGCCGGGCCTCGCGCTGATCCTCTTCACGATGGCCAGCATGCTGGCGGCGGCCGTCGTGCTCGTGACCACCGGCCGGGGGTATGTGCGGCCGGCGATCATCCAGGGCATCCTGCCGCTCATCGGCATCGTGCTGATGCTGCTCTCGTGATGCTCTTCTCCTGATGCTGGTCGCCTGAGCCGCACGCTCAGCGCAGCGATGGGTCGACCGACTCGGGACGCAGTCCCCTGCCGACCAGTCGCGCGGTCACGCGCTGCGCGATCGGCGTGGCCGCGGCGAGCGCGGCACCGGCGAGCGGTGGCAGCGGGTTCGGCAGCAGCGCCGCGCCGCCCGGCCGGGTGATCCCGCGGTGCGCGGCGAGCTGGATGCGCTGCATCCACTGCGCGGGCGGCAGCCGCCTGCGCTGGATCCCGTCGAGCACGCGCAGGTCGACCGGGCCGGAGCGCAGCGGCCCGGCGACGGCGTTCGCGGTGGCAACGGCATCCTGCACGGCGTAGTTGACGCCGACGCCGAAGGCCGGGGACATCGCGTGGGCGGCGTCGCCGATGGCAAGGAAGCCACGGCGGTACCACCGGTCGAGGTGGTCGATCTGCACGCTCAGCAGCTTGACCTGGTCCCAGTCGGTGATCGACTCCAGGGGCTCGGCCAGGAACGGCGCCGCTGTCGCGACCGTCGTACGGAACACCGCCAGCCCCGCCTCGCGCAGCTGATCGATGCCGCCCTTGGGGATGACGAGCCCGGTCTGGAAGTAGTCGCCGCGGTCGATGGTGACGACCATCGCGCCGTGTCCGATGTAGGCGAGCGTCGACGGCGGCACCGCCTCCGGCTTCGGCAGCCGGAACCAGAGCACGTCGATCGGCACGCCGTAGCGGCGGGGCCGCAGTCCGGCGGCGGCGCGCAGGATCGAGTCGCGGCCGTCCGCGGCGATGGTGAGGTCCGCCTCGATCCGCACGAGGCCGTGCGGCCCCTCGGCGGTGAGGCCGCGCACGACGCCGTCCTCCCAGATCAGGCCCGTCGCCTCGGTCTCCATCAGCAGGTGGAAGTCTCCGGACCGCTGGGCCTCGCCCGCGATGAACGTGAGGAAGTCCCACTGCGGCGCGAGCACGAGGAAGTCGTCCGGCGGCCGCAGCCGGCCGAAGTCGATCGGGTGCAGCCGGGTGCCGTCGACCACCGCGTCCAGGGTGCGGATGCTGGTGTGCGGCAGGCCGAGGAACGCGTCCCGCAGCCCGAGCTCGCCCAGCACGCCGATCGTGGAGGGGTGGATGGTGTCGCCGCGAAAGTCGCGGAAGAAGTCGGCGTGCTTCTCGAGCACGACCACGTCGATCCCGTTGCGGGCCAGCAGCAGCGCGAGCATCATCCCGGCAGGACCGCCCCCGGAGATCGCGCACGAGGTGTGCATCACATCCATGCCTCCGCAGCGTATCCTCCCGCCATGGCGATCGTCGCGTCCATCCTCCTGGCCCTGGCCGCCGTCGTGCACCTCGGCTTCTTCGCGATGGAGAGCATGCTGTGGTCGAGCCCGGGCGTCTGGCGGCGGTTCGGCGTCGCCAGCCAGCGGGATGCGGACGCCGTGCGGCCGATGGCGTACAACCAGGGCTTCTACAACCTGTTCCTGGCCGGCGGCGTCGTGGTCGGCCTGGCGCTGTACTGGACGACGCTGCGCCACGTCGGCTTCGGGCTGATCTTCTTCTGCGGGGTCTGCATGGTGCTCGCCGCCGTCGTCCTGCTGACCACGGGCCGCCGCTACTGGTCTGCGGCGCTCCTGCAGGGCGCTCCCCCGCTCGTGGCGCTCGTGCTCCTCGCCGTCGCGCAGGCCGCCTGAGGCGCCTGCGCTACTCGATGACCTCGCCATCGGCGGGCAGCTCGTCCGCGTCGACCCGGAGCGCCTCCACCAGCTTCGCCGCGTGCGGCGTGGAGACGATCACCCGCGAGAACTCCTCGCCGGCGATGTCGACGACCACGGCCGCCCGCTGCTTGCCCTTGATGAGCAGGAAGTCCTTGCCGCCGTGGAACTTCCACGTTCCGACCGACAGCGTCAGCGGCACGGCCGCCCCCGGTGCGCGGATGCCGCGGATCCAGATCCACGGGTCCTCGGTGATGGCGACGGAGGAGATGCTGTCGCGGGGGATCACCAGGTCCTCCCTGCGCAGGGCCAACGCCTTCTCGGCCCGCGTCAGGTGGATCTCCAGGCGGTCGGGATGAACGTACAGGTCGGCCATAGCTCTATCCTGCCAACCGGGCCCGCCGAGCGGGGGTCCGGAACCTCACAAACCCATAACCGTTCCGTTGTCACCGACCGGGCGGCTCCCGCTTTCCGAGCAGCGGTCGCCATGTATCCTTCTCGTCGTGGCAACGCAGCGGCGGACTCCGGGCTCGCAGACTTCACTTCGTGAAGCCAACCGGGCTCGGATCGTCGATGCCATCAAGAAGCACGGCGGCCTGACCCAGGTCGAGCTCGCGGGTGCGACCGGCCTCTCCCCCGCGACCGTCTCCAACATCGTCAAGGAGCTGTCCTCCTCCGGCGTCCTGCACACCGCGCAGAGCATCCGATCGGGGCGCCGGGCGCAGCACGTCACCCTCGCGCACGCTCTCGGGCTCGTGGTCGGCGTGCACTTCTCGACCCGTCACCTGCGCGTCGCGCTCTCGGACGTCGCGAACACCGTGGTCGCCGAGAACCACATGCCGCTCGCGAAGGACCACCGCGCGGACAACGAGCTCGACAAGGTCTCGATGCTGCTCTCCGACATGCTGGACTCGGTGGAGGCGTCCCGGGACGAGGTGCTCGCGGTCGGCATTGCCCTCCCCGCGCCCCTCGACCGCGCGACGGGCACGATCGCCCGCAGCGGAATCATGCGCGGCTGGGACGGTGTGGTCATCGCCGAGGCGATGGAGCGCCGCGTGAAGCGGCCGGTGTTCGTCGACAACGCCGCGAATCTGACCGCACTCGCCGAATCGCGCCTCGGCGCCGGGCGCGGCAAGCGCACCTCCATCACGCTGGATGTCGGCGACGGGATCGGCGCCGGGCTGCTGCTGAACGGCCAGCTCTTCCGCGGGAACAACGGGGTGGCCGGCGAGTTCGGCCACACCACCATCCGCGAGAACGGGCCGCTGTGCCGATGCGGCAACCGCGGCTGCCTCGAGGCGATCGCGGGCGGCCCCGCCATCCTCGACGAGCTGCGGGACCACCTCGGCAGCCTGAAGCTCGGAGACGTCGTGCTGCAAGCGATGGCGGGCGATGCACGCTGCATCCGGGCGATCGCCGACGCGGGCAAGCACATCGGCATCGCCACCGCGAACCTGTGCAACCTGCTCGATCCGGAGCGGGTCGTCGTCGGGGGTGAACTGGCCCGTGCCGGCGAGCTCCTGCTCGGCCCGATGCGGCACGCGGTCGAGCGCTCGATCATCGTGAACGAGGATCTGATGCCCGACATCGTGCAGGGCCAGCTCGGCCCGCGGGCGGCCACCCTCGGCGCGGTCGCCTACGCGGTCGACTGCGTCTCCCTGACGCCCGGCGGCGCGGGGATGTGAGCGCGCCGGAATCCGCGTGTCCCCCGCCGTCCCCCATCCGTGACGAACCGTTATCGAAAGCTTGGCTTCAAGTCTTGACGCCAAAGCCGCGCACTGCAACACTCAACCCAGCCGCCAACGAAGGCGGTCTCGAATCGGAGGTTTTTCAATGAAGATCGCCACCAAGAGAGCGGTCGTCGCGTCCGCCGCGATCCTGCTCACAGCGCTCACCCTCACAGCGTGTTCGAACGGCAGCGGGAGTTCCTCCAACAACACCGCCGATGCCGGGAAGGCCAAGATCGGCCTCCTCCTCCCCGACTCCGTCACCGCTCGTTACGAGGCGGCGGACAAGCCGTACTTCGAGGCGAAGGTGAAGGAGCTGTGCTCGGGCTGCCAGGTGCTGTACGCGAACGCCGACGGCGACGCCAGCAAGCAGCAGCAGCAGGCGGAGTCGATGCTGACCCAGGGCGTCAAGGTGCTCGTGCTCGACCCGTTCGACGGTGAGGCCGCTGCCTCGATCGTCGGCGAGGCGAAGGCGAAGAACATCCCCGTCATCTCCTACGACCGTCTGATCAACAGCAAGGACCTGAACTACTACATCTCGTTCGACAACGAGAAGGTCGGCCAGCTGCAGGCCCAGGCCCTCGTTGACAAACTGAAGAAGGACGGCGTCGCAGCGGGCAGCGGCATCCTGATGGTCAACGGCTCGCCGACGGACAACAACGCCACCCAGTTCAAGAAGGGCGCGCACAGCGTCATCGACTCCAGCGGCTTCAAGGTGCTGGCCGAGTACGACACACCCGGATGGGACCCGGCCAAGGCCCAGGACTGGGTGTCCGGCCAGGTCTCGCAGTTCAAGAACCAGATCAAGGGCGTCTACGCGGCCAACGACGGCACCGGCGGCGGTGCGATCGCGGCGATGAAGGCGGCCAACCTGAGCCCGCTGCCCCCGGTGACCGGACAGGACGCCGAGCTCGCCGGCATCCAGCGCATCCTCGCCGGCGACCAGTACATGACCGTGTACAAGGCGCTGAAGCCCGAGGCCGAGAAGGCGGCGACGCTCGCCATCGCGCTCACCAAGGGCCAGAAGCCGTCGGAGCAGACCACCGAGGTCGACACCGCAGGCGGCGCGAAGATCGCGTCCATCCTGCTGACCCCGGTCGCGGTCACCGCCGACAACATCGAGTCGACGGTCGTGAAGGACGAGTTCTACGGCTCCGACTCCGCCTCGAAGATCTGCACCGCGGACTACAAGGCGGCCTGCGACAAGTACGGCATCAAGTAACACCAGCAGCACAGACACCCGGCCTGGGGATGCGGTGATCCGCACCTCCAGGCCGGGTGGTTCCGACTTACAGTTGAGCCACGAGACGAAGGAGAACATCGTGACGATGGAGTCCCCGGTCACAGAACAGGAGCGGTCGAACCGCCAACCCGTCCTCTCCCTGCGCGGCGTCTCGAAGGGCTTCGGCGCCGTTCAGGCGCTCACGGACATCCACCTCGACGTCTACCCGGGCGAGGTCGTCGCGCTGGTGGGAGACAACGGCGCGGGCAAGTCGACGCTCGTCAAGATCCTCGCCGGCGTGCACCCGCAGGACGCGGGGACGATCACCTTCGACGGGCAGGACGTCAGCATCCCGTCGCCGGCCGCATCGCGGGAGCTCGGCATCGCGACCGTGTTCCAGGACCTCGCGCTCTGCGACAACCTGGACGTGGTGTCCAACCTCTTCCTCGGCCGCGAGATCACCCACGGGACGCTCGACGAGGAGGAGATGGAGAAGCGGTCCTGGAGCCTGCTCCGGCAGCTGTCCGCGCGCATCCCGTCGGTCCGGATCGCCGTGGCCTCGCTCTCCGGCGGCCAGCGGCAGACCGTGGCCATCGCCCGCTCGCTGATCGGCGACCCGCGCATCGTCATCCTCGACGAGCCGACCGCGGCCCTGGGCGTCGCGCAGACGGCGGAGGTGCTCAACCTGATCGAGCGGCTGCGCGAGCGAGGCCTCGGCGTCATCCTGATCAGCCACAACATGGCCGACGTGCAGGCGGTCGCCGACCGGGTCGCGGTGCTGCGGCTCGGGCGCAACAACGGCGACTTCCGGGTTCCGGACGTCAGCTACGAGGAGATCATCTCGGCGATCACCGGTGCGACGGACAACGTCGTCTCGCAGCGGGCCGAGCGCATCGAAGGGAAGCACGAGGCATGACGAAGGCACCAGAGACGCCGGCCGAGCTCGCGGCCGACCTCCAGGACGAGCGGCTCATCCGCGACGAGGGCCTCGGCGGCGCCGCGCGCGCGTTCGGGCGCCGGGTGCGCGGCGGCGACCTCGGCTCGCTGCCGGTGGTCATCGGCCTGATCGTGATCTGGGTCGTCTTCCAGATCCTCAACCCGAACTTCCTGAGCGCCAACAACCTGGTCAACCTGACGCTGCAGTGCGCGGCGATCGGAACGATCTCCATCGGCATCGTGCTCGTCCTGCTGCTCGGCCAGATCGACCTCTCGGTCGGCTCGGTCAGCGGCGTGGCGGCGGCCATCCTCGGCGTCGGGTTCACCCAGCTGCACTGGCCGCTGGCCGTGACGGTCATCGTCGCGATCCTGGCCGGCTCGCTGATCGGTCTGCTCTACGGCTTCCTGTTCACGCGGTTCGGGGTGCCGAGCTTCGTGATCACGCTGGCCGGTCTGCTGGGCTTCCTGGGCGTGCAGCTCTGGATCCTCGGCCCGAACAGCTCGATCAACATCCCCTACGACTCGTGGATCGTGACGTTCGCCCAGCAGACGTTCCTTCCGCCGTGGGCCGCGTACGCGCTGGCCGTGATCGCGGCGCTCGGGATGTTCCTCTCCGACTGGCGCCGCAACGTCCGGCGGCGGAAGGCGGGGCTCTCCGAGGGCTCGATGACGCTCGTGCTGCTCAAGGCGGCGCTGCTGCTGGTCGGGCTCTGCATCGCGGTCTGGTATCTGTCGACCGACCGCGGCACCGGCGCGATGTTCCTGTTCTTCGTGATCCTCGTCGTGGTGATGAACTTCTTCCTCACCCGCACCAAGTGGGGCCGCTCGGTGTTCGCGGTCGGCGGCTCGGTGGAGGCGGCACGGCGTGCGGGCATCAAAGTGAACCGGGTGTTCATCAGCGTGTTCATCCTCTGCTCCACCTTCGCCGCGGTCGGCGGTCTGCTCGCGGCGGCTCGCCTCGCATCGGTGAGCGCGGGCTCGGGCGGGACGGACACCAACCTGAACGCGATCGCGGCGGCGGTGATCGGCGGCACCAGCCTCTTCGGCGGTCGTGGATCGGCGTGGTCGGCGCTGCTCGGCATCCTGGTGATCCAGTCGATCTCCAACGGACTGACCCTGCTGAACCTCGACTCGTCCTACCGCTTCATGATCACCGGCGCCGTGCTGCTGCTCGCGGTGATCATCGACTCGCTGTCGCGCCGGTCGCGGGAGTCGCACGGCCAAGCGTAGGCGGCGGCACGCCGGGCGGGTGTGAGAGGGTGGTCGGATGACCCGGACCACCACCTTCCACGCCCGCCTTCTGCGTGCGGGCGCGGAGCCGCAGACGGTGACCGTGCGGGCTTCGTCCGACTCCCCGCCACGCACGCTCCGGCGACCGGCCGGCGGCGGCGGGACGCTCATGTTCGACGTCTACGCGCTGCTCGACGCGGACGGCTGGCCGGACTCGGCCACCTACACCTACGTCGACTCGCTCTCCCGCGCCCCGTCGACCTCCGACGAGTAGCAGCCGGCGGCCGCCGGGCGGTGGCTCAGGCCGGGTGGGCGGCGGCGGCAGCGCGGGCGGCGGCCGGAAGGGCGTCCAGGATGCGGGAGACGGCCGTGTCGTCGTGCGCGGCCGTGACGAACCACGCCTCGAAGACGCTCGGCGGCAGCGAGACGCCGGCGTCCAGCATCGCGTGGAAGAACGGGCGGTAGCGGTACGCCTCCTGCCTCTGGACCTCGGCGTAGGAGCGAGGGGCGGAGGCGAAGTCGCCGAACACGAAGCTGAACAGGTTGCCCGCGCGCTGCACCCGATGGGCGACGCCCTCGGCCGAGAGCGCGTCCGAGACTTCCGCCGAGATCCGGTCGGCCACGACGTCGAGCCGGTCGTAGACGGCCTCGTCGGCGAGCGCGAGCGTCGTGATCCCGGCCGCGACGGCGACCGGGTTCCCGGAGAGCGTTCCCGCCTGGTAGACCGGGCCGGTCGGGGCGAGGAAGTCCATCAGCTCGGCCCGTCCGCCGACGGCCGCCAGCGGCATCCCGCCGCCGATGACCTTCCCGAAGGTGACGAGGTCGGGCGTGTAGCCGCGATCGAGGCCCCAGAACCCGGCGTCGCTCACGCGGAAGCCGGTCAGCACCTCGTCGAGGATCAGGAGCGCGCCGAACTCGTGCGCAAGGTCGGCGAGCGCGGCGTTGAAGCCCTCGTCCGGCGCGACGACGCCCATGTTGGCGGCGGCGGCCTCCGTGATGACGGCCGCGATGTCCGGGCCGCGCTCCTCGAAGACGGCGCGCACGGCGTCGAGGTCGTTGTACGGCAGCACCAGCGTCTGGGCCGCCGTCGCCTCCGTCACGCCGGCGGAACCGGGCAGGGACAGGGTCGCGAGCCCGGAGCCCGCCTCGGCGAGCAGGCTGTCGGAGTGGCCGTGGTAGTGACCGGCGAACTTGATCAGCAGCGGGCGGCCGGTGAACCCGCGCGCCAGCCGGATCGCGGTCATCGTCGCCTCGGTGCCGGTGGAGACCAGGCGCAGCTTCTCCACGAAGGGGACGCGCGCCAGCACCGCCTCCGCCAGTTCGGTCTCGGCGGGAGTGGACGCTCCGAAGGACAGTCCCCTGGCCGCCGCCTCCTGCACCGCCTGGACGACGGCGGGATGCGCGTGCCCGAGGATGGCGGGGCCCCACGAGGCGACGAGGTCGACGTACTCGCGGCCCTGCGCGTCCACGATGTACGGGCCCTGCGCCGACACCATGAAGCGCGGGGTGCCGCCGACGGAGCGGAACGCGCGGACCGGCGAGTTCACGCCGCCGGGGATGACGCGCTGCGCGCGCTCGAACTGGGCGAGGTTGACGTCGCCGATCGCGGCGCCGTCGGCGAGGCCCTGCAGGTCCTGGCTGTCGCTCATCGAAGCCACCCCGCGACCTCGGTCGCCCAGTAGGTGAGCACGGCGTCTGCGCCGGCGCGGCGGGCGCCGATCAGCGTCTCCTCGATGATCCGGTTGCGGTCGATCCAGCCGTTCGCTGCGGCGGCCTCGACCATCGCGTACTCGCCGGAGACCTGGTAGGCCCAGACCGGGATGTCGCTGATCGCGGCGACGTCGCTCAGCACGTCCAGGTAGCCGAGCGCGGGCTTCACCATCAGGATGTCCGCGCCCTCCTCCAGGTCGAGGCGCGCCTCGCGCAGGCCCTCGCGACGGTTGGCCGGGTCCTGCTGGTACGCGCGGCGGTCGCCGGAGAGCTGCGAGTCGACGGCCTCGCGGAAGGGGCCGTAGAAGGCGGACGCGTACTTCGCCGCGTAGGCGAGCACGACGACGTCGGTCCGCCCCGCGGTATCAAGGGCCTCGCGGACCGCGGCCACCTGGCCGTCCATCATGCCGCTCAGCCCGAGCAGCTGGGAACCGGCCTCCGCCTGCGCCAGCGCCATGTCGCGGTAGCGCAGCAGGGTGGCGTCGTTGTCGACGTGACCGCTGTCGTCCAGCACACCGCAGTGGCCGTGGTCGGTGAACTCGTCCAGGCACAGGTCGGTCTGCACGACGAGCGCGTCGCCCACCTCGGCGGCGACCGCGCGGGTCGCGACGTTGAGGATGCCGTCCGGGTCGGTCGCGGCGCTGCCGACGGCGTCCCGGGTCTCCGGCACGCCGAACAGCATCACACCGCCGACTCCGGCCTCCGCGGCCTCGGCGGCCGCACGCTTCAGCGAGTCCATGCTGTGCTGGACGACGCCGGGCATCGAGGCGATCGGCTGAGGCTCGGAGGCGCCCTCGCGCACGAACAGCGGAAGGATCAGCTCGGCAGGGTGGAGGCGGGTCTCGGCGGTCAGTCGACGCATCGCAGGCGTCTGCCGAAGCCGCCGCGGACGGACGACGGGATGAAGCTCACTCACTCTCCCCAGCCTACGCCCGCCGCGCTGAGTGCTCGCCGGGCGCGGGCGGTGTCAGGAGGCGCGGGAGGTGCGGGCGGCAGCGGCCGCCGCGACGGCCTCGATGAGCGAGGCGGCGGTGCGCTCCTCGGCGATGACGTCGACACGGAGGCCGTAGTCGCGGGCATCGCGGGCGGTCTGCGGGCCGATCGCCGCGACCAGGGTGGATTCCGGGATCGGCCCGAGCTGCTCCTGCACCTGCTGGGCCACCGAGCCGCTGGTGACGAGGATGGCCTGCACGAGGCCGGCGCGCACGTCCGCGACGACGTTCTCCGGTACGGGGACGCCGACGGTGCGATACGCGACGACCGACTCCACGTCGTGCCCGATACGGCGCAGCCCCTCGGTGAGGAGGGGCTTGGCGATCTCGGAGCGGAGGGTGAGGATGCGCAGCGGCACGACACCCTGCGTCGCGGCCTCCCACTCGGCGAGGAGCCCGCGGGCCGAGTTGTCCTCGGCGGGGACGAGGTCGACGTGGTAGCCGGCGGCGGTCAGGGCGGCGGCGGTCGTCTCACCGACGGCGGCGACCCGCGTGGTCGGCGGCACCACCGCGCGCTGGGCGCTCAGCACGTCCACCGTCGTCGCGCTCGTGACGGTCATCCAGTCGAACTCGCCCGCGGCCAGCCGGTCCAGCGCCCGTTCGAGGGCGGGCGCATCGGCCGTCGCCGCGAAGTTGATCATCGCGGCGACCACCGGGGACGCGCCCTTGGCGCGCAGGTCGGCGGCGACCGAGTCGCCCCACGGACCACCCCGCGGCACGAGGACGCGCCAGCCGGCGAGCGGCTTCGGCGCGGAAGAGCCGGAGGAGGTCATCGGGAGCTCCCGAGCGGAGCGAGGCCGGCGGCCCCCGCCTCGAGGAGCTCCGTCACGACGCGGGCGCCGACGTCGCGCGCCGCCTCGTCGAGGTCGGCGGCGCCGAACGAGTCCGGGGTGGCGGCGTGGGATGCGGTGATCCGCTCCGTGCCGTCCGGCCGGTAGACGGTCGCGGTCAGGAAGAGCAGCCCGTCCTCGACCAGAGCCGAGGCGCCGATGGGTGCGGCGCAGCCCGCTTCGAGACCGGCCAGAACCGTGCGTTCGGCGGTCGCGGTGGCGTGCGTGGTGGCGTGGTCGACCGCCTGCAGCGCGCGGGCGATCGGCCCGCGGCCCTTCTCTTCGCCCGCCCGCACCTCGATCGCGAGCGCTCCCTGCCCTGGCGCGGTCGGGAACTGGGACAGCGGGAAGTAGTCGGTCACGGCGTCCAGGCGGTCGAGACGGCCGAGGCCCGCGGCGGCGAGCACCACGGCGTCCAGGTCGCCCTCGGCCACCCGGCCGAGGCGGGTGTCGACGTTCCCGCGGATGTCCACGACCTCGAGGTCGGGACGCTGGGCCTTCAGCTGAGCGATGCGTCGCGGCGACCCCGTTCCGACCCGCGCCCCCTCCGGAAGCGTCTCGAGGGTGAGCCCGTCGCGCGCGCACAGCGCATCCCGCGCGTCCGCGCGCTTCGGGACCGCGCCGATGACGAGGCCCGGAGCGGCAGCGGTCGGCAGATCCTTGAGCGAGTGAACGAGCAGGTCGCACTCGTCGGCCAGCAGCGCCTCGCGCAACGCGGTCGCGAACACACCGGTGCCGCCGAGGTTGGAGAGCGACTCCCGCGAGGTGTCGCCGTGGGTGGTCACCGTGACGAGCTCGACGTCGACGCCGGTCGCGCGGGCGATCGCCTTCGCGACGTGGGTCGTCTGCGCCACGGCCAGGGCGCTGCCCCGGGTGCCGATGCGCAGCACGCCGTCGCGCCGCGCGGACGCGCCGGCGGCCGTTGACACGGTTCCGGTCACGGCGCCAGCCCCGCGGCGGCCGGCTTGAAGCCGAGCCGGACGTTCTCGCAGCAGCCGGGCCGGCACACGTCGTACCAGGGACCGAGGTCGGTGAGCGCGGGACGCTGGTCGACGGGCACGCCGTCGCGGCGCTCGAGCACCAGGTCGACGAGGCCCTTCACGTACTTCGCGTGGGTGCCGGGGGTGGGGACGCGCACCGCGACGAGCCCGTTCTCCTCGGAGGACTCCATCGCCTCGTTGTCGAGGTCCCAGAGCACCTCCATGTGGTCGCTGACGAAGCCGAGCGGCACGATGACGACGGCCTTCACGCCCGTCGCGGGGAGCTCGGCGATGCGATCGTTGATGTCGGGCTCCAGCCACGGCATCGAGGGCGGACCGGAGCGGGACTGGTAGACGAGGTCCCAGCCGATCACGCCGCCGGTGGCCGCCTGCGAGACGACCTCCGCGACCGCGAGGTGCTGCGCCGCGTAGGCACCGCCCGCGCCGAAGCCGCGCTCGGCGGGACCGGACTTGGCCGCGTCCGACGAAGGGATGGAGTGCGTCGAGTAGAGGATGCGGATCTCGGTCCCCGGGTCGATGCCCGGCACCTTCTCCTGGATCTCGGCGACCGCGTTCTTCACACCTTCGATGAACGGCTCGACGAAGCCGGGGTGGTCGAAGAACTGGCGCACCTTGTCGATCTGGATCGTGCCTTCGAGCCCGGTCTCCTCCAGCGTGCGGGCGAAGTCCTCGCGGTACTGCCGGCAGCTCGAGTAGGACGAGTAGGCGCTGGTGGCGATAGCGATCAGCTTCGTGAAGCCGCGGTCGTTCGCCTCGCGCAGGGCGTCCTCGATGTACGGGTCCCAGTTGCGGTTGCCCCAGAGCACGGGCAGGTCGATGCCGCGGGATGCGAGCTCCGCCTCCAGAGCGGCCTTCAGCTCGCGGTTCTGGTCGTTGATGGGGCTGACGCCGCCGAAGTGCCGGTAGTGGTGGGCGACCTCCTCGAGGCGCTCCTCCGGGATGCCGCGACCGCGGGTGACGTTGCGCAGGAACGGGATGACGTCGTCCTGCCCCTCCGGGCCGCCGAAGCCGGCGAGCAGGATGGCGTCGTATGCCACCGGCTCGGTGACGTGCTCGGGACCGGATGCGGCGGCCGGGGTCGCCGCGATGACGCGGGGCGCGGCGTCGGCGGTGGTCACTGCAGGACCTCCACGATCTCGGCGGGCTGCACGCGGCGGCCCGTGAAGAACGGGACCTCCTCGCGCACGTGGCGGCGGGCGTCGGTGTACCGCAGCTCGCGCATCACGTCGACGAGCTCGGTGAGCTCGTCCGCCTCGAGCGGCAGAATCCACTCGTAGTCGCCGAGGGCGAAGGAGGCGACCGTGTTGGCGAGCACGCCGCGGAAGGCGGCGCCCTTGCGGCCGTGCTCGGCGAGCATCCGCGAGCGCTCCTCGGCCGGCAGCAGGTACCACTCGTAGCTGCGGACGAACGGGTACACGCAGAGCCAGCCCTTCGCCTCCTTGCCGCGCAGGAAGCCGGGGACGTGCGAGCGGTTGAACTCCGCGTCCCGGTGCACGCCCATGGCGTTCCAGGTGGGGAGCAGGGCCTTGAACAGCCGGGTGCGGCGCAGCTGCCGCAGCCCCCACTGCAGCGCCTCCGCCTCCGGTCCGTGCAGCCAGATCATCACGTCGGCGTCGGCACGCAGGCCGGACACGTCGTAGAGGCCGCGGGTGGTGACGCCCTGCAACTCGATGTCGGCGATCACGCCCTCGAGCTCCTGCACCGCCTTGGGGACGTCGGTGCCGTCGAGGTCGTCGGGGCGCGCCGGATCACGGCGCAGCACGGCCCACAGGGTGAAGCCGCTCGGAGTCTCAGTTGTCTCTTCGGGGGTGGTCGACTCTGCCGGTCCGGCAGCCGGGGTACTCATACCCACAGTCTCCCTCGCAAACCTGAGAAGGCAAAAACGGGACGCGGACGGGAACGGGTCAGCGCCTGACCAGGCGGACGATCCCCCACACCGCGCCGCCGACGGCGATGGCGACACCGGCGGCGATACCCGCGAGAGCGACCGGGTTGTCGCGCCGGAGCGCCTGGATGCGCTCGGCCGTGCGCTTCGGCACGTTCAGCTTGTATTCGATGGCGTCGAGCGTTGCGGCCAGCTCGCTGCGGGCCCGCTCGACATCCCTGCGGTCAGTTGTCATAGGTGCCCAGCCCCTTCACCGCGTCCACATCGGACTTGACGCTCGCGATGGTCGCCTTCGGTGCGACGCCGTCCATCTTCTTGAGGGACGAGACGCCGACAAGGGCGAGGATGACGGCGATCACGACGAGCGCGCCGAACACGATGAGCGCGGACGCCCATCCCGGCAGCACGACCGCCAGACCGAGGATCGCCGCGGCGATGAGGACGCCGAGAGCGAAGAAGAGCAGCCCGGCGGCGGCCGCGAACAGCCCTATTCCGATCCCGGCATACTTCGCCTTCGCGGCGAACTCCTCCTTGAGGTGGTTGAGCTCGGCCTTCAGCAGTTCGATCACCAGCCGCGGCAGCGCGGTGATCAGCTCGCCGAGGGATTTCTCCCTCTTCGGCCGCGAGCCCGGAACTTCTCGATCGCTCATGGCTCCCCTCCCGGGTTACGCTCCGTCGCCGTCCCTGACGGCCTTGGCGACGCCGTCCGCCTGAAGCGGCGGTTCACCGGTGCGCGCGGGGTAGGGTGCGCGCGCCTCGCGGCGGCGGTCGTTCGCCCGCACGACGAACTTCTTGACGGTGACGAACACGGCCTCCGGCACCTCGCCCACCTTCTCGGCGACGAAGTCCTCGACGGCGTGGACCTGCTTCTGGACCCCCGGCGACTCCCAGACCTTGGCGGCGGCGGCCTTCATCTGCTCGTACCGCTGGCGCCCGGCCCGCGTGCCGAGCACGTAGCCCACCGCGGCGCCCGCCACGAAGAGTAGCTTTCCGCGCATTCCGTCCCTCACCTCTCCAGGTTCTCGGTCAGTGCCCTCCAGCGTAGACCCCGTACGCGCTC
The DNA here is from genome assembly GCF_040050925.1 of Leifsonia sp. NPDC080035. Lineage (NCBI taxonomy): Bacteria > Bacillati > Actinomycetota > Actinomycetes > Micrococcales > Microbacteriaceae > Leifsonia > Leifsonia sp. NPDC080035. The sequence goes on along the minus strand of NZ_CP157390.1, from coordinate 1,610,227 downwards.
GGCGACCCGGCGCGCATCCGGGATGACGGACGCAAGTCCGGTCCCGGTGAGCCACGAGCCCGTCACCTCGAGTCCCTCGACGCTCTCGGCCTCGTCGCGAACGCGCTGGATGCGCTCCCGCTGCCCCACTGTCGCATAGGGGAGGGCATTCGTCCAGGGGGTCCGTGCAAATGCTTCGACGGCGGATTCCGGGAACGGAATATTCAGGATCTCGGCCGCGTCCGCCGTCGCGACGGCGCGCAGCTCCGCGTCGGGGAGGCCGGTCGTCTCGGCCGGCCTGCCCGCCCGTCCGTACGACAGTCGCACGATGTGCCTGCCCGGCCCCGCCACCTCGGCGACCCACTGCCACTTGGCGCTCGAGTGCGTCATCGCCTTGGCGCGCACCCCGGATCCCGGCGTGTCGGCGACCAGCACTCCGGTGCCGCGCGGCGCCGAGCCGACGCGGTCGTCGGTGAGCACGAGGGTGACCAACTCGACGCTCGAGGCGGTCGGCCAGTCCAGCTCCGCCAGGCCGGCGAGGCCCGGAGCCGCCGTCGGCAGCAGCCGGAGCGCGGCGTCCGAGGGAGCGGCGACGACGACCGCATCGGCGTCGATGCTCGTCCCATCGGCGAGACGGACCGTCCAGCGGGCGGGGAGGGTCTCGTCGACGGGCTCGCCGGCGCCGACCGCCTCCTCGACGGCCGCCTCCGCCAGCGACTCCGGCTCCGGCTCGCGCCACGGCTCGATCGCGGTGACCTCGGCGCCCGTTCGTAGCTCGCCGCCGCGATTCCGGATGTCGTCGACGAGAGCGGCGGGGAGCCGCCACATCCCGCCCCGGAGGCCCAGGACCGCGCTGCCCGCCTTCGCGGACGAGCGCAGCTCGCCGACCGCGCCGGAGAGCGAGCCCAGCCGGGTGAGCGCGGCGTTCAGGCCCGGCGCGACCACGTCCACGTCCAGGTCCTTCGGATCGGCCGAGTACACGCCCGTGACGACGGGGGCGACGAGCTCGTCGAGCACCTTCGCTCCCATCCGCTTGCGCACCAGCGCGCCGAGCCGGCGCTCCTGGCCGATCTTCAGCACCGGGATGAGCCGGTCGAGGTAGGCGCGGACGGCCCCGCCCCAGCCGATCGCGGCGACGACATCCTTCGCGAGCGGGGAGCTCGGGATGCCGAGCAGCCCGGCCTTGGGCAGCGGGACGCTGCGCGTGCCGTTGCGCACCCACGCGCCCGCGGCATTCGGCGGGACCACCTCGTCGTCAAGGCCGAGGGCGGAGATCAGCTCGGCGACGTGCCCGCCGCGGGTGGCGAAGCTCTCGGCGCCGGCGTCCAGCGTCATCCCGTCGAGCTCGAGCGGCGCGACGGACCCGCCGAACCGCTCCCCCGCCTCCAGCACCGTCACAGCGAAGCCGGGACGCGCGCACTCGCGGGCGACGACCAGGCCGGCCATCCCGCCCCCGATCACGACGATGCGCGTCGGCGGCGCCTCGACGGCGTGCCGGATCTCGTCGCCGATCTCGTCGTGGTCGTCGTGCCCGCTCATGGCCGCCACCCGTGCACGAGCTCGACAACGCGGGTCAGGACGGCGGGGTCGGTCTCCGGCGGCACGCCGTGACCCAGATTGAGGACGTGGGCCGGGGCGTCCAACCCGCGTCTCAGCACGGTCTCGACGTGCGGGGCGAGCACCTCCCACGGGGCGGCGAGCATGGCGGGGTCGACGTTGCCCTGCACGGGGACGACGTGGCCGAGCCGCCTGCTCGCCTCGTCGAGCGGGGTGCGGTAGTCCACCCCGACAGCGTCCGCGCCGACCTCGTGCATCGCCTTGAGCAGGTCGCCGGTGCCGACCCCGAAGTGGACGAGCGGGACGTTGCGCACGGCGGGCTCGCCGTCCTGGCGCACCGACGCCTGCAGCGGGACGTGCGGAGGCGCGACCGGGACGGCGTAGGTGAGGTCGCGCACGTGCGAGAGGGCCCTGGCCGAGGCCGGGGCGACGTGCTCCGTGTAGTCGGCGAGCGAGAGCGACCCCGCCCAGGAGTCGAACAGCTGCGCAGCGCTCGCGCCGGCGAGCACCTGCGCCCGCAGGAACGCTCCGGAGATGTCCGCTGTCCAGGCCATGAGCCGCGACCAGGCCTCCGGGTCGGCGTGCATCAGCGTCCTGGCGCGGATGTGGTCCTTCGACGGCCCGCCCTCGACCAGGTAGGCGGCGAGCGTGAACGGCGCTCCGGCGAACCCGATCAGCGGCGTCTCGCCGAGCTCCGCCGTCGTGAGCCGGACGGCCTCCGCGATCGGGGCGAACGTCGCGTCGTCCATCGATGCCGGGTCGGTCTCCTCGAGCCGCTTGACGTCGTCGAGCGTTCGCACGGGGCGCTCGAACACCGGACCCTTGCCCGGCTGGATCTCCACCGCGACGCCGGCCAGCTTGAGCGGGACCACGATGTCGCTGAAGAAGATGCCCGCGTCCACGCCGTGCCTGCGCACCGGCTGCAGCGTGATCTCGCTGGCCATCGCGGGGTCGAGGCAGGCGTCGAGCATCCGCATCCCGACGCGGAGCTCGCGGTACTCGGGGAGGGACCGTCCCGCCTGGCGCATGAACCACACCGGCGTCACCTCCTGGTGCTCGCCCTGGTACGAGCGGACGAGGCGGCTGGCGGCGGTGAGGCCTGCGGCGAGGGGATGGGCGGAGTCGAGGGAGGTCACGTGTCGATTCTGCCAGGGCGCATTCTGCCAATCACCCGGGAATCCGCGCGTGCGACCGCGGAGGAGGCGGTCTCGATTCGAGGGAACGCCCGGGGCGAGCGTAGGCTTCTCACCGTGCTTCTCTGCTTCTCGTCGAGCCACCGCACCGCGGAATTCGACCTCCTGGAACGGCTCGAGCGTCACGCTCCGGCCGTCACCGCCGCACTCGCAGAGCACTCCGAAGTCGTCACCGGGTCCGTGGTGCTCGCCACGTGCAACCGGTTCGAGGCCTACCTCGACATCGACGAGCCCCTCCCCGCCGCGCGCGCCGTCTCCGCAGAGACCGTGATCGAGGCGGTCAGCGCCGCCTCCGGGATCGACGCCGACGTGCTCCGCGCCTCCAGCGCCGTCTACTGCGACGACGCGGTCGCCGAGCACCTGTTCTCGGTGTCGAGCGGCCTCGAGTCCGTCGTCGTCGGCGAGGGCGAGATCGCGGGCCAGGTGCGCCGAGCCCTCCAGTCCGCCCGCGTCGCCGGGACCGTCACCAGCGACCTGGAGCGGTTGTTCCAGATCGCGTCGCGCACCTCGCGCGGCGTGAAGAACCGCACCGGGATCATGACGGCCGGCCGGTCGATGGTGCGGCTCGCGCTGGACCTCGCCGAGAGCCGCGTGAGCGACTGGGCGCAGGTGCGCGTGCTGCTGATCGGCACCGGCAAGTACGCCGGCGCGAGCCTCGCGGCGCTCCGCGACAAGGGCGCCACCGACGTGCGGGTGTACTCGCCGTCCGGCCGCGCCGCGAAGTTCGCGCTGTCGCACGACGTCGTCCCGGTGGAGGCCGCCGACCTCGAGGAGGCGCTCGGTCGCTCCGACCTCGTCGTCACCTGCTCCGCCGTCACCGAGTACGTGCTCACCCCGGGGATGCTCGCCGTCGCGACCGCGCGCCGGGACGCCGTTGAGCGCCGGCTCGTGATCGATCTCGGCCTTCCCCGCAACGTCGACCCCGCCGTCGCCGAGCTGCACGGCGTCGAGCTGCTCGACCTCGAGACCATCAGCATCCACGCCCCGGTGGAGGAGCTGCACGCCGCGGACGACGCCCGTGAGATCGTCGGCGCCGCGGCCGCCGAGTTCGCGGCGCAGACCGCCGAGCAGGCCGTCACCCCCGCCCTCGTCGCGCTGCGTAAGCACGTGTTCGACGTGCTGGACGCCGAGATCGCGCGCGCCCGCTCCCGCGGCGACTCCAGCGAGCAGACCGAAGCGGCGCTGCGCCACCTCGCCGGCGTCCTGCTGCACACCCCGTCCGTCCGCGCCCGCGAACTGGCCAGGGAGGGCGACGCGCAGGCGTTCGTCGACGCGACCGCCGCGCTCTTCGGCCTGGAGGTCGAGCAGCCGGTGGCCCAGCCGAGGCTGACCGCCGTGGACGAGCAGTCCGCCGCATCCTGAGAACCCGACTGAACCCGACGAACCCGACGCATCCCGACACCGTCACCGAGGAGGAACCGTGAGCGACGAGGCCACGATCCAGACCCCCGCACCGCACACCGCCGCCGGCCTGCCCTACGCAGCGCAGGAGCTCCGCACCGAGCGGCTGCTGCTGCGTCCGCTCAACAGCGGCGATCTGGAGAACGGCCACGAGTTCGAGAGGCTGAAGGACGTCGCGCGCTACCTCTACTGGGAGGTGCACGACCACGACGAGTCGGCGGAGCACCTGCGCAAGCGCATCGCGATGAACCGCCTCGCGCAGGACGGCGACGGCATCGTCTACGCGGTCGAGCTGCCGGACCCGGAGGGCGGGCACAGCCGGGTCATCGGCCACGTGAGCCTGTTCCTCAAGAAGGCGGAGTGGGCGAAGTTCGAGATGGGCTGGGTGTTCCACCCGGCCGTCCACGGTCGCGGCTACGCCACCGAGGCGACGACCCGCCTGCTCGAGCTCTGCTTCGACACCCTCGGCGGCCACCGCGTGTTCGCGCAGCTCGACGCCCGCAACGAGGCGTCGGCGCGGCTCTGCGAGATCCTGGGGATGCGCCAGGAGGCGCTGCTGCGCGAGACGGAGATCGCCAAGGGCGAGTGGACGGACACGGCGGTGTTCGCCATCCTGGAGCAGGACTTCCGCTCCGGCCGGTGACGTCCACGCTTCCTCAGTAGGATGGACGGGTCCCCCACACCACCCCGGCACCGAACAGGGAGCACCATGGCCGCACCGTCGAGACTGGATTCCGTCATCACGCTGGCGCAGCACCGCGGATTCGTCTTCCCCTCCGGAGAGATCTACGGCGGTACCCGCTCCGCGTGGGACTACGGTCCCCTCGGCGTCGAGCTGAAGGAGAACATCAAGCGCGAGTGGTGGAACGCCTTCGTGCGCGGCCGTGGAGACATGGTCGGTCTCGACTCGGCGATCATCCTGCCGACCGCGGTCTGGGAGGCCTCCGGCCACGTCAAGGTGTTCAGCGACCCGCTCACCGAGTCGCTCATCACGCACAAGCGCTACCGGGCCGACCACCTCTTCGAGGCGTACGAGGCCGAGCACGGCCACCCGCCGGTGAACGGCCTCGACGACATCGCCGACCCCGACCACCCCGACAAGGTGGGCCAGTGGACGCCGATCCGCCAGTTCTCCGGCCTGATGAAGACCTACCTCGGCGTCGTGGACGACGAGTCCGGCCTGCACTACATGCGCCCGGAGACCGCGCAGGGCATCTTCACCGACTTCGCGGCCGTGCTGCAGACGGCGCGCAAGAAGCCGCCGTTCGGCATCGGCCAGATCGGCAAGGCGTTCCGCAACGAGATCACGCCGGGCAACTTCATCTTCCGCACCCGCGAGTTCGAGCAGATGGAGATCGAGTACTTCGTCGAGCCGGGCACGGACGACGAGTGGTTCCAGACCTGGATCGACCTCTGCTGGGACTGGTTCGTCGACCTGGGCATCGACCCGGCGAACATCCGCCGCCTCGAGCACCCGAAGGACAAGCTCGCGCACTACTCGAAGCGCACCATCGACATCGAGTACAAGTTCGACTTCGTCGGCAGCGAGTGGGGCGAGCTGATGGGCGTCGCGAACCGCACCGACTACGACCTGAAGACGCACATCGAGCACTCCGGCAAGGACCTCAGCTACTTCGACCAGAACAAGAACGAGCGCTACGTGCCGTACGTGATCGAGCCGTCCTTCGGCCTCACCCGCGCGCTGATGGCGTTCCTGGTCGACGCGTACGACGAGGAGGAGGTGCCGAACGCCAAGGGCGGAACCGACAAGCGCACCGTGCTGCACCTGGACCCGCGCCTGGCGCCGGTGAAGGTCGCCGTGCTCCCGCTCTCGCGGAACGAGGCGCTCTCGCCGCTGGCCCGCGGCCTCGCCGACTCGCTCCGCAAGCGCCGCAACGTCGACTTCGACGACTCCGGCGCGATCGGCCGCCGCTACCGCAGGCAGGACGAGATCGGGACGCCGCTGGCGGTCACGGTCGACTTCGACTCGCTCGAGGACGACGCCGTGACCGTGCGCGACCGCGACACGATGAAGCAGGAGCGCATCCCGCTCGAGGGTCTCGACCGCTACCTCGCGGAGCGTCTCCGCGAGATCTGATCCTCCGCCCGGGTCGCACCGCCCGCTAGGGTTGTGCCCACCGTGACGGAGACAGGATGAGCAGCGCGCCGACCAGCACAGCGTCCGCCCCGCCGGCCGCGCCCCCGCCGGGGAACCGCCGGGGCGGGGCCTGGCACACCCTCATCCGCTACGCCCGCGTGGCGCCGGCGAGCGTGACGCTCGCGGTCGTGCTGATCGTGACGTCCATCCTCACCGGCACCCTGTGGTCCCCGGCGACCACCGGCGGCGACGCCCTCGTCTGGGCGGCCGGCGTCAGCACGACCATCCACGGCGGGTTCTGGTGGACGCCGCTGACCGCCCTGTTCGTGCCGGAGGACACGGTGCAGGTGGTGCTGTGCGTGCTGCTCGCGCTCACCCTGATGGCCGTCGCCGAGCGTCTGCTCGGGACCGTCCGGGTGGTGGTCGCCTTCCTGGTCACGGGAGTGCTCGGCATCGCGCTGGGCGTCGTCGGCCAGTGGGCGGCGGCGAACGTGGGAGAGCTGCTCGCGCGAGCGACCGAGTTCGACTTCACGCTCGACCCGACCATCGGGATCCTCGGCGCGCTCATCACGGCGAGCGCCTTCGCCAGCACGCTCTGGCGCAGGCGCATCCGGCTGCTCACCTTCGCCGTGATCCTGACACTGGTGCTCTACAACGGCGACCAGAACAACGTGTACAGGCTCATCGCCGCCCTGCTCGGGCTGGCGCTCGGCGCCATCCTGCGCGGCGGCCGGCTGCACCGGCTGCGCCGCAGCTCGCACGGGGAGACCCGCAACTTGGTGGCCGCGGTCATCGCCATCACGGCGGTGGGGCCGCTCGCGGCGCTGCTGCCGCCGGGCGGCTTCGGACCGTTCTCGTTCATCGCCGCGCTCTTCCAGAACGAGCAGGTGGATGTGGCGAGCGTGCTCGCGAAGTGCGCGGCCGCGGACACCTCCAACTGCCGCGAGGAGCTGTCGCTGGTGTCGGTGCAGGGCTTCGGACCCCTGCTGCTCAGCCTGCTTCCGCTCGTGCTGCTGCTCGTCACGGCGATTGGCCTGCGCCGCGGCAGGCACTTCGCGCTGCTGCTCGGGATCGTCGTGAACGCGGCGATGATCGTCCTTCCGTTCACCGCGCTTCCCGGCGGGGACGTCACGGTGGACATCGACGACGCCAGCGCGCTCGCCCCGGCGATCGAGGTGCTGCTCTGGCTTCTGGCCGTTCTCCTGGTGCCGCTCGCGTCGATCGTCGTGCTGATCGTCACGCGCCGGCAGTTCCAGATCCGTGCGCCCCGGGACGCCGTCGTGCGGTTCACCATTCTGGTGGCCGTCTCGTTCGCGCTGCTGGCGGTCGCCTACCTCGTGGCGGGCCTCGCCACGCTCGGCGGCTATGTGCCGGAGGCGAGCCTCGGCGACGTGTTCGTCTCCACCCTGCGCCGGTTCGTCCCCGCCGGGTTCGAGTCGGTGCTCGGGCCGGTGATCGTCCCGACCTCTGCCGTGGTGGTGCTGCTCTACCAGTGGGTCGGCCCGGTGTTCTGGCTGATCTTCGTCCTGGCGACGCTGCGGCTCTACCGCGCGACCTCCACCGGCCGCACGATCGGCGACGAGGTGCACTTCCGCGAGCTGCTGCGGGCGGGTGGCGGCGGCACGCTCGGCTTCATGGGCACCTGGCCGGGGAACGTGTACTGGTTCAGCGAGGAGGGCGACGCGGCGGTGGCGTACCGGGTGATCAACGGAGTGGCCATCACGCTGTCCGACCCGGTCTGCCATCCCGCGCGCGCCGAGCAGACCATCATCGACTTCGTCGGGTTCTGCGACGCCAACAGCTGGGTGCCGGTGTTCTACAGCATCCACGACAGGTACCTGCCGGTGTTCGAGTCGCTGGGCTGGCAGACCATGTCGGTGGGCGAGGAGACGTTGATGCACCCGCAGACCTTCGACATGCAGGGCAAGCCGTGGCAGAAGGTGCGCCAGGCGCACAACCGCGGTGTCAAGGAGCGCATCTCGACGCTCTGGACCACCTGGGACGAGCTCCCCCCGGTGCAGCAGTCGCAGATCGCCGCGCTCAGCGAGCAGTGGGTGTCGGAGAAGGAGCTGCCCGAGATGGGCTTCACGCTCGGCGGGATGGAGGAGCTGAAGGATCCCGACGTGCGCCTCTACCTCGCCTACGACCCCGAGGGCGAGCTCCAGGCGGTCACGAGCTGGCTGCCCAGCTGGCGCGACGGGACGGTTGTCGGCTACACGATCGACTTCATGCGCCGGGCAGACGGCAGCATCCCGGGCATCATGGAGTTCATCATCGCCTCCGCGGCGCAGCACATGCGCGATGAGGGTGTCGAGGTGCTCAGCCTGTCGGGGGCGCCGCTCGCCACCAAGCCCGCGGGCGCAGACGGCGACGAGCGCGCTGATGCCGAGCCGGGGGCGATGGACCGCGTGCTCGCCCTGCTGGCGCGCACGCTCGAGCCCGCCTACGGGTTCGCGTCGCTGTTCAAATTCAAGAGCAAGTTCAACCCGACCTACGAGACGCTGTGGATGGCGTATCCCGACCCCGTCGCGCTCCCGTCGATCGGCAACGCCATCGGCCGCGCCTACCTGCCGGACGCGAACGCCAAGGAGTACGTCGCGCTCGCCCGCACCATCGTCCGCTGAGGACGCCGCGCAGCGTACGGTGGCGGCATGAGGGTGGACAGCGGCAGAGCGGGCAGGACCGCCATGATCATCGGCGGCACCGGCCAGATCGGCACGGCGGCGGCGCGCAGGCTGGCGGCGGACGGCTGGTCCGTGCTCGTCGCGCACCGCGGGCGGCACCACGGCGACACGGAGCTCGTCGACGGCGACGTGACGAGCATCCGGCTCGACCGTGACGACACCGACGCACTGCTGGAGCGCGCCCGCGGCCACGACCTCGTGCTGGACACCGTGGCATACGAACCCCGGCACGCCGACCAGCTCGCCGGGCTCGCCGGGGAGATCGGTTCGCTCGTCGTCATCTCGACGGGGTCCGTCTATCTCGGCAGGGAGGGCGGTTACCTCGACGTGGTCACCGGGCCGGACGACTTCCCCGACTACCCTGTGCCGTTGCGGGAGACGGACCCGACGGTCGACAACAGGGAGCGCACCTACTCGCCGCTCAAGGCCGCGATGGAGCGCAGGCTGCTTCAGGTGGAGGGGCTGCCGGCGAGCATCCTGAGGCCGGGCGCGATCCACGGCCCGTTCAGCCCGGCCCTGCGCGAGTGGTACTTCATCAAGCGCGCGCTCGACGGGCGCGAGCGGGTGCTGCTGGCCGACCACGGCCGCAACCGGTTCAGCACGTCGTCGACCGCGAACATCGCCGAGCTGATCGCGCTCTGCGCCGCGCATCCCGGCCGCCGCGTGCTGAACGCGGTCGACGAGGACGACCTCAGCGTCGCGGAGATCGCCCGCGCCGTGTACGCCGCGCTCGACCGTGAGGTGGAGGTGGTCGGCTTCGATGGGCCGCCCGTCGACGGGCTCGGCGGCACGCCATGGACGGTCGCGAACCCGCTGCTGCTCAGCATGGCGCAGGCGAAGGTGCAGCTCGGCTATCGCCAGCCTGCCGGCTACGACGAGGCCGTCGCGTCCGCGGTGGACTGGGCGGTGCGGGAGGTGCGCGCGGCCGAGCGCCGCCAGGAGGACTGGCGGGCGCTGTTCCCGTCGATCGCCGAGCGCGCCGAGGCGGACCGCTGGTTCGACTACGCCGCGGAGGACGAGGCGCTCGGCCGGCGGTGAGCGGTCGCGACGGGAACGCGGTCAGGTGGCGAGGGCCCGTGCATCCCGTCGGCGGATGTGCCGCACGACGAGCAGCCAGGTGACGCCGCTCGCGATCACGAACATCAGGTCGGCGAGCAGCAGCAGGAAGCCGCTGGCCGGCCCGAACGCCCGCTCGCTCCCCGCCCACTGCAGGCTGTTGAACAGCCCGTGCGCCGCCGCGACGCCGAGGTAGGCGCCGACCACGCCGAGCGTGATGCGGAACCGGCCGTTCCTCGCCGCGCCGAAGACCGCGGCGCCCAGCAGCGCAGAGAACACGGGGTGGAGGAACGGCCCGGTCAGCTCCCGTCCTGCCGTCGTCGTCAGGAACAGCCCGATCCCGGAGCCGTTGTCGTGGCCGAGCACGTACGACTGCTGCAGGTAGGAGAGGTTCTCGATGAAGCTGAAGCCGAGGCCGACCGCCCCGCCGACGAAGAGCCCGACCCGCGCGTTCTTCACCGGGAGCCGGGAGCAGAGCAGCAGGACGCATCCAAGCTTGACCAGCTCCTCCACGGCTCCCGCGCTGGCGAGCACGGCGAGGCTCGGATGGCGCGCGGTGCCACCCGCGAGCACGTCGATGAGACCCTCGACAGGCAGGACGATCAGCGTCGCGAGCGTGCCGCCGATCAGCGCGACGGCCGCCAGGCGGGGGACGGTCACGCCGTCCTCCGGCCGGAGCTTGTAGGCCATCGTGTAGAAGATGGCCGCCGCGGCGGTCCCGCTGCCGGTCACCAGCAGATACGGCGAGAGGACGGCCGGGGCGCCGTCCCCGGCGTGCGGCGCGAGGGCGGTCACCAGGAGGCTGAGGCCGAACAGCCACAGCCAGACGGCGGCGCTCGCGGCCACGATGAGCCAGCCGCCGAAGCGGCCGAGCCACTTGCGCCGCCGGGGGCGGACGTCGCCCTGCGCCACGGCGGCGCCGGTCTGCGCGGCCGCTGCCTGCGCGTTCGCGGGGGCCGGCGGCGGTGGCCAGGTGTGCTCGGTCCAGGCGACGCCGCTCCACCACCGATACGACGGCGCGGGGCTCGGGTCGGGATACCAGCCGGGAGGTGGCGGCGGCGGGACGGTCATCCCGTCAGAATACGTACTCCAGCAGGTCGAGACCGACCGTGCGCATCCCGTCGATGACGGCGAGTCGCGATGCCAGGCTGGTGTCGTCGAAATACGTCGACACGGCGAAGGTCACCCCGGCCCGCGGGCCGCGGAGCACGCCCACCTCGCTGCGGACGCCGGCGTCGCTGCCCGTCTTGTTGACAAGCAGGATGCCGTGCTCGGCCTGCCGGTGCGCGTGCGGGTCCAGCCCGAACGCACTCGACACCAGCGATGCGTCGCTGTTCAGGGACAGCCAGGAGATGACCTGCCGGCTCGTCGCCGCATCCACGACCTCGCCGCGGGCGAGCGCGGAGAACAGCCAGGTGAGCTCATTGGCGCTGCCGACCGAGAGCTGCGGAGCGTCGTCCGGCCCGCGGTGGTCGCGCACCAGGTCGAGGAGCGCCGTGCGGGTGAGGCCGAGCGACTCGGTGCGGGCGCTCACGGCCTCCAGGCCGACGCGGCGGAGCAGCACGTTGGTGGCCAGGTTGTCGCTGGTCGCACCGACGAGGGCGGCCAGGTCGGCGACCGGCAACGACGGCACCTGGAGGTGCTGCCAGATGCCCGAGTCGCCCGCCGCGTCCTGCGGCGCACGGTCGAGGACGGCGAGCGGGCTCAACTGGCCGGACTGGAGGCGCGCGGCGACCTCCACGAGCAGCAGGACCTTGCCGATGCTGGCCGTCGGCATGACGATGTGGTCGTCGACCGAGAAGAGGACCTCGCCGCTGGCGAGGTCCGTCGCGCGGCCGGACACCTGCACGCCCTGCATCGCGAGCCGGCCTAGCGCCTCGAACCCGCGGCTGAACATCTCCTGCGTGCGGTCGGCGCCCTGGTGCCTGCCCCTCCGGGTGTCGGCATGACGGCTGCGGCGCGCGGTCTGCTCGGTCTGGCTCGTCACGGTAGGGCTCGATCCTTCTTCCGAGTCGGGATGTCGGCACGGCCGCGGTCCCCCCGGCCCGCGCGTCGCCTCCCGGCGCGGTGGCGGGGGCGACGACATCGACGATGTTACCCCGCGCGGGGGGTTCGGAGGGAAGCGATCCCTCCGAACCAGTGCCCGGTCACCAGATGGTCACGCGCTCCTCGGGTGCGAGCCACAGCGCGTCGGTCTCGGCGACCCCGAACGTCTCGTAGAAGGCGTCGATGTTGCGCACGATCTGGTTGCAGCGGAACTCGTTCGGCGAGTGCGGGTCGATCGCGAGCAAGCGGATCACCTCGGCGTCGCGGCCCTTCTGCTGCCAGGCCTGCGCCCACGACAGGAAGAACCGCTCTGCGCCGGTCAGTCCGTCGATCACGGGCGGCTCCTGGCCGTCGAGGGAGAGCAGGTAGGCCTTCCAGGCGATGCCGAGGCCGCCCAGGTCGCCGATGTTCTCGCCGATCGTCAGGGCGCCGTTGACGTGGTGCTCCGGCACCTGCGCGGGCGCGAGCGCGTTGTACTGCTCGATGAGGCTGCCGGTGCGCTTCTCGAACGCGGCGCGGTCGGCGGCGGTCCACCAGTCCTCGAGCCGGCCGTCGCCGTCGAACTTGGAGCCCTGGTCGTCGAAGCCGTGGCCGATCTCGTGGCCGATGACCGCGCCGATCGCGCCGTAGTTGGCCGCGGCGTCCCTGTCGGCGTCGAAGAACGGGTACTGGAGGATCGCGGCGGGGAACACGATCTCGTTGAAGCCGGGGTTGTAGTACGCGTTGATGGTCTGCGGCGTCATGAACCACTCGTCGCGATCGAGTGGCTTGCCGATCTTGCCGAGCTCGCGGTTGAACTCGAACAGTGCGGCCGCGCGCGCGTTACCGGCCAGGTCGGTCGGGTCGATCTGCAGCGCGGAGTAGTCGCGCCACTTCACCGGGTAGCCGATCTTGGGCGTGAACTTGTCGAGCTTGTCGAGCGCGCGGTTGCGAGTGTCCTCGCCCATCCATTCGAGCGTCCGGATGCTCTGGCGGTAGGCCTCGATGAGGTTCGCGACCAGCTCGTCCATCGCGTTCTTCGCCGCGGGTGGGAAGTGCTTCTCGACGTAGATGCGGCCGACCGCCTCGCCCATCGCACCCTCGACCAGGGAGACGCCGCGCTTCCAGCGCGCCCGCATCTCCGGGGTGCCGGTGAGGGTGCGGCCGTAGAAGTCGAAGTTCGCGTCGACGAAGTCGCCGCTGAGGTACGGAGCCGAGCCGTGGATGATCTGCCAGGCCAGCCAGTCCTTCCACGACTGCAGGCGGTCCTCGGTGAGGAGGGTCGCGAGGCCGGAGGCGAACGACGGCTGGCGCAGCACCAGCTCGTCGAAGGCGCCCTCCGGGGCGCCGAGGCCCTTCGCCCAGGTCTGGAGGTCGGCGCCGGGCGCTGCCGCCGCGGTCGCGCCGCCGGTGAACAGCGCGTTCGCGTCCGCCCACGAGTACAGGTTGTAGGTCTTCTCGGAGTCGCGGGAGGCGACGTTGTCCCAGTGCTGCGCGGCGATCTCGGTCTCGAGGTCGAAGACCCGCTGCGCGCGCTCCGGTGCATCCTCGAACCCGGCGAGCTCGAACATCCTCTGGATGTGCGCGACGAACGCCTCGCGCACCGGCGCGAACCGCTCCTCGCGGAAGTAGGACTCGTCCGGCAGCGAGATGCCCGCCTGCTCGGCGAAGACCAGGTAGCGCTCCGGGTTGCCGGGGTCGTTGTCGACGAACAGCTGGTAGAAGCCGCCGACGCCGTGCCGCTCCAGCCGGCCGACCGTCTCGAGCAGGGCGGGGATGCCGTCCACGTCGCTCGCGAGCGCGAGCTGCGCCTCGATCGGCTTCGTGCCGAGCTGCTCCACACGGTCCTCGTCCATGAAGCTCGCGAAGAGGTCGCCGAACTTCCGCTCCTCGGTGCCCTCGGGCGCGGTCTGCGCGGCCTCGATGATCTCGCGCACCGCGGCCTCCGCCTCCTCGGCGAGGATCATGAACGAGCCCCAGCGGGCCTTGTCCGCGGGGATCTCAGTGCGATCCAGCCACTTGCCATTCACGTGCCGGAAGAGGTCGTCCTGCGGGCGGATCGTGGGGTCGAGTTCGTCGGAGGCGATGCCGGATGCCAGGGTCATTGCCCCAGCCTATTCGTCAGGCGCGCGCGGGGGCCAGCGCGCGCAGGCGTGAGAACGAGAGCAGGAACAGCCCGGCGAGGAGCAGCTCGGCGAGGATCGACACGGTGCCGGACGCGCTGCCGTATCCGGCGATCGAGAACCCGATGTTCACGACGGCCATCAGTCCGTATCCCACCCCGAACACGCCGGAGAGCAGCGGCCGGTTCGTCATCCGCCACCAGGGCCGCAGCGCGGCGACGTTCTCGCCGGGCCCGCGGAAGACCCGGGTGGCAAGGTACCAGCCCGCGGTCTGCACGACGGTCAGCACGATGGATGCGACCTCCGAGTGCAGCGCGTCAAAGACGAGGATGAACACCAGGTTCACCGCCAGCAGGATCGCGACGACGATCGCCTTCTCGCGCGGAGTGATGAAACGCATGCGGTGGTGCCCCCTGTGGTGTCTCCCGCCAGGATGTCAGTTCTCGCAGGATGGGCGGGGGTGCCTCGCCGGGCGGGAGGCGGGGCACCGTTCCTGCGGCGGCAGGTCACGTCTGCGCGATGGCGCCCCACCGCAGACGCGACGGGGCACGGCACTCGTCGTGGTCAGCGACCGACACTGCTGACGCGACCAACGGACTCCCTCACGGTGTTGTGCCAGGCTCGGCGGGTAACCATGCCCAGTCGGCCGCCAGAAGCTCGTCGTAACCGTAATCCTCCACATAAATGAGGAAATGCCTCGGGTGGAACAACTCGATCTCCCTCGGCTTCAGACTCGCAACCCACTCAGAATCAACAATCTCGACCAGCTCCTGATATGCGCCCGTGATATGCCAGGAATCCGAAAGCGACTCCGCCGCCGTGCGAACGGCACGCACACGCTGGAAGGAGAACCCGCCGAGCAAGTGCCCATCACCATCGGCGACGAACTCAAGCGTCGCACCTCCACCGAACTTCACGAATCTGAGATCGAACCGAGTGTCCCAACTCCTCGGCAACACCGCACGGCTCTCCTTAGTACTCATAGTCCCCCGGCGCCACCAGCTCGACCTCCTCGATCGATCGAACCGACCACCTCGTGATCGACAGCAACGGAAGAACCTCCGGCGGCCGGCCACCGACCGTCAGAACATCGAACACAAGCCTGCCGAGCCCCTGCCGACGCCACCGATGCGCCAGCACCAACATCGAACGTCCCGACCGCAGTTCCACTCGCCAACGCTTCAGCCCCTCCGCAACGGTCCGAAACGGGGGCTCATCGTAGTCCGGATCAAGTTCGTCCAGTTTCCCTGGAAGGATCCGACGCACGGCCGCTCGATCTATCACCACCGACTCGAAGAGAGCCACAGAGGGGACGCTCCCGACGAAGCTGTCCTGAAAGTGAAGGAAGTCCGGTTGGTCGCCGTAACCGTCCGTGTACACATCGAGGCACCCACCCCCGACGAGAAGAACCCGATCGGAATCCGATCCGAAGGTCAGGTACTCCGCCCCGGCATGCAGCGGTCGATACGAGCCGACCCAATCACATCTCTTCACGCTTCGTTCCTCCTCGTTCGCGTGGGCCAGCGACCCTGCGCCGAACCGGCCGCAGAATGCGAACACGATGCGATCCCCGCCCGACCTCCGCAACCCATGAGTCCCTCAGAGCGACTTGGGCGGGGGATCACGGAACCAGAACTGCTCGGAGGCGAATCGCTCCAGAGACATCCACGAGACCTCCTTGCCCCACTTGTCCTGCGACGGCGGGTACACCCGTGAGCCCGGCTCAAGCACGATATTGAAATCACACAAACCGTACACAAGATGCGTACACGGCGAACCGGTCTCTATCGCGGCACCATCTAGCCGCTCGACAAGCAACGCCACGACAACAGCGGACTCGTCGTCCCTGTCCACGCCCTTCCACATGTCAAGGTCAACCTCGCGACCCTCTCTCACCAGGTCATCCCACTCGGCCGCAGCACGCTTGACCGAGAAATCCACAATCAGCAGATGGTTTGGATCAGAAAACCCACCCGGCTGCTCCCGCAGAAGAATCGTTCCCGCCGACGGATTCACCTCCACCACGATGTCGTCCATCGCTGCGAACTTGGACCAAATCACACTGTCCAGGAACGCGACCCGCTCCTCAAGGCTCATCGTCGTTGCCAATGTCGTCATCCTCCGAGTGCGTCGAAACGGTCTTGGAACGGCCGCAATGATCGCCCCGCCCTCGTTCACTACGACATCGCTGCGCCGTCGTCATCGCCCGTGCCCACAAGCATCGGCGTCGACATCATCGAGGATGCCACGACGACGACCGTGATCCAGCCTCCACGGTACGAAGACGCCACAGGGTGCGCCTCGCCCGGAGCGTCGGCTGCGGCCGCGGCGTCTACGCGTTCAGCTGCACTCGCGCTTTGTGCGCCTCGGCAGCGCGGCGGACGAACTCGGCCCGGTCGACGGTCGGGCGAAAGCCGAGGAGGTCGCGCGCCCTGGCGTTCGAGGTCGTGTAGCTCGGCGCGGTGACGGGGAGTGTCACCTCGACCGTTCCCAGCCCCGCCGCCTCGGCGAGTTCGCGCGCGAATAGGCCGAGGTCGGTGGACTCGTCGGGGCCGAGGCCGATCACCTCGTGCCCGTCCGTGTCCGCCTCCAGGGCGAGGACGACGCCCGCGGCGAGATCCGGCGTCGCCAGGATGCCCATGGCCACGGGGGCCCCGTCGGCGCGCGACGCGACCAGCAGGGTGCCGTCGTCGCCCGCGAACGGCTCCAGGGCGGCGACCACCTCAGCGTTCCCCGCGGCGCGCTCGCGGGCGATGCGCCGGCTCGCGAAGAAGCGCGGGCCGGAGAAGAAGGAGTCGGGGTCGAGGATCTCGGCGGGGTCCTGGGTGTGCGAGAACCGGAGCACCACCGTCGACCAGCCGTTGGTCCGGCCCGCGAACGCCACGAGGTCCTCAGCGAGCACCTTGCTCGCGCCGTACCAGGTGGTCGGGTTGCGGGGGTGGTCCTCATCGAGCGGCTGGTAGGCGGGCGCGTTCTCCGGGTAGACCTCGCCGGTGGAGGCCAGCACGAAACGACGCACGGACCACCCCAGCGCGCGGATGAGCCGCATGGTCGCGGTGACGTTCGCATCGAAGAGCTTCTCGGCGTCCGCCGGGTCCCACGACATGTACGCGCCGAGGTGCGCGACGGCCTCCACGCCGTCCAGCCGCGGATCGGCGGCGGGCAGCCCGGCGAGGTCGCCGATCAGGTAGTCGGCGCCGTCCACAGGCTGCCGCGGCGGGACGAGGTCGAGACCGAGGACGCTGTGCCCGCGCTCGACGAGCTGGGCGGTGACGGCGCGGCCGACGCGGCCTGATGCGCCGGTGACGGCGATGCGCATGGGTTTTCTCCTGTCCTGGGCAGTGCTGGTCAGACTTCGAGCGGCTTGCGGAAGGTCTCACGCGCCCGCAGCACCGTGATCAGCGTGATCAGGGCCGCGGCCATGACGTAGAACGCTGGAGCGAAGGTGTTGCCGGTGGAGGCGATCAGCCAGGTCGCGAAGTACGGGGTGATGCCGCCGAAGATCGCGACGGAGAAGTTGTACGCGATGGCCATGCTGCCGTAGCGGATGTTGGTCGGGAAGAGCTCGGCCATCGCCGCGCTCGACGCGCCGTCGAAGGCCGCCATGAACACGCCCAGCAGGACCATCGCGACGGTCGCGGCGAAGAAGTTGCCGACGCTCATCAGCATGAGGGTCGGGTAGGTGAGCACCAGGAAGCCGACGCAGCCGGCGATCATCACGGGTTTGCGCCCGATCTTGTCGCTCAGCAACCCCATGAACGGGACGAGCACCGCGATGGCCAGCAGGCCGATCACGGTCACGCCGTAGCTCAGCGGCTGCGAGTAGTGCAGGTCGGTCTGGAGGTACGAGGGCATGAACGTCTGCAGGATCCAGTGGCCGACGGCCTTGATCACCACGAACCCGACGCAGAACAGCAGGGCCCGCCAGGAGGTCTTGATGGACGTACGCAGCGGGGACGCGCTCACGTCCCCCTTCGCCTGCACGGCGCGGAACTCCGGAGTGTCCTCGAGGCGGCGGCGCAGGTAGAGACCGGCGACGCCGAGCGGCAGGGCGAGGAGGAACAGCACACGCCATCCCCAGCTGTTCAAGGCGTCGGTGCCGAGCGTGGACGTGAACACCAGGACGAGGCCCGCGCCCACCACGAAGGCAGCGAAGCCGAAGACGTCGACGAAGCTCGAGACGAAGCCTCGGCGGTTCGACGGCGCGTACTCGGCAAGCAGGGTCGTCGCCCCCGAACTCTCACCGCCGGCAGCGAATCCCTGGACGAGCCGCACGACCACGAGCAGCAGCGGCGCCCAGAGCCCCACCATGTCGTACGTGGGGAGGAGACCCATCACGACGGTGGCGCCGGAGGTGACGAGGATCACCGTGGCGAGCGTCGTGCGACGGCCGATGCGGTCGCCGAGCGAGCCCCAGAACAGCCCACCGAGGGGACGCATGACGAAGCCGGCCCCGAACACCGCGAACGCGGAGAGCAACGCCGCCTGCGTGTTGCCCTGCTGGAAGAAGTTCAGGCTGATGACCGTCGCGAGCGTCCCGTACAGGCCGAAGTCGAACCACTCCACGAAGTGGCCGGCCCCGGCCGCGAAGATGACCTTCCGCATGCGCTGAGCGCGGGCGGCGTCGTCGAGCGGTGTCGCGGCCGTCGCTGCGGCGGCGACGTCGACGTCTGCGTCGACGTTCTGAGGGGTGGGGGTCATGGGGGCTCCTACTTCATTGTCGGATGGGTGGCGCCAATGTACCACCTCTCGGCACATTCTTACCATCTAACGACACTCTCGTTTCGCTCAGTGATACTGTCGACCTATGCAAGAGCGCACGAGCAGCACGGACGTCGTCGTCATCGGTGGAGGGCTGGCCGGCGTCTCTGCCGCCGTGGCGGCCGCACGCCTCGGGTCCTCCGTCGCCCTGATCACGAACCGGCCCGTCCTCGGCGGCAACTCCTCCAGCGAGGTGCGGGTGTGGGTCGTCGGCGCGACCGCGCACGGAACGCAGCGCTTCTCCCGCGAGACCGGGATCATGGGCGAGCTGTTCCTCGAGAACCAGTACCGCAACGCGGAGGGTAACCCGCACTACTGGGACCAGGTCGTCCTGGACCTGGTGCGCGCGGAACCCAACGTCACGCTGCATCTCAACACGGACGTCCGCACCGTCCGGATGCACGAGCACGGCAGCGCGATCCGCTCCGTGACCGGCTGGACGATGGGAAGCGAGCTGCAGACGACTTTCGAGGCCCCCGTCTTCCTCGACTGCACGGGCGACGGCCTCATCGGCCACCTCGCCGGCGCCGAGTACCGCATCGGGCGCGAACCACGCTCCGAGTACGGCGAGGAATGGGCACCGGAGGAAGCCGATGACGAGTTGCTCGGCAGCTCGCTGTTCTTCTACACGAAGGACGCGGGCCGCCCGTCGCGATTCGTGCCGCCGAGCATTGCCAAGGACATCGGCAGCACGCCCATCCTCACCAATCGGATCATCCGCACCGGCGACAACGGCTGCGACTACTGGTGGATCGAGTGGGGCGGCGAACTCGACACGGTCACCGAGAACGAGCGCATCCGCGACGAGCTCTGGGGCGTGGTCTTCGGGATCTGGGACCACATCAAGAACTCCGGCGACTTCGAGTCCGACAACCTGACTCTGGAGTGGGTCGGCTCACTGCCTGGCAAGCGCGAGTACCGCCGCTTCGTCGGCGATCACACGCTCACGCAGAACGACATCCTCGACCAGGTCGACTTCCCGGACGCGGTGGCCTTCGGCGGCTGGTCCATCGACCTGCACCCCGTCGAGGGTGTCTACGCGGATCGCGCCGGGGCACAGCAGCGCTACAGCGCGGGGACCTATGGCATCCCCTACCGCAGCCTGTACTCGCGCAACGTCGAGAATCTGCTCTTCGCGGGGCGCGACATCTCGGCCTCGCACGTCGCGTTCGGGTCGACCCGCGTCATGGCCACCTGCTCCACCCAGGGGCAGGCGGCGGGCACCGCCGCGTCGCTCGTCGCACGGCACGGCCTCACCCCGAGAACGCTCGGCCGCGACCACCTCGACCTGCTGCTGACCACACTCGCCCGGGAGGATGCGCCGGTCGTCGGCCTGCGCGCCGCCGACCCGGACGACCTCGCGCCGCGCGCCACGATCACGGCCACCAGCACGCTCGACACGATCGGGACCATGCCGGCGCGCACGGGAGAACGGTACCCGCTGGACCGCGATGTCGCCGTCGTCCTCCCGGTCGACCCGCGCCTCGACAGCGTGACGTTCGCCGTGGACGCCACCCCAGGAACCGAGCTCACCGTGGAGCTGTGGACAACCGGGCGACCCCAGAACTACGCCCCCATCGAGCACGTGCAGACGACGACCGCGGTCGTCTCGGCCGGGGAGGGCGGCGGCCTCGCGACGGCGGAGTTCGGGTGGACACCGCCTGCCTCCTGCA
This sequence comes from Leifsonia sp. NPDC080035, assembly GCF_040050925.1. Classification (NCBI taxonomy): domain Bacteria; kingdom Bacillati; phylum Actinomycetota; class Actinomycetes; order Micrococcales; family Microbacteriaceae; genus Leifsonia; species Leifsonia sp. NPDC080035. The sequence goes on along the minus strand of NZ_CP157390.1, from coordinate 1,589,677 downwards.
ACGGTGTCGTCGTGGTGCGCGCGCACGCGGACGCCTCACTGCTGCTCACCCACGATCGCCCATACGGTGTGCTCGCCCTCGAGCGCCGCCTCGCCGCCGACGCCGCCTTCGACCATCACATCGCCGAGGAGCAGGACCAGCCGGTCACCGACTGGGTGGCCCGCAAGCTGCGCCGCCGGAGCTTCGCCTTCCAGGCCGCACCGGCCACCGCCGCCTACCGGCCCGAGCTCGTCGTCGACGGCTACCAGCGCCCGTACGGCGGACCGCACCTGTGGTCGTCCGCGACGATCGCCGACGGACGGGACCTGCGCGACGCACCGGAGAGCATCACCCTGACCTGGGAGCATCCGGTCACGCTCGGCTCGGTGCGCATCGTCTTCAACGACGACGTGGACGAGGACCTCGTGAACCTCCACCACCACCGCACGGACTTCGACGTCGTGCCGGAGCTCGTCACCGATTACCGCATCGACGCGCGCGTCGACGGCGAGTGGGTGGCCGTCGCCGAGGTGAGCCGCAACCGGCACCGGCATCGCATCCACGATCTCGAGCCGGTCGAGGCCGACGCCCTGCGCCTGACCGCCCACGCCACAGGAGGCGCCCGCGTCGTGACCGTGTCGGCGATCAAGGCATACTCTGAACCGAGCGGTCGCACACACCCGTGGGACTGACCGGCGCCCCCGGCGAGAGGAGACGTGCGTGCCTGCCGAGATCCAACAAGGCATCGGACGCGCGGCTGCCGCGCTGACGGCGATCGGGGCCGCCACCTCCGAGACGGTCCGCGCCTCGGACGTGGCACGCGCGATCGGGCTCGGCGCATCCACGACCGGCCGCCTGCTCACCTCGCTCGAGGAGCTCGGCTACGTGCGGCGCGACCCGGCGACCGGGTTCTACTCGATCGGCACGGCCATCCTCGAGCTCGCCAGCCACGGCCTCAACCAGAACCCCGTGCACCGTGAGTCGCGCGCCGCGGCCCAGGAGCTGGCACAGCGCATCGGCCTGAGCGTGAACGTCGGCATCCGTGACGGCGCGAGCGTCGTCTACCTCTGCCACTTCGAGGGCGCGCTCGCCCCGAAATCGCACACGATGATCGGGATGGGGCAGCCGCTGCACGCGTCCGCGCTCGGCAAGTGCCTCCTCCTCGACCTCACGGAGGACGAGCGGCGCGCGCTGCTCGGCGAGGCCCTCCCCGCGTACACCGCGAGCACGATCACGGACCACGCAGCGCTCACGGCCGAGCTCGCTGCGGCCGCCGTGCGCGGGGTGTGCGTGGAGGAGCAGGAGCTGGCGCTCGGCCGGTCCGGCCTCGCCGCGCCCATCCGGGACGCCACCGGGGGCGTCGTCGCCGCGATCTCCGTCTCCGGGCGGCTCTCGGTGATGCGCGAGCGCGACACCGACACGATCACGGAGCAGCTGATCGAGACGGCCGACCGGATCAGCGTCGGTCTCGGCCTCATCAGCGCTGTGCCGCACCGGCCCGTGGCTGCGAACGACTGAACCCGCTCACGCGTCCCGCTGCGCGCGCACCGCCTCCCACTCGGAGATGATCTCAGGGACGCGGCCCTGCAGGAAGCGGTAGAAGCCGGCCATGTCGCGGAGGCGCTCGGTCGCGGGCGAGTCCGGGTCGCCGACGGCCACGAGGCCGGCCTCGGCCTGGTCGGCGAGGACGCCGTAGATGGGGCTGTTGCGGACCATCAGCGCATACCAGTCCGACGGCATCTGGTAGAGGTCGCGACGGCTGCCGGTCTGGGAGATGCGGCGGACGATGCCGAGGGTCTGCAGGTAGCGGACGGCGCCCGAGATGGCGGCGGCGCTGACGTCCAGCCGCTCGGCGAGCTCAGCCGCGGTGAGGCCCGCCGTCTCGGTGACGGTGAGGGCCATCAGGACGCGCGCGGGCATCTTCGGGAACCCGGCGGCGATGAGCACCCCGGCGGAGTGCTCCATCACCTCGGCGAGCGCACGCTCGTCCTTGGCCATGCGCCCCTCCTACTCGATCGCGAAGTCGCGGCGGCGGATGAGCGCCGCGGCGGCGGCGATCGCGACCACCGCGATGCCGATCATCCAGTATCCCCCGGTCCAGTCAACCTTCCCGACCACGACGGGGGCGTCCGCGAACGGCGAGGCGTGGCGCAGCCACTCCGGCAGGTTCACCAGCGCACCGAAGATGCCGATGAACGCGCCGAGGCCGAGCGTGGCCCAGGAGACGGCGACGGTCCAGCTCGGCAGCACCACGAACACCAGGGCGAGCACGCCGAGGTAGACCAGCGCGACCGGGAACTGCGCGGCGGCCGCAGCGAAGGAGTCCCCCACGATCGATCCCTTCTCGCCGGAGGCGAGCGCCGATAGCCCCGCCGCGAGCGCGGCGGCCAGCAGCACCAGCACGACCGCGATCAGTCCGACCAGCAGGAACTCCAGCAGCCAGCGCACGCGGGACAGCGGGGTCGACATCATCACCTCGGCCGAGCCGCCGGCCTCCTCCTGCCGGAGCCGGATGACCGCCTGCACGGCGCACGCGGCCGCGAGCACGCCGACGATCGACATGATCGCCGAGATGAACAGGGAGGCGAAGGAGCCGGTGCCGCCCGCGCCGATCCTGGCCACCGCATCCCGGATGTTCGCCAGGTCCGGGTTGTCGGCCATCGACGAGCTGACCACGCTGCCGAGCGCTCCGGCGAGGAGACCGGTGAGCAGGCCGCCGATGGTCCAGCCGAGCACGATCGGCCACTGCAGCCGCCAGGCGAGGCCGAGCGGACCGTTCAGCGTGGGCAGCGCGTCGCGTCGTCCCGCGCGCTCGGCGAACACGCCGGACCCCGAGTCGCGGACCGCCTGCAGCCTGAACACGGCGGCGATGAGCACCGCGGCGAACGCGAGCTGCAGCAGCAGCGGCCACCACACGTCGTCGACGTACGGCGACATCTGCTCGCCCCAGCCGATCGGGCTCAGCCAGGTCGGCCAGGCCGACACCATGCTGACGCCGTCGGCGGAGACGGTGCCGGTGGCGTCGCCGATCCCGCGCAGGACGTAGGCGATCAGCACGATCGCGGCCGCGTAGCCGTTCGCGCCGCGCGAGGTGGTCATCAGCTGGGCGAGCAGCAGGCCCACGGCGAGGAACGCCACACCGGCACCGCCGACGGCCGCGCCGGCCACGAACGAGCCGTACGCGGGAAGGCCGCCCGCGAGGAAGCCCAGCGCGGTGGCCACGGCCAGCAGGATGTTGGCGATGACGCCGTGGATGACCGTCGCGGTCGTCGGCAGCAGGCGGCCTGCCGGGGTCGAGCCGATCAGCTCGGCGCGACCGGACTCCTCCTCCGCCCGGGAGTGCCGGACCGCGAGGAACGTGTTCATCAGGCCGGCCAGCAGCGCGAGGAAGGTGAAGACCTCGAAGAACGCCACGGCGGCGAGGCTGGTGCCCTGCGGCAGACCGCGGAGCACGAGGACGGTCGGTGTGGCGATCGCGAGCCGGACCAGTTCGAGGCGGCTGGCGACCGTCCCGTACGTCTGCTCGATGCTGGCGGTGGAGAACAGGCCCAGGAACGCGATGCAGAGGATCCAGATGATCAGCTGCCAGCGGTCGCGGCGCAGCCGCTGGCGGACCAGCACGGCGAGCACCGCGCCGCGCCCCCGGGAGGGGACTGCCGTGTGCTCGCCGGAGCGTTCCGCCGTGCGACCGGCCGTCGTGGTGCTCATCGCCGCTTCGCCTCCTCGGCCGGGCGCCCGGCGGCGGACTCGTCGGCTGCGCCTCCCGGAAGGTCGTCGCCGTAGTGCCGGAGGAACAGCTCCTCCAGCGAGGGCGGGGCGACGGTGAGGCTCTTCGCGTCGATGTCGGCGAGGGCGGCGAGCACCGGGGGCAGCCGATCGCTGTCCGCGGTGAACCGCACCCGGCCGTTTCCGGTCCGCAGGTCGTGCGCGTCCGGGATGCGCGCGAGCTGCGCCTCCGTGACGCCCTCCGCGGCGAACGAGATCTCGGTGCGGGTGAGGTGCCGCAGCTGTTCCAGCGTGCCGGACTCGACCGTCTTTCCGGCCCGGATGATGCTCACCCTGTCGCACAGCTGCTCGACCTCGGAGAGGATGTGGCTGGAGAGCAGCACCGTGGCGCCCTCCGCGGCGACGCGCGCGATCTCGGCGTTGAACGTCGCCTCCATCAGCGGGTCGAGGCCGCTGGTCGGCTCATCGAGGATGTAGAGGTCGGCGGGCGTGACGAACGCGGCGACGAGCGCGACCTTCTGCCGGTTGCCCTTCGAGTACGCGCGGCCCTTCTTGCTGGGGTCGAGCTGGAAGACGTCGATCAGCCGCTTCTTGCGGGCGGCGTACGCGGCCTTGTCGGCGGTGCCGCCGCGCAGGCGCGCGAGCAGGTCGACCGCCTCGCCGCCGGAGAGGTTCGGCCACAGGCTGACGTCCCCGGGGACGTACGCGATGCGGCGGTGCAGCTCGACGGCATCCCGCCAGGGGTCCCGTCCGAAGACCCTGGCGCTGCCCCCGTTGGAGCGCGCGAGGCCGAGCAGGATGCGGATGGTGGTGGACTTGCCGGCACCGTTCGGGCCGAGGAAGCCGTGCACCTCGCCCGCCGCGACCGAGAGCTCGAGCCCGTCGAGGGCGCGCACCCGGCCGAACCGCTTCTCGAGGCCGGTGGCCTCAATCACTGTTTCCATGCGCGTGAGAATACGCGAGTTTCAGGAGTTTGTGAAAACTCCTAACGGAATTTTTACGCGCGTGTCGGATCGGTCGACTCGCCGCACACGATGGAGTCGATGGCCGCGTAGTCGTGGACGGACGCGCCGTCCGGAATCGTGTAGGTGTACGGCACCCCGGCCTCGAGCGGGACGGTGTCGGTGTGCTCGTCGAGCGTGTCGCCGTACTCCGAGTCCGCGAAACCAGACGTCACCTCGGCTGCCGGGCAGTCCTCCTGCGCGGTGAGCACGAACGTCCAGCCGTCGTCCGTCTGCGGCTCCACCAGCACGCCGTCCACCTCGTAGCTGTCCGCGGAGCCGTCGGGCGCCGCTTCGGCCGTCGGCGCCGACTCGGGGACGGACGTGTCGTCGCGCAGCGCGCTCACCCCGGAGAAGACGAGCAGCACGGCGACCAGGGAGAGCACGAGCAGGCCGGCGAGGCCGCCGATCGTCCAGCCGAGGATCGCGCCGGTGGACGCCGGGCGGCGGGCCGCTGGGGCGTACGGCGGGTACTGCTGCGGCGGGTACTGCTGGGGCGGGTACTGCTGCGGCGGGTACGGTGCCGGGGCGGTCCCTGCCTGCGGACCCTGGGGGCCCTGTGGCGGATGCCAGAACGCGCCGGCGAGCAGCGCATCCCTGGCGCGAGCGAGCGCGTCGAGGGCGACGGAGTCCGCGGGATCGGTCGTGGCAGCGCGCGCGGCGTACGCCCGGTGGATGTCGGCATCGGTCGCGCCGGCCGGTACACCGAGCAGCGCGGCGGCCTCCGCCGGGGTCATCGGATCGCCGCTCGGCTGCGTCGGTGCGTCATGGGTCGATCGTAGCGACGGCATGCGCTCCCGCGCTCCCGTCAGCAGCGCGAGAGCAGGCGGGCCAGCGCATCCTTCTCGGCGGGCGTCACCCACAGCATGTATTTCGTCTTCACCGCGACCTGACGCGAGGCGTACGCGCACCGGTAGCCGGTGTTCGGCGGCAGCCACGTCGCCGCGTCCCCCGCCCCCTTCGCCTGGTTGGTCGGGCCGTCCACCGCGACGAGGTTCAGCGGGTCGTTCGCCAGGTGGACGCGCTGGTCTTGGCTCAGGGACTGCGCGCCGGTCTGCCACGCGTCCATCAGCGCGACGACGTGATCGATCTGCACGGCGGCGGAGGTCTGCACGCCGCGCTGGAAGGCGATGGTCCTCCCGGTGTACGGGTCGTGCAGCGTGCCGGTCAGCACCCAGCAGTCCGAGCGTGTGGTCGTGTCGACGAGGTCGCGGGCGAGGACGTCGTCGCGGGTGTCGCAGCCGTTGCGGTCGACATCGGTCCACGCCTCCCCGAACCGCGCGACGCGGTCGTAGCCGGTCGCGGGCGCCCGGCCCTTGACCGCGAGCCCGGCGAGCAGCGCCCGCGCGTCCGCCGGCGTGGGCACGGCAGCGTCGCGCGTCGCGGCGGCCGGGTCGGGACCGGTGGAGGCCGGCGCGCCGGGGGCGGCCGGCGCGCTCGGCGAGCCCGGCTGGGAGGCGGACCCGCCGCCTCCCGTACCGCTGCCGCCGTCTCGGGACAGCGCGGCGTATCCGCCCGCGCCGAGCACGGCCACCACGACGACGGCCGTGAGCAGCGCCCACGGCGACGAACGACGGCGGCTCACAGGAACGTGTCGTCCGGGATGCCCCGCTTCGGGCCGCGACCGCCGACGTGGATGCCGGGTCGCTGCTCCGTCGCGATCTCACCGAGCGCACGCATCACGCGACCGTAGAAGGGCGCAGCGGTCGCGTTGCGGAACGCGCCCGGGTTCAGATCCGCCTCGTTCCGCAGCCGGATCTCGGCGCGCGCGGCCTCGATGGGGGCGATGATCTTGGCGCCGTTGCGGTACCGGATGAGCCGGTGCACCCACTGGTCCAGCAGCTCCGGCAACCCCTTCGGGACGCGATCGTGCTCGGCCGCGAGCGAGACGCGCCCCCGGCCTGCGGCGGGGTCGGGTGCGGCCGCGTAGCCGGAGCGGGCGTCCGCCCCCTCGCGACGGCGACGCTCGGCGGAGAGCACCGAGAGCAGGTCGTCGGTGCGGTTCGGCTGCTGGGCGAGGATCTCCAGGGCGTCGACCGCCGCGGCGAACTCCTCCTCGTATCCCGCGTAGTCGCCGGGATGGACGGCGCGATCGTGCGTGAGGTCCGCGCGCGCCGTGACCGCCTGTCCACGGGTGAGCACCGTGCGTCCGTTCCGCACGCGGTCGAGACGCCAGCTCCAGGTGGAGAGCAGTTCGGGCATCAGCTGGCTCATGCCTCCACTGTAGGAAGCCCCACCGACACTCGGGCACCGGACACGGCGACCTCCACCGGACCGTCGTATCGGGTCGCGGCGCGTCGCGCGGCGTCCGCCGGGTCCAGGGTGAGCGCGAGGTGCGTGAGGACCAGCCGGGACGCGTCGGCGGTGTCGGCGAGCGCGCCCGCCTGCTCGGGGGTGAGGTGGGCCGGATGCGCGTCCTCGCGCTCGGCGCCGGCCTCCGCGAGCAGCAGGTCGCATCCCGCCGCCAGCTCCTGAAGGGCGGTGCACGGTGCCGCGTCGCCCGTGACGACGATGGATGCGGCACCCGCCTCCGCGCGGAGCGCCCATGCCGGCACGTCGTGGTCGACCGCCCGCCAGGTGAGGTCGATGGCGCCGATGCGGCGGGCGTCCCTGTCGGCCAGCGACGTGAACGCGAACGCCGCGTCGATCCCGTCCTCCGCTCCCCCGCCGAGGAACGCGACGAGACGCTTGCGCAGGTCCGGCGGCCCGAGGACCGGGACGGGTGGCCGCTCGGGGAGGTCGCCGAAGCGCAGCGCGTAGTAGAGGGGCAGCAGGTCGGCCGTGTGGTCGGCGTGCACGTGCGAGATCCAGATGGCGTCCAGGTCCGCGGGCGAGCGGTACCGCTGCAGCTCCGCGAGGGTCCCCGGCCCCGCGTCGACGAGCACGGCCGTACCGTCGTGCTCGAGGAGCGCGCCGGAGCACGGGGCTCCCGGCTTCGGGTAGTGGCTGGCGGCGCCGAGGATCGTGAGCTCCATCGGGCGATGGTAGCGCGCATCCTGGGCCCCGCGGACCCCGACCTCTTAGGGTGGGCTCATGGATCTCGAAGCCCTGTACCGCGACCTGCACGCCCATCCCGAGCTCTCCTTCGCAGAGCACCGCACCGCCGGCGTCGTCGCCGGACACCTCACCGAGCTGGGCCTCGAGGTCCACACCGGCGTCGGCAGAACCGGCGTCGCGGGGGTGCTGCGCAACGGCGACGGACCCACGGTGCTGCTGCGCGCCGACATGGACGGGCTCCCGGTCCGCGAGGACACCGGACTCGAGTGGGCCTCCACCCAGACCGTCGAGGATGAGCACGGCAACTCCGTCCCGGTGATGCACGCGTGCGGCCACGACATCCACATCACCTGCCTGCTCGGCGCGGTGGAGCGGCTGGCCGCCACGCGCGACGACTGGAGCGGCACCGTCGTCGCCGTGTTCCAGCCCGCGGAGGAGCACGGCGGCGGTGCTCAGGTGATGGTCGAGGACGGCCTGTACTCGAGGGTGCCGGTGCCGGACGTGGTGCTCGGCCAGCACGTCACGCCGTTCCCCGCCGGGATGGTCGGTGCGCACTCCGGGCCGGCCATGGCCGCGGTGGATGCGTTCGAGGTGACGCTGCACGGCCGCGGCGGCCACGGCTCCCGCCCCGAGACGACCATCGACCCCGTCGTCATGGCCGCCGCGACCGTCATGCGTCTGCAGACCGTGGTCTCGCGCGAGATCGCGGCGCAGGAGACCGCCGTCGTCACCGTCGGCACGCTGCACGCCGGGACGAAGAACAACATCATCGCGGCGGACGCGACTCTCGGCATCAGCGTGCGCAGCTTCTCGGAGGAGGTGCGCGCGAAGACGCTCGGCGCCGTCGACCGGATCATCCGCGCCGAGGCGCAGGCGAGCGGAGCGGTCCAGGAGCCCGAGGTGTCGTGGGGCGAGCGCTATCCCGTGACCGTCAACGATCCGGACGCGACCGCACGCGTGAACGCCGCGTTCGCCGCGGAGTTCGGCGAGCAGGCGGTGCTGGAACCGGGCGCGCTCTCCGGCAGCGAGGACGTCGGCAACCTGGCGACGGCCGCAGGTGTGCCGCTCGTCTACTGGATGCTCGGCGGCGGCGACCCGGAGAAGGTGCTGGCGGCGATGGCGGCCGGGACCGTGGAGTCGGACATCCCCTCCAACCACTCCCCGCACTTCGCACCGCTCGCGCAGCCGACCATCGGCATCGGCGTCCGGGCCCTCGTCGTCGCGGCGCGGGAATGGCTGCGACCCGTCAGCTGACGCGCACCAGGGTGCTCTGCCACCCGGTGGAGCCGTCGGGCGCGATCGGGGTGCGCTTCTCCTCCTGGACGCGCCCGGCGGCGTCCGTCGCGCGCACGGACAGCGTGTGCGTGCCGCTGGTCGCCTCCCACGGCAGCGACCATTGCACCCAGGTGTCGGCGTTCACGGGCGTGGAGAGACGCGCGGGCCGCCAGTCGCCGCCGTCGATGCGCACCTCGACGCTGCGCACGCCCGTGTGCTGCGCCCAGGCGACCCCGGCGATGGTCGTCGGGCCGGCGGGGACGGCGCGGTCGATGCGCGGGGTGTCGATGCGGCTCGACAGCTTGATCGGCGCCTTCGGGCTGTATCCGCGCGGCGTCCAGTACGCCTGATCCGCGGCGAAGGTGGTGACCTTCAGCTCGGTGAGCCACTTGGTCGCCGAGACGTAACCGTACAGGCCGGGTACCACCATCCGGACGGGGAAGCCGTGCTCGAGCGGGAGCGGCTCGCCGTTCATCCCGACCGCGAGGATGGCGTCCCTGCCCGGATCGGTGAGCGCCTCCAGCGGCGTGCTCGCCGTGAAGCCGTCGACGCTGCGCGAGAGCACCATGTCGGCGCCGCGGCGCGGACGGGCGAGCGCGAGAACGTCCCGCACGGGCACGCCCAGCCAGCGCGCCGAGCCGACGAGGTTGCCCCCGACCTCGTTCGAGACGCACGTCATCGTGATCGAGTACTCGTGCAGGCCCATCCGGAGCAGATCGTCGAAACTCAGCCGCACCGGCTCGGCCACCAGCCCGCCGATCGCCAGCCGCCACGTGCCAGGGTCGACCGACGGCACGGTCAGAGCCGTGTCCACGCGGTAGAAGTCGCGATTCGCCGTGAAGAGCGGACTGATCCCCGGCACGTCGAGCGAGGCGCCGTCCGGGATGCGGACCCGCGAGCGCGGCGCGGGCAGCCGGAGCGCCGCGCGCACCGCGGCGATCGACGACGTCGCGGCGGAGCCGAGCAGCGAGCCCGCTCCGACGACCGCTGCTCCGACCGCGGCGGCGGCGAGCGCGACCAGGAACCGGCGCCGGCCGAGCGGGGACCGCGCCTCGGCGGCCGCCGCCGGCCGCCACGCGCGCAGCCGGTCGACCAGGAGAACGAGCGACGCTGCACCGGCGAGCGCACCCAGCGCTGACGGCAGGAAGGCGAGCGTTGCCGCACCCGTGCGGGTGACGGTGGCGGCCACCGCCGCGACTCCCGCGACCAGCATCAGTCCGGCTCCCGCGAAGCGCCGCAGGCGTTCGAGGATTCCGGCCACGATGGCGCCGACGAGCACCGCGATGCCGAGGCTCGCGAGCAGGAACAGCTTGTCGTTCGAACCGAACAGCTGGATGGCGAGCTCCTTCGCCGGGCGCGGCACGATGTCGATCACGAAGGACCCGACCGCGAGCACGGGGCCCGCATCGTTCGCGACGAGCACGGCGACCAGCTCCGCGATCGCGAGGAACACGCCACCGCTCACCGCTCCCGCGGCGGCGGCCCAGGCATACGTGGCCGTTCTGCGTCTCATGCCCTCTCTTCGCGGCGGGCGCCGGGATCGGATTGCCGTCCGAGGGATTCCGGCACCCGACCAATCCGATCGGCGCGTGCCGCCGAACCCCTGTCGACGGCCGCAGCTGCGACCGCCCGTTCCGGATCCCTTCCGAAGGAGAAATCATGCGCACCACCAAGCTCCACGCCGCGGCGTTCGGCGTCCTCGCTGCCGCCGCCCTCGCCCTCACCGCCTGCTCGTCGGGCGCCGGATCCTCATCCACCGACACCGGGAAGGCGATGATGTCGCCTTCCCCGTCGGCGAGCGCATCCATGGATCCCGCCGCCGACCTCGTCGGCCCGGGTTGCGCCGCCTACGCGAAGCAGGTGCCGTCCGGTTCCGGCTCGGTCGCCGGGATGGCGGAGGACCCGGTGGCGACCGCCGCCAGCAACAACCCGCTGCTCACCACCCTCGTGTCCGCCGTCTCCGGCAAGCTCAACGCGAAGGTGAACCTGGTCGACACCCTCAACGGCGGCCAGTTCACGGTCTTCGCGCCGGTCGACGACGCGTTCAAGAAGATCGACGCCGCCACGATCGACTCGCTGAAGACGGACGCCGGCGCGGCGACCCTGACGAAGATCCTGACGTACCACGTCGTCCCCGGCCAGATCGCGCCGAAGGACATCGTCGGCACCCACAAGACGGTCGAGGGCGGCGAGGTCACGGTGACCGGCTCGGGCGACAGCCTCAAGGTGAACGACGCGAACGTCATCTGCGGCGGCGTCCACACCGCCAACGCGACGGTCTACCTGATCGACGGCGTGCTGATGCCGACGAAGTAGTCACACCTCCGCGCCGGCTCGCATCCACACGCGGCCCCGGGCGCGCAGGCCGAGCGTCACGGCCCGCGCGCCCAGGTAGCCGAAGGCGAAGGCGGCCGTGAGCGCAGCAAGGCCCCCCGCGTCGTGCGACCCCCACGCGACGACGGCGACCGCGAGCGGCACGAACACGGCAACGTTGACGACGCCGGTGAGCGCGAGGTAGCGGGCGTCCCCGGCTCCGATCAGCACACCGTCGAGCACGAAGACATACCCGCCGAGCGGAGCGCTCACGCCGATGATGGCGAGGGCGACCGGCAGCAGCGAGGCGACGGACGCGTCGCCGGTGAACAGCCCGGCCGCGACCGGACTGAGCGCGATCGTGACGACGCCGAGAACGACGCCCGCGCCGATCCCCCACTGCACGCAGCGCCGGAGCACTTCGCGGACGTCCTCCAGCTCGCCGGCGCCGAGGCCCTTCCCGACGAGCGCCTGCGCCGCGATCGCGAGGGCGTCGAGCGCGAACGCGAGGGTCGCGAACACGGTCATCGTCACCTGGAAGGCGGCGAGCTCGTCCGGTCCGAGCCGGGTCGCGGCGAACACCGCGAGCAGCATCGCGGCCCGCAGGCTCGCGGTGCGCAGGAGCAGCCAGCCGCCGGCGCGGGCGGTGCGGCCGATCCCGGCGTGGTGCGGGAGCAGCGGCGCCCCGGCCCGGCGGGCGTGCCGCGCGACGATCACGACGTAGACGACGACCATCCCCCACTGCGCGACGACCGTGCCGAGGGCCGAGCCGGCGATGCCGAGGCGCATCCCATAGATGAAGAGGACGTTCAGCAGGATGTTCGCCGCGAATCCCGCGACGGCGACCGCGAGCGGGGTCCGGGTGTCCTGCAGGCCGCGCAGCAGGCCGGTTGCCGCGAACACGAGGAGCATCGCGGGCAGGCCGAGCATGGAGAGCGTGAGGTAGACGGCGGCCTGGCCGGTGACCGCGGCGGAGGCGCCGAACAGCCCGACGAGGAACGGAGCGGCGAGCCAGCCGGCGATGGCCAGCACGATGCCGAGGCCGAGGGCCAGCCAGCAGCCGTCGACCCCGGCGGCCACGGCCCCGCGCTCGTCGCCCGCGCCCAGCCGGCGTGCGACGGCGGGAGTGGTGGAGTAGGCGAGGAAGACCATGAGCCCGACGATGGTCTGCAGCACGGCACTGGCGATTCCGAGACCGGCGAGCGGCGCGACGCCGAGGTGCCCGACGAGCGCGGAGTCGGCGAGCAGGAACAGCGGCTCGGCGACGAGGGCGCCGAGCGCGGGCACGGCGAGCCGCAGGATCTCCCGGTCGAGGGGACGCTTCAGGCGTCCGACGAGGGGCACGTTGTTGTCGCTTTCGGGTCGCGAAAGTGACAACTACGCGCCCTTCGGCGGGGTGGCGGGGGCCGCGGTGGTGTTGCCCTGGTGGAACACGCTCGTGAACGAGGAGGGCTGCGCGGCGGCGCCCTCCAGCATGTCGACGACCGCCCGGCCGGCGGCGCGGCCCTTGTCGACCGCGGGCTGCACGAGCGTGGTGAGGTCGTACGGCCAGAGGCCGTCGACGCGCACACCGTCGAACCCGACGACGCTGAGGTCGGCGGGCACCTCGAGGCCCAGCTCCTCTGCGGCCCGGATCACGCCGGCGGCCAGCAGGTCGCTCTGCGCGATGATCGCGGTGGGACGCCGTGCCGGGTCGGAGAGCAGCGCGGTCCCGGCGATGCGCCCCTCCTCCACGAACGAGCCGCGCGTGACCCAGCCGCCGGCGCCGGGGAAGACGTCGTGCGCCCCGGCGAGCCGGTCGAGCGCGGTGGTGGAGGACGCCGACGCGATCGCGTCGGGGGTGAGCGGGCCGCGGGCCCTGTCCCTGGTCAGCGAGAGCGTGACGACCGCGACGTCGCGGTGGCCGAGGTCGCGGAGGTGCTGGGCGGCGATCCTCGACGCCTCGCGATTGTCCTGGCCGATGGTGAGCACGTCGTCCGCCGGGTCGCCCTCGATGGCCACGAGCGGGATGCCGCGCTGGCGCAGGGCGGCGACCGACTCGTCCAGCCGCGGGCTGCAGCCGATGAGCACCACCGCGTCCATCGGGGCGTCCTCGATGCGCTGCGCCGCCTCCCCCGCGTCGGTGAGGATGAGCAGGCCAGCGTCGACCGCCGCGATCTCCTCGGTGATGCCGTCGAGCAGGGCGATCTTGATCGGGTCGCGGAAGGCGTCGCGCACGCGCTCCTCCATCACCACGCCGACGATGCCCGAGCGACCGCGGCGCAGCGACCTCGCGCGCGGGTCCGGCCCGGCGTAGCCGAGCTGCTTCGCGGCGGCGAGCACGCGCTCGCGGGTGGCGTCGGAGACGGGCCCCGTGCCGGAGAAGGCGAGGGACGCCGTCGAGTTCGAGACGCCCGCCAGCTTGGCGACCGCGGCAAGCGTCGGCCGGGCGCCCGCGGAGGCTGTGCTGCTGTCGTTCACGTGTGGTAGCTTAGTCGAATCGTTTCGATCGAAACGATTCGAGCGGCGAAAATCGCCGTCAGCCCACCGCCAGACTCCACCAGACCAGCAGGATCGCCGATGTCACAGCCGACCCCGAACAGCACCCGCGACCGCCGTGAACTGCGCGCGTGGCGCAACGCCGTGTTCGTCATCTTCATCCTGAGCGGCCTCGCGATGGCCACCTGGGTGGCGCGCATCCCCGGCGTCCGCGACGACCTCGGGTTCGGCACGGATCCGTCGTCCGTCGGCCTGCTCATCCTCGGGATGTCGGCGGGCGCGATCATCGGCCTCACCGTCTCCTCGCCCCTGCTGGTGCGCTTCGGTCCGCACAAGGGCATGGTCGGCGGGCTTGTCATCGTGGCGGTCGGCACGGCGCTCATCGGCGTCGGCTCCACCGTGCTGCACGCCGTCCCGCTCGTCGCGATCGGCCTCATCCTGCTCGGCTTCGGCAACGGCATGGTCGACGTGATGATGAACGTGGAGGGCACGGCGGTCGAGCGCGAGATCGGCAAGACGCTGATGCCGCTCATGCACGCCTGCTTCAGCCTCGGCACCGTCATCGGCGCGGGCCTCGGAGCGGCCGCCGCCGCACTTCACATCGCGGTCGTCTGGCACCTCGGGCTGGTCGCGATCGTCGTGGTGGTCGCCGCGGTGATCGCGATCCGTTTCATCCCGCGCGAGGCGGACCTCGGCGACGAGGCGGACGAGAAGGTGCGCGTGCCGTTCGGGCAGCGGATGCGCACGGCGCTGGCCGTATGGGCGGACTGGCGCCTCATCCTCATCGGCGTCGTCATGCTCGGCATGGCGTTCGGCGAGGGCTCGGCGAACGACTGGGTCGCCCTCGCGGTCGTCGACGGCCACGGCCAGTCCAACTCGACCGGCGCCGTGGTGTTCGGCTGCTTCGTCGCTGCGATGACGGTCGGCCGCGTGCTCGGCGGGCCGGTGGTCGACCGGATCGGCCGTGTCGCCGCCATCCGCATCACGGCCGGGATGGGCGTGGTCGGGCTGCTGCTGTTCATCCTCGGCGGTCCGATGTGGGTCGTCGTCATCGGCACGATCCTGTGGGGCTTCGGCGTCTCCCTCGGCTTCCCGCTCGGCATGTCCGCCGCCGCCGACGGAGCGTCCAACACCGCGGCGCGCGTCTCCGCGGTCGCGATCATCGGCTACTGCGCCTTCCTCGTCGGGCCGCCGCTGATCGGCTTCCTCGGCAAGGAGTTCGGCATCCTGCACGCGCTGTTCCTCATCCTCGCGCTGCTGGTCGCCTCGCTGCTGGCGGCTCCCGCCGTCCGCCAGGTCAAGCGCCGGGAGCCGGTGGCCGAGCCCGCCTGAGCGGGGAGCGCCGGCAGCGTATGCCCGCGCTCGAGCACGGGTCAGTCGTACCGAGCGGGGACGGTCACGAGCTCGCGATCAGAGGAACAGCAGACAGACCGGCGTCGGGATCTCCTGCGAGCCGAGCGGGGTCAGGCTGCGGTCCGCGGCGTCGAAGGCGAAGACCGTCACCTCGCGGCTGTCCTGGCACGCCACGAGGACCCGGTCGCCCTCCGGCGACAGCACGAGATCGCGCGGCGCCCGGCCCCCGGCGGGGACCGCCGCGACGAAGTCCGCTGTGGACGACCCCGCATCGAAGCCGAACACCGCCACCGTGTCGTCGCCGCGGTTGGTGACCAGCACCGTCCCGCCCTCCGCCGTCACGCGCACGGCGGCGGGCAGGTTCGGACCGTCCGTGCCCGGCGCACGCGTCGGGACGCTGTGCACGCGCACGAAGCGGTCGCCGTCCCTGCGCAGCACGTCGAGCGTGCTGTCCAGCTCGTTCACCAGCAGCGCGTGCGCGCCGTCCGGGTGGAACGCCAGGTGTCGAGGGCCGGATGCGCCCGTGACGACGGTCGCCTCCGGGCGCAGCTCCAGGGAGCCGTCGTCCGAGAGCGCGTACCAGCGCACCTCGCCGAGCCCCAGGTCGACGACGACGACGTCGCCGGTGACCGGGTCCACGCTCAGCTGGTGGACGTGCGGCGCATCCTGGCGGGCCGCGTCAGCGCCGTGGCCCTCGTGCTGCACGAACGCCGTGCGCGCGCCCAGAGTGCCGTCCGGACGGATCGCGTACACCGAGACCGTGCCGCCGCCGTACGTGCCCGTGAGGAGGAACCGCCCCGACGGATGCACGACGACGTGCGCCGGATCCGCTCCGCCCGCCGAGTCCATCCCCCGCGGGTACAGCCCGCCGTCGCGCAGCTCGATCGTCGCGATGCCGCCGTCCGGCCCTGTCTCCTCCACGGCGTAGACATGGCCGCCGTCGGGCGAGGCGGTCACCCACGAGGGGTTCGTCAGCGGCACCTCCAGCCGGGCCTCGGAGAGGCGCGTGCCGTCGAAGGTCGCGGAGAGCAGACCCGGCGCCACGCCGTCGACGTGCGGGAGGTGTTCGGTGTACGTGCCGATGAGGAGGCGGTGTTCCATGGGCCCATCCTGGCAGTACCGTCCGACGCCGGACGGGCGGGACGACACCGTACACTTGTCCGGTGCGCCTCGTGATTGCCAACTGCTCCGTCGACTACGCCGGCCGGCTGAGCGCTCACCTGCCGCTCGCGAAGCGGCTGCTGATGCTCAAGGCCGACGGCAGCCTGCTCGTGCACTCCGACGGCGGCTCGTACAAGCCGCTCAACTGGATGAGTCCGCCGTGCACACTCACGGTCGACGAGCCGGACGAACTGCAGCGCGAGGCGGGCATCACGCAGGTCTGGCGCGTCACCCAGGCGAAGACGGCGGACATGCTCGTCGTCTCCATCCACGAGGTGCTCAGCGACACGGCCCACGAGCTCGGGATCGACCCCGGCCTGCAGAAGGACGGCGTCGAGGCGCACCTGCAGAAGCTGCTCGCGGAGCAGATCCACCTGCTCGGCGACGGTCACGTGCTGGTGCGCCGGGAGTACATGACCGCGATCGGGCCGGTGGACATCCTGGCGCGGGACGCGGGCGGCGCCTCCGTCGCCGTCGAGCTCAAGCGCCGCGGTGACATCGACGGTGTCGAGCAGCTCACCCGCTACCTGGAACTGATGAACAGGGACCCGCTGCTCGCGCCGGTGTCCGGCGTCTTCGCCGCGCAGGAGATCAAGCCGCAGGCGCGGACCCTCGCGGAGGACCGCGGCATCCGCTGCCTCGTGCTCGACTACGACGCGATGCGCGGCCTCGACGACAGCGACTCGAGGCTGTTCTGATGGCGGCGCCACAGGGACGCTTCCCGCAGAGCTACGAGAACGGCCCGGTGCGCACGGCACTGGCCGCGATCGCCGCCGAGCCGACCATGGAGAACCTGGATGCGCTGCTCGCCGCGGCGCAGAAGGGCGGCCTGGTGGTCGATGTCACGGGCTCCAGTGCCGACGAGGTCCGGCTGCGGACCATCAGCTCCACCACCGGAGAAGCCGTCCTCCCGCTCTTCACCTCGATGAAGGCGCTGCGCACGGCCGTCGGCGCCGCGACGGGGAAGGGCACGCGCGTCCAGGCGGTCATCGTGCCGGCGACCGAGGCGCTCGGCTACATCCGCACCGCCGACTTCGTCGCCGTGCAGTTCGATCCCGGCGCCCCGCACACGATGGTGGTCGCCCGCTCGCACATCGAGTCCGCCCTCAGCGAGCACTGAGGGCGCACACGAATACGCCACATATCATGGGACTGCTATGACCAACCCGACCCCGACGACCACCGTCACCCGAACCTGGACCTGCATCCTGTTCGACCTCGACGGCACACTCACCGACTCCGCCCCCGGCATCACCGCCTCCCTCGCCCGGACCTTCGAGACCCTCGGGATGCCCGTCCCGGCGCCCGCCCAGCTCGTCGAGTACGTCGGTCCGCCGCTCCTCGACTCCCTGCAGAGCATGGCCGGGATGGACGAGGCGGCCGCCCGCGACGCGCTCGCGGTGTACCGCGTCGACTACGCGGCCAGCGGCGCCTTCGACAGCGCGGTCTTCCCCGGCATCCGCGGCCTGCTGCAGCGTCTGCACACTGCAGGCATCCCGCTCGCCGTCGCCACGAGCAAGCCAGAGGTGCAGGCCGTCCGCATCCTGGAGCACTTCGGCCTCGCGTCGTACTTCGATGTGATCGCGGGCGCGACGGAGGACGAGAGCCGCAGCGCGAAGGCGGACGTGGTGGAGGAGGCGCTGCGCCGGCTCACCGAGCAAGGCGTCGACCTCGCGCACACCGTCATGGTCGGCGACCGGCAGTACGACGTGGAGGGCGCGGGCGAGCACGGCCTGCCGACGATCCTCGTCGAGTGGGGCTACGGCTCCCCCGCCGAGGCGGCCGGCGCGATCGCGGTCGTGCACTCTGCCGACCAGCTGAGCTCGCTGCTGCTCGGCTGAGCGCCCTCCCGGGCAGACCGGAGGGTCCACCGTCGGTGGTCGCGCAGTAGGCTTGTATGTTGCACACCGCACCACATACAGCACTAGGAAGAAATATGCGCACAGCCAAGTCGATGATCGCCCCTGCCGCTCTCGTGGCGGCCCTGACAATCGCGTCGCTCGCCGGCTGCTCCGGCACCGGCTCGAACGCGAGCGACAGCCCGACCGCCTCGGAGACGAAAGCCGCCTCCCAGTCGCTCCCGTCGGACTTCCCGAAGAGCGACGTCCCGCTCATCCCCGGTACGATCCTCGTCGCCCGCGGCGACAAGGCCAACGGCTGGTCGGTCACCGTCCAGCCCGACAACAAGACCGGTTTCGCCGACGCCAAGGCCGCCCTCGAGAAGGCCGGCTACAAGGCCCAGGCCGGAGCGACGGACACCAAGGCCGTCTTCGTGAACGACACGTACACGGTCGCCGTCGGCACGCCCGGCGTCTCGGTGACGTACCTGGTCACCGCCAACTGACGCGACAGCGTCGATGAGGCCCGTGGGGTTCGCCCCGCGGGCCTCGTCCGCGTCCGGGGCGGTCACGCGTCGATGATGCGCACCAGCTCGTCGATGAACGCCGTGAAGGTGTCCGCCCTGCGGATCAGACCCAGTACGGCCTCCCGGTCGGAGAAGACCTCGACGAACTGGTCGAAGACGGTCTGGAAGGCCGCCCTCCCGCCCGCCGAGAACGCGATGAAGGCGATCACGTTGACGCGGGCGTCGCCCCAGTCCATCGCCGTGTCGTTGACGACGATCGCGATGGCGGTGCGCTTGGCGCTCATGGTCATCGCGTGCGGCACGGCCAGCGAGTCCGTGAACGCCGTGGACGACATCTGCTCGCGCTCGATGGACTGGGCGACGTACTCCGCGTCGATCGCGTCGGCCGCGATCATCCTGTCGCCGAGCGCGCGGATCATCGTGATCGCATCCCGCGCGTAGAAGTTGCGCAGGAACAGGCTCTCGTCGAAGTACTCCAGCAGTTCGCTCTTGATCGCGGCCCTGCGGCGCTGGCGCCGGATGCGGGCGACCGACTGACGGACGTGGTCGACGTCGGTCTCGGTGAGGAACGGCTGGACGATGATCGCGTTCTCCCGCCGGCCGCGCGGATCGATCGTGGTCAGCACCAGGTCGGCGTCGATGGTCGACCAGTCCGCATCCGCCGTGGTGATCACGGTGGTGATGTCCAGCTCGTCGCCGAGGGTGGCCTCCAGTCGCTCGCGGAGCAGGATGTGCATGTCGTAGTAGTTCGGGCAGACGACCGCACAGGTGACCGCGTCCCTCCGCCGCGACTGCTGCTCGAGGTAGGCGCCGACGTGCATCGCGATGTAGGCGATCTCGTCGTCGTTGACCTCGATCCCCTCCGCCGCCTGCAACCGGCTCGCGATGTAGACCGCGAGCTCGTAGATCATCGGGTACGAACTCTTGATCGACCGGGTGAGCGGGTTGCGCGAGTAGGTCTTCTCGTGGGCCCGCGCCACCAGGTTCTGCACGTGCAGGGTGAGCCGCACGATGAAGTTCTCGTCGCGCAGGTCGACGAGGTACTCGGCGGAGGCACGGGAGACGATGCCGCGCACGACCGCCAGGTCGTCCTCGCTGACGAACTCCTCCACCGTGTCCCTGCCCGCGCCGGGGGCGATCACCCTGGTGCGCATCAGGATGGCGAGGTAGCGCAGTTCGGTGGCGTCCAGCTCCACGTCGAAGTGCGTGCGGATGAGCCCGCCCAGGTCATCGGCCAGCGAGCGGATGGTCTCGCTCACGCCGGGGTCGCCCGCGGCCGGCAGGACGCGATCCTTCGCCACCCTGTCGAGGGCGACGGCCATGTGCAGCAGGACGTCGTTGATGCCGTACTCGTTGACGAAGAACCCGCGTGCGTCGAGCATCGCGACCAGATCGCCCTTGAACTCGGTGAGCCCCCGCGAGGCGAACGCCTCCTGGATGCGCGCGACGTCGACGACGCTCTGGCGCATCTCGTCGCGGAACAGCCGGCTGATCAGCTTGCGCCTGGCGATCTCCGGCCCGGCGAGCCGCGCGATCGGGCCCTGCCGCTCCAGCGTCAGCTCTGTGCCGGCGAGGAGGCCGCGCATCCGGGTCAGATCCGATTCGATCGTCGACTCGCTCACATACAGGCTGTCCGCTGTCTCGTACACGTCGATGCCCTCCGGCTCGTCGAGCAGCCGGCGCGCGACGAAGACGAGGCGCTCCTGCGGCGACCCGGAGTCGGCGTCCTGGTCAGCGTCCGCGAGCAGCGCGGCGTAGGCGTCCTGCCGCACCCGGTACCCGTTCGGGCCGGACTCGACGACGCCGCCGAGCGCGGCGACGTAACTGCGGATGCTGCGCGTGGTCACCCCGAGGTCGTGGGCGAGCTCGGCGGCCGTCACCCAGGCAGCACGACGCGAGAGGATGTCGAGCATCCTCGCCTGCTTCGCCGAGAGCGCCACCGGGCACCGCCTTTCCGTACCGAGTCAACCACCCCTCGGCGCACGGACGAGAGCTTTCCGCTCGGCTTTCCGCACCCCCGGAAGAAAGGCTGCTGGAACCGGCGGACGCGCGGAGGGAGCATGGCAGACGATCCATCAGCTCCACTCGAAAGGCCAGGTCGATGAAGATCGTCGTCGTCTGCGGCGCGGGCGCCTCCAGCACGTTCGTTGCCGTGAAGCTGCGCAATGCCGCGGCCGCCCGCGGGCTGCAGGCCGACGTCGCCGCCGGGAGCGCGAGCCAGCTCGACTCGTTCGAGGGCGTCGACGTCGTCCTCGTCGGCGCGCACCTCGAATCCTCGGTGCCCGGCCTGCGCGCCAGGGCCGCCGAGACCGGCACGGCCGTCGCGGTCCTTCCGCCGGTGTCGCCCGCCGCGCTCGACGGAGGCCGGGCGCTCGATCTGGCCCTCGACGCGAAAGCGGCGGCACTATGAGAGCGGACGGCATCTCGCCCACGGAACAGAAGGAGACCAACCATGGCTGAGCGGATCATCACTGTCGGATCGAGCCACGGGCTGCACGCCCGGCCGGCGAAGCTCTTCGTGGAGGCGGTGAACAACTCGGGCGCCACGGTGCAGCTCTCGAAGGAGGGCGGCAAGGCCGTGAACGCCGGCAGCATCCTCGGCGTGATCTCGCTCGGCATCGACCACGGCGACAAGATCGTGCTCACCACGGACGCGCCGAACGCCGAAGCGGTGCTCGACGACCTGGCCGAGATCCTCGCAACGGACCACGACGCCTGATCATGAGCGACACGACGACGCAGCTGACCGGAGCCGGCATCGGCCAGGGCCTCGCGCTGGGGCGCGTGCTCCGGATGTCCGATCCGCTCCCCGAGCCCGCCGACGAGGCGAGCACCCGCACGCCCGACGAGGAGAAGGCCCGCGTGACCGCGGCCGTCGCCGCGGTGGGCGCCGATCTCCGCGCCCGTGCCGCGAAGGTGACCGGCGTCGCCTCCGACGTGCTCGAGGCGCAGTCGATGATGGCGGAGGACTCGACCCTCGCCGACGACGTCGCCTCCCGCATCGACGGCGGCAAGACCGCCGAGCGGGCCGTGTACGAGGGCTTCGCGGTGTTCCGCGACATGCTCATCGGCCTGGGCGGCTACATGGGCGAGCGCGCCACCGACCTCGACGACGTGGCCCAGCGGGTCATCGCCGCGCTGGAGGGCCGCCCCGCCCCCGGCGTCCCGGAGTCGGACGAGCCGTACATCCTCGTCGCCAGGGACCTCGCCCCCGCCGACACCGCGCTGCTGGACCTGAGCAAGGTGCTCGGCCTGGTCACGCGCGAGGGCGGACCGACCTCGCACACCGCGATCCTCGCGCGCGAGAAGGCGATCGTCGCGATCGTCGGCGTCGCGGGCGCGGACGGGCTCGCGGACGGCACCGAGGTGATCGTGGACGCCGCAGCAGGAACGGTGACCGTCTCCCCCACTCCCGAGCAGCGGGCCGACGCCGAACGGCGCATCGAGGACAGGAAGGCCGCCCTCTCCGGCGGCCTGGAGCCCGGCGTGCTCGCGGACGGCACCAGCATCCCGTTGCTGGCGAACCTCGGCTCCGCGGAAGGAGCCGACGCGGCTCTCGCGGCCGGGGCGGAGGGCGTCGGCCTGTTCCGGACCGAGTTCCTCTTCCTGGACGCGCGGATGGCGCCGACGGTGGAGCAGCAGCGCGACCAGTACGCGAAGCTGCTGCAGGCCTTCCCCGGCAAGAAGGTCGTCGTGCGCGTGCTCGATGCCGGCGCGGACAAGCCGCTCGAGTTCCTCAACGACGCGCACGAGGACAACCCGGCCCTCGGCCTGCGCGGACTGCGCGCGCTGCGCGCCAACGAGGACATCCTGCGCGAACAGCTGACCGCTCTCGCCGAGGCGGACGCCCGCACCGACGCCGACCTCTGGGTGATGGCGCCGATGGTGGCCACCGTCGAAGAGACGCGGTATTTCGTCCGGCTCGCGAGCGAGTTCGGGCTGAAGACCGTCGGCGTGATGGTGGAGGTCCCGTCCGCCGCGCTCCTCGCCGACCGCGTGCTCGAGGAGGCGGCGTTCGCCTCCATCGGCACCAACGACCTCACGCAGTACACGCTCGCCGCCGATCGCCTCCTCGGTTCGGTCGCCGGCTTCCAGGACCCGTGGCATCCCGCCGTCCTGCGCCTGATCGGCGACGTCGGCGCGGCCGGAGCTGCGAAGGGCAAGCCTGTCGGCATCTGCGGCGAGGCGGCGGCGGACCCGCTGCTCGCGGTGGTC